>JBQGDG010000023.1:0-2190 GCA_052038935.1 Neorhizobium sp. | reverse complement strand
AGGCAGAGCTGGAACCAGTCGCGGCAGGTGATGCGGTTGCCGGTCCAGTTGTGAAAATATTCGTGGGCGATGATCGCTTCGATATTGGCATAGTCCTGGTCGGTCGCCGTTTCCGGGTCCGCCAGCACGTATTTGTCGTTGAAGACGTTGAGGCCCTTGTTCTCCATGGCGCCCATATTGAAGTCGGACACGGCGACGATCATGAATATGTCAAGATCGTATTCGCGGCCGAACCGCTCCTCGTCCCACTTCATCGAGCGTTTCAGCGCGTCCATGGCATAGGCCGCGCGCGGCTCCTTGCCGTGTTCGACATAGATCTTCAGCGCCACCTGACGGCCGGACATCGTCTCGAACCTGTCCTCGACTACGCCGAGGTCACCGGCGACGAGCGCAAAGAGATAGGCCGGTTTCGGATGGGGATCGAACCACGCGGCGAAGGCGCGGCCTTCGTCGTAACCCGCCCCGCCGAGGAAATTGCCGTTCGACAGCATGACGGGATTGGCAGCCTTGTCGCCGATGATGGTGATCGTATAGGGCGCCAGGACATCAGGCCGGTCGGGGAAATAGGTGATCCGGCGGAAGCCTTCCGCCTCGCACTGGGTGCAGTAGATGCCGTTGGTCCGGTAGAGACCCATCAGCTGGGTATTGGCTTCCGGATTGATGAAGGTCGTGATGGTCAGCTCGAAGGGGGACTGCGCCGGCAGGTCGCGGACCGTCAGCTTTTCCGCCGTCGCCTCGTACTGGCCGGCAGGCATTTCCTGCTGGTCGAACAGGAGGCCGGAGAGCACGAGTTCGTCGCCATCGAGTACGAGCGGTACGGAGGGATCGACGCCGTCGCGCCGGTGGAAGATCAGCCTCGCCTCGACTTTCGTATTCGTCGGGTCGAGCTCAAACGTCAGGTCCACCCGTTCCAAGACGAAGTCGGTGGCGCGGTAGTCTGCCAGATGCACGATCTGGCCCGTATCTGTTCGCATGATGATTCCTGAACCGGCTTTTCGCTAGACGGCTATGGGATTTTCTGCCCCCGATCAGACCGGCACTTCCCCATTGCCGCGCGCATAATTGCATTCAATGCTAAACGATTGTTGAACCCTGACTAAAATAGAACAGCCGAACTGCCAGTATAATGGTTCAATTTCGGGCAGCGCTATTTGATCGGACTATCATCAGTTTTCATGCACGACACGCCACTTTTCCGTTACTGTTGTAACAGACGCCCCGCCAATCGCCTGTCCCCTGATCGCGCCACGGCCCGTTCCTCAACGAGTTTTCCATGACTGCCGATGCCCTCAATCCCCTTCGCGGGATATTGCTGAAAGTGCTTTCCGTCGTCGTCTTCATAATGATGCAGACCTGCATAAAATCCGCCGGCCCGGATATCCCGGCCGGGCAGATTACCTTCTATCGCTCCGCCTTCGCCCTGGTGCCGATCATGGGTTATCTGGCATTCCGGCGGGAGCTGTTCCGTTCCTTCCACACGAACAGTCCGCTCGGCCATCTCAAGCGGGGTACGCTGGGCATCCTGGCGATGGCCTTCGGCTTCTACGGCCTCGTCCACCTGCCGATGCCGGATGCGATCGCGATCGGCTATTCCATGCCACTCATCGCCGTCGTCTTCGCCGCACTCATCCTCAAGGAGACCGTTCGGCTCTATCGCTGGACCGCGGTCGCGATCGGCATGGTGGGCGTGGTGATCATCTCATGGCCGAAGCTGACCCTGTTCAGCTCGGACGGTGTCGGCTCCGAACAGGCCATGGGCGCGGTAGCCGTCCTGATCGCGGCGGTCATGGGCGGGTTCGCGATGATCCAGGTGCGCCAGCTCGTGCGGACGGAGAAGACGGCGACCATCGTCCTCTATTTCTCGCTCACCGCCGCCGTCTTTTCGATCGTCAGCCTTCCCTTCGGCTGGGCGCCGCTCAGCGGCTTCGAGCGGGCCTGTCTGATCGCATCGGGATTTTTCGGCGGTATCGGCCAGATCCTGCTGACGGAAGCCTACCGGCAGGCGGACGTCTCAACCGTCGCGCCGTTCGAATACACCTCGATCATATTGGGGATTGCGATCGCCTACACGCTGTTCGGCGACATACCGACGATCTCGACGCTTGTCGGAACGGCGATCACCGTATCGGCGGGCATATTCATCATCTACCGCGAGCACCAGCTCGGGCTGGAGCGCAAGGCTGCGCGCAG
>JBQGDG010000022.1:0-24892 GCA_052038935.1 Neorhizobium sp. | reverse complement strand
ACGGAAGCAGTCTCTGGGATTCCTTCGTCGGCGAAGGTGTCGCCTATATCGAGATGGCGCTGGAACCCGAGATACAGCGCATCGTGCTGCTCGATGGCCCGGCAGTCCTGGGGGACCCTTCGCGATGGCCGAATCAGAACGCCTGCCTGCAGACGACGACAGCCACGATCCGAGCTCTCATCGACGAAGGCACCGTCAAATCCGTCGATGCGGAAGCCGCGGGCCGGTTGATCAACGGCGCGGCTCTCAACGCCGCACTCTGGATCGCAGCGGCCGATGATCCGCAGGACGTCTTTGCGAAGGTGGTAAACGCGTTCCGCCATCTAGCGGAAGGCTTGCTGGTCAAGACGGATCGGTAGCAACGCCACGTGTTACCGCGGGCGGGGAACGCCCCATCTGGCCCTTTTCCTCAGTCGTATCAGCCGTGGCAGACCACGCCGCAGGCCCGGCTTAGGACCGCCGTTCTCAATCCTGCTCGTAGATGACCCATGCCTTATCGAAGCGGCGGCTGGCAAGGTCGTCCTCCCGCATCAGCACATAGAGCGCACCGGGCAGTGGGTAGCCGGTCGGCTCGTCGGTCCCAATCTGGAGAACCAGACGCCATGCCCTGGCATCGGCGAGCAGACGCGTACCCTCGGCGCTTCCATAGGCCTCGCTGCTTCCCGCATCGACGCCGTTGGAAGCGAGTTGGCTGATTGACTGCATGCCGGACTGAATGGCACGCGGCCAACCGCCGAGCTGGTGATTTCCGCCGTTCTCCTCCGTCGGCCAGCCGATCGAGAAAAGCCAGTCGGAATAGAGAGACGTGTCATCGCCGGTGATATCGCCGACAGAATCCCAACCCGCATCGCCGACCGGCACCGTAGTCACGACGGACCGCCCGGCGATCCTGACAGCCTTGAGGCTCGCGGTCCCCGCAAAGCCGGCGAGTTCCTGCGGCAGAGGCTTTCGAGCCAGCTCCGACACCGGGCTGTCGTCATGGATCAACCGCCAGCCGATGCGCGCTCTCGGCTCGTAGCTCGCCGGCAGCACCGGCAGATCGTAGAAGAACAGCAATCTGCCGCTCGCCGGCAAGGCCTTGTCGAAACCCGGCGCCTTCGAGAGCGCGGCAAGATCGACCTGAGCCATGAACGTCAACGGGAAGGGCTTCGAAACAGCCTCGCCGAGTGCCCTCTGTTCATTTGCGGTCTTCTCGATTTCCTCACGCGGGGCCTTCTCGATACCGGAGAGATCGAGGTCGCTCACTTCGGCGCCTGCTTCCTTCATGATCTTCAGCGTCGCGGCCATCGCCTCGTCATTGATTCGCTTGCGCTCGGCGACGAGAGCATTGCCTTCATCGACCGTCATCCATGGAGGCGGCAGCCCGGCATCGGCATAAAGATTGGCGGCGTCCCTGTCGAACTGCGCCTTCAGCGCCTCCGCCCCGTCATAGGCGGGACGCACCGGCCATGCCATATCCTTCGGCAGGTCCGGCAAGCCGCCGACCTTGCTGACCCCAGGCGCAAGGTCGGCTTCGTCCACGGGTCCCGTATCGAGAACGACGCCATCACGTGAGACATCGACGATGGCTTTGATCCCGGCCGCCGAAAGGCCTGCGTCGCTCAGCCTCCGCGTCAGTTCGGCACGGTTTTTCGGCAGCGGCATGATCTCTTCTTCCTGAGCGCGCGAATAGGGGGAAAAAGTTGCGAGCGCGATTGCAAACGAGCTGCAGGCGATAGCGATGCGGAGATGTCTGGCCACGTTTGAATCCTTGGGCGGGTCGCGGAGCCGCAAGAGACAGGAAGTTTACGACAGGATCAAGATAGGAGCGCCCTGCCCGTCCCGCCCCCGGCTCCGCCACCGTGCCGATCACCCAAAAGTCGTCGGAGGCTGACGGCCGCAGGCGATCAAAATCGCGTCAACCGCTTGAGATCGCTCGCCACTTGCAACAAGAGGTAAATTCCTCCCGTCCAGCGCCATCGAGCTCCCGTCTTGTTTCATATCTTCAAAGCCCTTCTCTGCCTCTACGTTGTCGTCCGCTTCATCTATCCTTTGCCCTGGCCGAACTGGCTGAAGGGCTTCGTCGCAATCGTATTGATGGTGGTGTTCCAGCACAGCCTCATCAGCCTTCTGGTGTTCGGGACGATGTTCTCGCCGGAAGTGCCGAGGATTTCCATGATCGTCGTCAACTGGCTTGCCGGTACGGTCCTTCTGCTGGCCTTCCTGCAGTTGCTCTGCGATATCGCCGCGTTGGCGGTGGCGGCGGCGAAACGCAGGCGGGTGGCCATCCCTGCGCCGATGCGTTACGCGATCGGCGCGGTCGCCATGTCCTTCGCCGCCTTTGCCGTCAGCCAGGCGATACGTGTCCCCGCCTTGAAGGAAGTGGAGATCAAGATCCGCAATCTGCCCCCGGCATTCGATGGCTACAGGCTCATCCAGCTTACCGATCTCCACATCAGCCGCCTGTTCCAGGCGCCATGGGTGGAGGAAACGGTTGCCTTGGCCAACGCCCAGAATCCGGACCTGATCGTCATCACCGGAGATCTGATCGACGGCGACCTGCAGGCGCGTCAGCTGGACGTGGCGCCGCTGGCGAAGCTCGCGGCCAAGGATGGCGTCTATGCCATTCCCGGCAACCACGAATACTATTTCGGCCACGATGACTGGATGCGGCAATATGAAACGCTTGGTATGCGCACCATATCCAACGGCCATGTGGTTCTTTCACACGGAGAGGCCAGTCTTACGCTTGCCGGCGTCAACGATCTCGCTGCCGCCCGCTTCGGCCTCGAGGGACCGGATATAGCCAAGGCCCTCTCGGGAGCACCGGTGAATGCCCCTGTAATCCTGCTCAATCACCAGCCGAGGGACGCCCGCCTCGCTGCGGAGGCTGGCATCGATCTGCAGCTTTCCGGCCACACGCACGGGGGCATGATACTAGGCATGGATAGGCTGGTCGCGCGGTTCAACAACGGCTTCGTTTCCGGCCTCTACCGGTTGGGCGACACTCAGCTCTATGTCAACAACGGCACCGCGTTGTGGATCGGCTTTGCGCTCCGTCTCGGTGTCCCCTCTGAACTGACCGTGATCACCCTCAGGCCCGCCTGACGCCCGGACTACAGATCGTCCAACCCGATCCGCCCGATCGGGCCGAGGAAATCGCCTGTGACCAGCCGGCTGACGAGCTGCCGCACCAGCGGCAGGTGCGTCGCCGGGCCGATGGCGAGATCCCGCATTGCGGGCAGTATCCGGCTGTCGGACTGGTAGAACGGCGTCAGAACAAGGCTCAGCGTCTGATAAAGCCAGACATGCGGCCGGCGCTGGACCAGATGCAGCGCCAGAGCATCCGCGACTGTCGGCGCCCTTGTCAGGGCCGAAGCCAGCGACGCAGCGTCGATGAGCGCCATGTTCGCGCCCTGGCCGAGCTGCGGGCTCGTTGCATGCCAGGCGTCTCCGATACGGACCACATGGTGTCCGGCGATAGGCCGGCGCGTGTGATGGCGATATCGGGCATGTACCGGCTCGGCGATCTCGGCAAGCGGCGCGGCCTGCGGCCATAACGCCGCCACGTCGTCGATCCAGGCGTCGCGACCCGCCTCCCGCCACTTCCCGATATCGCCGTTGCGCAGGCTCCAGAAGAATGTCGCCATAGGCGGCGCTCCGTCACGGGCGGTTCCGACCGGAAGCACGCCCGCCATCCGGCTCGCCCGCTCGTAGCGCTGTTCGAGTTCGTTCGCATCGAACGGGCCGCTTTCTGGCCAGGGTACCGTCGCCCAGAGTGCGCCGTAGCCTAGCTCCTTTGCCGGATCGTGACCGACAGGAGAATTCGCCCCCATGGCGTCGACCACCAGATCCGCTGCCGGCGTCGCCCGGCCGCCATCGAGCGTCAGTGCCGGCCGCCCCGCTTCTATGACGCCGATCGTCTTCGCGTTCGTTTCGAACCGCACCCCGGCGGCAACGGCCGCTTCCAGCAGGAGTTCGAATAGAGCTACCCTCTGGACGGCGATACCATGACCACCACCGGGATATCCGATCTCCAGCACGGTCTTGCCGGACGCAGTCCCTACCACCCCGGCGAGCTTGCCATGCATTCTTGTGATCGCCTGCCCCCGCGCGGCGACTGCCTTCCGCAACCCCATCCTCTCCAGGATGGCAAGCCCCGTCGGCTGCAGCACGAAGCCCGATCCTACCGGCTGCGGCGCCGCCATCTGGTCGTAAACCACGACCTTGGCTCCCCTGCGCGCCAGCATGGCCGCCAGCGACAGTCCGCCGATGCCGGCCCCGGCGATCGCGACCTCAAGTCCGTCAAGCTTCATGGCGAACTCCTGCCCACGGCCGCCATCCACTCAATCGAGCTGCCTCTCTATGGCCTTGGCGGCCTGCCAGAGCTCCTCCATACGCTCGAGCGTCGCGATTTCCAGAGTCTCTCCCGACTTCTCAACTTCCGTCTCGATATGCCTGAAACGCCTTCTGAATTTTGTGTTCGTACCGCGTAAGGCCTGTTCCGGATCGGCTTTGACATGGCGGCCGATATTGACCATCGCGAAGATCAGATCGCCCAACTCGTCGGCTACTTTTTCCGGATGCCCGGACTGCAGCGCCCCGCGCAGTTCCCTGACCTCTTCCTCGATCTTGTCGAGGATCGGTGCAGCCTCCGACCAGTCGAAACCTACCTTGGCGGCACGTTCCTGCAACTTCAGGGCTTCCGTCAGCGCCGGCTGGGCGCGGTGTACGCTACCGAGGAAGCCGGACTTGAAGTCTTCCGTTATTCCGCGCTTTTTCCGTCGCTCGATACGCTCGCGTTTTTCCTCGGCCTTGATCTCATCCCACTGCAGCTTCACGGCACCGGGCGTATCTGCAGCCGATCGCGCGAATACATGGGGATGGCGGCGAATCATCTTGCGCGTGATCGCCTCGACGACGTCACCGAAGGAGAATTCCCCGGCCTCCTCCGCCATACGCGCGTGAAACGCTACCTGGAGCAGGAGATCTCCCAGTTCCTCGCAGAGATCATCCATATCGTTGCGTTCGATCGCGTCGGCCACCTCATAGGCCTCCTCGATCGTGTAGGGCTTGATCGATGCAAAATCCTGTTCGAGATCCCAGGGGCAGCCGGTCACCGGCGTGCGCAGCGCCGCCATGATTTCGATCAGGCGGGAAATATCCTTCGAAGGGTTCATGCAGGTAATTCCGTTCGCTCAGTTCAGCGGTATGCGGTTTTCGCCCTTGCCGGACTGGTAATCGTCCGAGAGGCGCCGGTAGGTGGCCTTGATCCTTGCCGTCTGGGCCTCCAGATCCCTGCGCGCGGCTTCGTCCGAAGCATCGACCAGCTCGGCGATGAAGTAGGAGCGCCAGAAAGCGTTCGACCGCCGGTAGCCGCCGGGCTCTAGCTCGAACACCTCCTTCAAGATCTTCAGGTCGTGGGGGATGGCGAAAGCATCGCGCGAATCCTCATGACTGAAGAAGGAATAGATATTGTCGAACCCGGCCCAGGTGATCGCGGACATGCACATGGTGCAGGGTTCGTGCGTCGAAAGGAACATCAGCTCCTTTGTATCCACTCCAGCTTCCCTCTCGTAGAGGCGCTTCAAGGCGTGGACCTCCCCATGCCAGAGCGGGTTTTCCAGTTCGTTGTTGGTCTCGGCCAGAACCAGCGACAGGTCGGACTTTCTGAGGATCGCTGCGCCGAAAATCTTGTTGCCCGCCGCCACGCCCTTTTCGGTCAGCGGCAGGATGTCGTGTTCGATCACGTCGAGAAGGCGGGCGGCGATAGCGGTCGGGCTCGTCATGGGAAATTCCGGTGGCAGGTTGCGTCCAGTTTAGGGGTCTGGCGACACGCAGGAAAGCGAAAAGCCCCAAGTCTTTGCAGAAACTCGTAAAAGCCTGACGCAGTTGGGTTTTGCTCTCCAGCGCAAGCTAGTGAAAATAAATACCCGCCCTCGGATCGAGATCGCATATCCGTTTCTTCTTTCGGAAGCCGTGTACGCGGATAATGGCATCCGATGCTTCAGGACATTCGCATGCCTTCCACCAATGAACGCCTGTCGGTCTTTCCGGCCTTCTTTCGTGTACGCGGGAAAACCGTGGCCGTCTTCGGCAACGGGGACGAGGCTTATGCCAAGGCCCGTCTCTTGCGCGGCACCGATGCGCGCATCCTCGCCTATGCGGAAGCGCCGGAGACCGATTATGCGGCCTGGCTGAAAACTCAGAATGTCGCCACGATCCACATGGCCTTTTCCCCCGAGCAAGTGAAGGGCGCCGCACTGGTCTTCGCAGCCACCGGGAATGCCGAACAGGATCAGGCGATCGTCCATGCCGCCCGCGGCGAAAAGATCCCCGCCAATGCGGTCGATCAGCCTGACTTCTGCGATTTCTTCACCCCCGCGATCGTCAACCGCGCGCCGGTCGCGATCGCCATCGGCACCGAAGGCGCTGGACCCGTCCTGGCGCAGATGATCCGCGCGCGCATCGACCGGATGTTGTCGCCTTCGCTCGGTCGCCTTGCAAGCCTGGCAGCCGATTACAGGGACGCGGCCGAGCGGATGGTTCCGCGCGGCGCCTCGCGCCGTATCTTCTGGCGCAGGTTCTTCTCGGGCGATGTGGCCGACGCTGTCGATGCCAATGATCATGTGGCCGCCCGCCGTGCCGCGAATGCGCTTTTGTCCACGTCGGGCAAGGCGGAAGGCAAGATCTGGCTGGTTGGCGCCGGCCCCGGCGCGGAAGACCTGCTGACACTGCGTGCCCAGCGCGTCCTGATGGAGGCCGATGCCATCGTCTACGACGCCCTGGTGCCGCAAGCGATCGTGGACATGGGCCGGCGTGACGCCGAAAGGCTTTCCGTCGGCAAGCGCAAGAACTGCCACTCGAAGAGCCAGGACGAGATCAATCGCCTGCTGGTCGAACTCGGCAGCCAGGGCAAGCGCGTCGTGCGGCTGAAATCCGGCGATCCGCTCGTCTATGGCCGCGCGGGCGAGGAGATGGCCGCACTCCGCGATGCCGGTATCGCCTACGAGATCGTACCGGGCATTACTTCGGCCTTTGCGGCCGCCGCCGACTTCGATCTGCCGCTGACCCTGCGGGGCGTCGCCTCGTCTCTCATCTTCACCACCGGCCACGACCTGACCGGGGATATCCTGCCTGACTGGGCGAGCCTTGCGATCTCCGGCGCGACCATTGCCGTCTATATGGGTCGCACCGTCGCCGCATCCGTCGCAGGACGCCTCATGCAGGCGGGCCTTTCCGCCGACACCACCGTCGCCGTCATCGAGAATGCCAGCCGCAGCGACCGTCGTCTTTTCCACGGCGTTCTGGCCGAACTGCCTGCCCTTCAATCGCGCGACGATCTCGAGGGTCCGGTCATGGTCATCATCGGCGAGGCGGTCGCCGGCGCGAATTTCGAAAAATCCGAACCTCTTTCGGCCTTCCGGTCGGAAGTTCGCAAACAAGAAGTGGGAATGGAGCAATGACCGACAAGGTTCTGACCGCCAACCGCCTGTCCGACGGCATCGCCGTGTGGCTGGATGCCAACGGCCAGTGGACGGAAAACCTGCAGGCGGCCCTCGTGGCGCGACATGCCGAATGCGTCACTTCGCTTGAAGCGATCGGCAAGCGCGATTTCGCCAGCAACAAGGTCGTGGATGTGAGCGTCATCGACGTCCAGGAAGTGCAGGGCCGCCTCTGGCCGCTCCGCCTGCGCGAGCGCATCCGGGCACAGGGCCCGACCATGGAATACGCGTCCGGGTACAAGCCGGCCGATCCGGCATTCATCGCAGTCTGAGGGCATCATGTATCGTTACGACGAATTCGACCACGCTTTTGTCTCAGGCCGCGTGGAACAGTTCCGCGACCAGGTCGAACGCCGCCTGTCCGGAGAATTGGCGGAAGATGCGTTCAAGCCGCTGCGCTTGATGAACGGCGTCTACCTTCAGCTTCACGCCTATATGCTGCGCGTCGCCATTCCCTATGGCACGCTGAACGCAAGGCAGATGCGGATGCTCGCCCATATCGCCCGCAAGTACGACCGCGGCTATGGCCATTTCACTACTCGCCAGAATATTCAGTACAACTGGCCGAAACTGTCTGACACGCCAGACATCCTCGCGGAATTGGCAAGCGTCGAGATGCATGCGCTGCAGACGTCGGGCAACTGCATTCGCAACGTCACTGCCGACCATTTTGCCGGCGCCGCGGCAGACGAGGTTGCCGACCCCCGCCCCTATGCGGAAATCCTGCGCCAATGGTCATCCGTTCATCCGGAATTTTCCTTCCTGCCGCGCAAGTTCAAGATCGCCGTGACCGGTGCGGAGCGCGACCGCGCCGCGATCCAGGTTCACGACATCGGCCTGCACCTGAAGAAGGACGATGAAGGCCGCATCGGCTTTGCCGTCTATGTCGGAGGCGGCCAGGGCCGCACGCCGCTGATCGCCAAGAAGATCCGCGACTTCCTGCCGGAAGAGGACCTGTTGTCCTACATCACCGCCATAATGCGGGTGTACAACCTGCATGGCCGCCGCGACAACAAGTACAAGGCTCGCATCAAGATCCTCGTCCATGAAACCGGCGTCGAGGAACTGACCCGCCAGGTGGAAGAGGAATTCTCACATCTGCAAGGCACCGAACTGAAACTCCCGGAGGCGGATGTCCAGGCGATCGCCGCCTATTTCGCGCCGCCGGCCCTGGCCGACCGTGCCGAGGGCTGGGCTCAGCTCGCCGGCTGGAAGAAGCAGGACGAAGCCTTTGCCCGCTGGGTTCACCAGAACGTCCAGCCGCACAAGCATCCCGACTACGGCATGGTGACGATCTCGCTCAAGCCGATCGGCGGCATTCCGGGTGACGCGTCGGACGTCCAGATGGACCTGATCGCCGATCTGGCGGAGGAGTTCGCCAATGACGAGATCCGCATAAGCCACGAACAGAACGTCATCTTCCCGCATGTAGCGCTGGCCGACCTCGAGCCGCTTTATCGCGCGCTGGTCGCCCAGAACCTCGCGACGGCCAATTCCGGCCTGATCACGGATATCATCGCCTGTCCCGGGCTGGACTACTGCGCCCTGGCGAACGCCCGTTCGATCCCCGTGGCGCAGGAAATCTCCACCCGGTTCGGCGCACCGGAGCGTCAGGCGGAAATCGGCGAGTTGAAGATCAAGATTTCCGGCTGCATCAACGCGTGCGGCCACCATCATGTCGGCCATATCGGCCTTCTGGGTGTCGAGAAGAAGGGCGCCGAGCTCTACCAGATCACCCTCGGCGGATCCGGCGACGAAAACACCTCGATCGGCGAGATCATCGGCCGTGGCTTCGAGCCTGACAAGGTGACCGACGCGATCGAGACAATCGTCGACACCTATCTCGGCCTGCGACAGTCGAAGGAGGAAACCTTCCTCGAAGCCTATCGCCGTGTCGGGCCGCAGCCTTTCAAGGATGCGCTCTACGGCGAAGCAAAGGCGGAGGCTGCCTGATGAGTGACGTGACAAGGATCTGGAGAGAAACGGGCTTCGTCGACGGCGATCCGTGGGTGATCGAAACGGACGATGTGAAAGCCGGCGAAGACGAGAAAGCGCTCCTGCCGCTCGACCAGTTCATCGAGAAGGCCGAAAGCAGCAACGACATAGGTCTCGGGGTTCTGATCAAACCTGCCGACGATGTCAGGCGGCTGGAACCCTATCTCTATCGTATCGAGCTTGCGGCAGTGGAATTTCCCGCCTTCAACGACGGTCGCGCCTTCAGCCACGCCTCGCTCCTGCGCGACCGGCTCGCCTACAGGAACGAACTGCGTGCGGTCGGCGACGTCTTGATCGATCAGGTCCCCCTGATGCTGCGTTGCGGCATCGACAGTTTCGCGGTGACGAACGCCACCGCCCTGAAACGGTTGCAGGAGAACCGTTTGCCCGGGATCGCGGTCCACTATCAGCCCACGGCGCGTGCCGCCGATCAGGGAGAAGGCTACAGCTGGCGCCGGCGCACCGTCCCGGCCTGACATTGCCCGACAAAACTGCTGTCAAAAGGTGACTTTTGGCTTCATATTCCATCCGGCATCCGCGACAACAGGCGCGAATGCCTTCAAATAGGCGGCTTGATAGTATATCTCCGCTGTCACAACGCCCAGACTGGAAGACCGATCTGAATGAACGCCCCCACCAAGACTGAAGAATTTGCCGTGAAAATTCCGGACGGCGTGTATGCCGAGACGGTGCTGGATGTCCAGCACTATACCGACAGACTGTTCCGCTTCCGCATGACGCGCCCGGCAGGCTTCCGTTTCCGCTCGGGCGAATTCGCCATGATCGGCCTGATGGTCGGCGAAAAGCCGGTCTACCGCGCCTACTCGGTCGCCAGTCCGTCCTGGGACGAGGAACTCGAGTTCTTCTCCATCAAGGTTCCGGACGGCCCGCTCACCTCGCATCTCCAAGCGATCAAGCCGGGCGATACCGTGCTGATGCGTAAGAAGCCGACGGGAACGCTGGTTCTCGATGCGCTGACGCCCGGCAAGCGTCTCTACATGTTCTCGACCGGTACCGGCATCGCGCCCTTTGCGAGCCTCATCCGCGATCCGGAGACCTATGAGAAGTTCGACGAGGTCATCCTGACCCATACCTGCCGCGAGGTTGCCGAGCTGAAATACGGCTTCGACCTGATGGAAGAAATCCGCAATCACGAATTCCTCGCCGATGTCGTCGGCACCAAGCTCCGGCACTATCCGACCGTTACCCGTGACGAGGCCTATCCTTACCGGGGTCGCATCACCGACCTGATCGAGGGCGGCAAGCTGTTCACCGACCTCGGCGTGCCGCCGCTCAATCCGGAAATCGACCGCGGCATGATATGCGGCTCGGCCGCAATGCTGAAGGATACCAAGGAAATTCTCGAGAGGGCGGGCCTCACCGAAGGCGCGAACAACAAGCCGAGCGAATTCGTCATCGAACGCGCGTTCGTGGGGTAATACGCCAAGGTTTCAGCCGAAAGACGCCGCGGCGGACCGATTGCAAAGACGAGCGCCGCGGAAAGTGGCAGCCAGGGAGCGGTTGGCCGATATCGGATGGCGACGAGGACGGAAAGCCGTCCTCTATCGCTCCCAGTCTTCCTTCTCCGGCTTCGGACCGTTGCCGAGCTTGCGCTCCAGCTCCGTCGCCTGCGCTTCCGACATGCGCACATCGAGCGTCACCGAGCCATCCTCGTTGTCCTCGCGGCCATCGACGATGGAATTGCCGTAGACCCACGAGACGAGCGCCAGCTTGTCCGTCGGGATGGTGATCGACGTTTCCGTCAATACTCCCGAAAGCCGCTTGGCGATCTCGTCCATCAGCGCATCGAGCCCCTCGCCCGTGATCGCCGAGACCGCCATGATGTTCTCGCGGTCCCTGGCGCGTTCGGCGAGCGCATCATGGGTTTCGGCATCGAGCCGATCGATCTTGTTCCAGACCTCTATGATCCGTTCGGCGCTCTCTTTCTCGTCGATACCGAGATCGGCGAGAATGCGCAGGACATCATGCGACTGGGCGGCGTTGTCCGGGTCGGACATGTCGCGGACATGCAGGATCAGGTCCGCTTCCAGCACCTCTTCCAGCGTCGCGCGGAAGGCGGCGACGAGATGGGTGGGCAGGTCGGAGATGAAGCCGACGGTGTCGGACAGGATGACGGTGCGTCCATGGGGCAGCTTCATGCGACGAAGCGTCGGATCGAGCGTCGCAAACAGCATGTCTTCGGCGAGAACGCCGGCACCGGTGATACGGTTGAACAGCGTCGACTTGCCGGCATTGGTATAGCCGACCAGCGCCACGATCGGATGCGGCACCTTGCGGCGCTTGGCACGATGCAGCTGGCGGGTGCGGACGACCTGTTCGAGTTCGCGCTCGAGCTTGACGATACGGTCCTGCAGCAGGCGTCTGTCGGCTTCGATCTGGGTTTCGCCGGGGCCGCCCATGAACCCGCCGCCGCCACGCTGGCGTTCAAGGTGGGTCCAAGACCGGACCAGACGGCCCTTCTGGTAATTGAGATGGGCGAGATCGACCTGCAGCGTGCCTTCCTTGGTGGAGGCGCGGCGACCGAAAATCTCGAGAATCAGGCCGGTGCGATCGATGACCTTGGCATTCAGCTCTTTTTCCAGATTGCGCTGCTGCACCGGTGTCAGCGGATGGTCGACGATAACGAGGCCGGCATCCTTCTCGTCGAGAAGCTGCTTGATTTCCTCGATCTTGCCGGTCCCCATCAGGGTCGCCGGACGCGGCTGGTTGACCGGCACAATCAGGCCTTCGGCAATTGTCAGGTCGATAGCGCGGGCAAGCCCCGTCGCTTCCTCGAGCCGGGCCTCGTTGGACCGCTGGGGCGCTGCCGTTGCCGGCGATTCGCCCTGTCCGGCACGCGGACGCGACTGCTTGAGCACCGGCACCACGACGACAGTGCGCATATCGTCCCGGCGCTTTTCGGCTTCCGGGACGATCGATTCGTTGGACGTATCTCTGCTAGAAATCTGTCTTAGTCCTTAAGCTGCATTCTCTTCGCTTTCGAACATCTGCATCGGCTGGCCGGGCATGATGGTCGAGATCGCGTGCTTATATACGAGCTGGGAGTGCCCGTCACGACGAAGAAGGACGCAGAAGTTGTCGAAAGATGTCACGACTCCCGTGAGCTTCACCCCGTTTATGAGGAATATTGTCAGGGAAATCTTCTGCTTGCGAACTGTGTTAAGAAATAAATCCTGCAGGTTCTGAGAACGTTCCGCCATGGCGCCGCTTCTTTCTTTCTTGCCGGCAAGCTGCCGGGAAATGATCACGCATAAAAGAGATGATCGGGAGACGCCCCGCGTACTCCCCCTTCCCCCGATCTCTGGTTACCAAATCGGCGTCTTTTCCGCAATGTCGAAAAAGGCGTCACGAATGCTGGACGCGACGGTGCCCGGATGGCCGTTGGCGATCGTCTTTCCATCGATTTCGACGATCGGCACACAGCTGCCCGTCGCCGAGGTGAAGAACACTTCGCGGGCCGACAGCATGTCCTCTATCCCGAATTCCCGCTCTTCGACGGCAAGGCCGAGAACGGCTGCGACATCCAGAAGCGTCGTGCGGGTGATGCCGCGCAGAATACCGTGCTCCGCCGGCCGCGTGACCAGCGTCCCCTCCCTCGTCACGATCCAGACGTTCGACGAGGCCCCCTCCATGACCACGCCGCTGCGGTCGATATAGATCGCATCCTGCGCGCCGGCGTCTCTCGCCTGCTGTTTTGCCAGCACGTTGGGGAGCAGGCCGACGCTCTTGATGTCGACGCGGTCCCAGCGGTTTTCCGCCACGGTGATCACCTTGATGCCCGTTTCGTACTTCCGGCGCATGACGGACGGGTCCGTCGACTTGGCGGTGATGACGAGCGTTGGCGGGGTTCCAGGCGCCGGGAAGAAATGATCGCGGCGGACGGCACCGCGGGTCACCTGGAGGTAGAAAATCCCGTTGCGGACCCGGTTGCGCCGCAACACCTCCCGGATCACGACGGTCAACGGATGCCTGCCCATCGGCGAGCCCATCCTCAATTCCCGCAGCGAACGATCGAGCCGGTCGAGATGGCGCGTCAGGTCGACGATCAGCCCGTCGCGGATCTCGCAAACCTCGTAGACCCCGTCTGCGAACTGAAAGCCGCGGTCTTCCACATGCACGGCCGCATCGGCATGTTCGACATAACGGCCGTTCACATAGGCAATTCTGGACATGATGTTCTGCTCGCAGGGTAAGGGCGGATGGCGCGGGCCATCGCGCTGGTCGTTTCCATATCGCCCGGATTAAACCCCGAGCGACTTCAGCTTCCGATGAAGGGCGGATCGTTCCATGCCGACGAACTCCGCCGTCCGTGAAATATTGCCACCGAACCTGTTGATCTGGGCGATCAGGTAGTCGCGTTCGAACATTTCACGCGCCTCGCGCAGAGGCAGCGTCATGATATGGACGTTGCCCTTGGAGGAAACCTTCGGCAGCATGTCGCCGAGGTCTGTCGGCAGCATGTCGGCGGAGATCGCGGTATCCGGACCGTCGGTGCGGGCCAGGATCATCAACCGTTCGATATTGTTGCGCAACTGGCGGATATTGCCCGGCCAGTCATGCGCCTGCAGCACCGCCATCGCGTCCTCGCCGATCTTGCGCGGGCGGATACCGGCCTGTTCCGAGACCTGTCGCATGAACATGTCCACGAGGAAGGGAACGTCCTCGCGACGCTCCGCCAGCGCCGGAACCTTGACCGGCACGACGGCCAGCCGGTGGTAGAGGTCCTCGCGAAAGGCGCCTTCGGATATCAGGCTTTCCAGGTTGTAGGCGGTCGACGAGATGATCCGGACATCCACCTTGACCCGCTTCGACCCACCGACCCGCTCGAACTGCTGGTCGACGAGAACACGCAGGATCTTGTTCTGCGTCTCCCGCGGCATCTCGCCGATCTCGTCGAGATAGAGAATGCCGCGATGCGCCTCCTCGAGCGCGCCGATCTTTCTCGGCTGACCGGGCGTCCCCTCCGTGCCGAACAGAGCCATCTCCATCCGCTCCGGCGTGATCGTCGCCGCGTTGAGCGCGACGAACGGACCTGCCGCCCGCGACGACTTGCGATGGATCATCCGCGCAACCAGCTCCTTGCCCGAGCCGGACGGACCGAGGATCATGATACGGCTGTTTGTCGGCGCCACCTTCTCGATCGTCTGGCGCAATTGCGAGACGGCAACCGACGTGCCGACGAGTTCGGCAGCGTCGCCCGTGCGCCGCTTAAGCTCGGAAACCTCGCGCTTGAGTTTGGAATTCTCCAGCGCCCGCTCGGCGATCAGGATCAGGCGGTCGGCCTTGAACGGCTTCTCGATGAAATCGAAGGCGCCCCGCTTGATCGCCGACACCGCTGTTTCCACGTTGCCGTGGCCCGAGATCATCACGACCGGAAGTTCCGGATGACGGCTCTTGATCTCGTCCAGCAGAGCCAGACCGTCGAGCTTGGAACCCTGCATCCAGATGTCGAGGAAGACGAGCCGGGGCACCCGGTCCGAGATGGCCGCCAGCGCGCTGTCGCTGTCGTGCGCCATACGGGTTTCGTGCCCCTCGTCGGAGAGAATGCCCGAAACGATTTCGCGGATATCCGCCTCGTCATCGACGACCAGAATGTCAGACGCCATAAGCTATTTCCTTGTCTTTTTCCGTCGCGGGCGCAGCCGATGCATCGGCATGCGGCAGCAGCACCCTGATCATGGCACCTTTGCCATGGTCGAAATCGGTGGGAGCATCATGCAGCTCGATCTGCCCGCCATGCTCTTCGATAATCTTCTTGACGATGGCGAGGCCGAGCCCCGTCCCCTTTTCGCGCATCGTCATATAGGGTTCGAGAATCCGGTGGCGGTTTTCCTTCGGCAGACCGCTGCCGTTGTCGATGATGTCGACGACGAAGAGATCACGTCCGCCGTCGTAGCCCGAACGCACCATCACCTTCCGGCCGTCGCGTTCCTCGCCGTTCGGTACCGATTCGATCGCCTCGACGGCATTCTTGACGAGATTGCCGAAAGCTTGGCCGAGCATTCGCGCGTCGAACAGCCCCTTGAGTGGCTCTTCGCCCAGATCGCGTATGAACTGCACATGGGTCGTCCCCATTTCGCGAAGGAAGATCGAATCCTTGAGGATCTCGCGCAGATCGGTGATTTCCTTCGACGGTTTCGGCATACGCGCGAAGGCGGAAAATTCATCGACCATGCGGCCGATATCACCGACCTGCCGCACGATCGTATCCGTGCACTGGTCGAAAACGGCCCGGTCGCTCTCGTCTATCTGCTTGCCGTAGCGCCTTTTCAGCCGCTCGGCGGAAAGCTGGATCGGCGTCAGCGGATTCTTGATCTCATGGGCGATCCGGCGCGCGACATCCGCCCAGGCGGTCGAACGCTGGGCAATCACGAGATCGGTGATGTCGTCCAGTGTAATGACGTAGGAATCGCTGGACGTCCGCTGCTCCTCGCGCGTCACCTGCACTGAGAGCGTGCGCTCCTTGCCGCCGCGCATCAGGTTAACCTGCTTGCGGAAATCGCCGCGTGAGCGGGCCGTGGCCTCGGTGAGGATGTGATCGATCTCCGGCGCCACCTCGTCCAGCGTCTTGCCGATCAGGCTTTCCGCACTCGCGCCGAGCAAATGCTCCACCGAGGGGTTGACGATGCTGATCCGCCGGTCGTCGACGCCGATTACCGCTGCGGTCACGCCTGACAGCACCGCCTCGATGAAGCGGCGGCGGTCATCGACCTCGTCTTTCGCCTCGAGAATCTCGTCTCGCTGGCTGCGGATCTCGGATATCATCTTGTTGAACGTCTTGGACAGACTGCCGACGTCCCCGTCGGCGGCGCGCACCGGAACGACCACGTTGAGATTGCCGGTACCGACGCTGTCGGCCGCGCTGATGAGCAGACGGATGGGCCGCACGATACGGTCGGCAACCGCGATGGCAGCCCATATGGCGGCAAGCAGGACGATCAGCGCGAAGCCGAGATAGAGCACGGCGAAGGCCACCTGCAGCGACATTCGCCCGGCCTCCATCGTCTTGTATTCGGCGGCATTCTCCTCCATCAGCCGCATGGCGTTCATCACCTTGGGATCGACCGCCCGTATGGTGTAGAGGAACGTGCCCGAGATCGCATCGTTCTGGATCACGGCACCGACGAGATTGGTAACACCCGGCGGAATGAGCGTCGGCTGGCCGGCTGCCGCCGATTTCAGTGCATCCGGCGGGATGGCCGGCAGTGGCTTTTCCGTCTTGATATCGGCCTGGGCGATGGCCTGACCGTCTTCCCGCACGAGGAAGGCGCCGAGCATGCCCCGGCCTCTCGCCTGCCGCGTCATGAGATCGAGAAAACCGGTCCGGTCCAGATAGAACATCGCCCGGTTACGCTCCAGATCGTTGGACATGGAGACCGTCTGCCCCTGCAGATAGCTCGCATTCTCCATCATGTAGGCGCGGGCGACGTCCTGGGAGGACAGCACGATCGACTGGGTACGCAACGAGAACCAGCGATCCAGGCCGACATTGAGCGTCAGGCTGGCGAAGATCGCCACCAGGACGGCAGGCGTGATCGCGACGAACGAAAAGAGCACGACGATTCGCACATGCAGTCTCGCCGCCGCCCGTCCACGGTTGCGCGCGCGCAGAAGCCGCGTCACCTCGCGGCCGATGAGATACATGAGGCCGAGGATGAAGAAGGAATTGATCACCGCGGAAGCGATGACGACATTGCCGGTGGGGGCGATCGGCGTCAGCCCGAGCAGAACGAGCAAGGTGGAGATGGCGCAGACGAGCGCGCCGCCCGCGAGCAGGAGCCCCGGCAGGGCGAAAGAGGCACGCCTGTCCTGGATCAGCGCCGCCGACTGACTGTCGGCAACAGGAACCGTCCCGCCGTCCACCATCAATCCCCTCCGTAACCGGTCATTGGCTTTCGTCCGTACCAGGGATGGATCGGACATGTAGCAAAATCAGAAAAAGGATAACCGTCGTACCGCCCGGCGCCGCGCCGGTCGGAAGATGACACCTGCGTGACTTCTAAGCAACGCATTGTGGCGAAAATGCAACGATGCCCGATAGCTGTCAAGCGAGCCGACGCGTTTAGGCGGTGCGTGAGCTCCGATAGACGGAAACACCGAGTTCGCGGATCTTCTTGCGCAACGTATTGCGGTTCAGGCCAAGGAGATCGGCGGCCTTGATCTGGTTGCCGCGCGTCGCCGTCAGCGCGGCGAGAATCAGCGGATATTCCATCTCGTTCAGCACGCGATCATACAGGCCGGGCGGAGGCAGGTTATCGCCGAAGCTGGCGAAATAGCTGCGCATGTTTTCCTCGACGGCCTGGGCGATCGTCAGCGCGCCGCTCCGCGGAGCCACCTTGTCGATCGGGCTGTCCGGCACGTCCGAGCGGAGTTCGGCGTCCACGATCTCGCGGGTGATCACGTCCTGCGGATAGAGCGCCATCAGGCGGCGGACGAGGTTTTCCAGCTCACGCACGTTTCCGGGCCACGCATAGGCCTTCATCACGTCCAGCGCCTCGTTGTCGAACCGCTTGCCGTCGAGCCCTTCCTTCTCCGCCATCTGCATGAAGTGGCGCACGAGATCCGGAATGTCCTCGGCGCGATCGCGCAGAGGCGGCAGGCGAAGAGGCACGACATTCAGCCTATAATAGAGATCCTCACGGAAGAGACCCTGATTGATCAGCTGCTTGAGATCCTTGTTCGTCGCGGCGACGATGCGTACGTCCGTCCGGATCGGCGTGCGCCCTCCGACGGTCGTGTATTCGCCCTGTTGCAGCACGCGCAGCAGACGGGTCTGCGCGTCCATCGGCATGTCGCCGATCTCGTCGAGAAACAGCGTGCCGCCCTCGGCCTGTTCGAAACGTCCTGTCGAGCGGTTCTGCGCCCCCGTGAACGCGCCCTTCTCGTGCCCGAAGAGCTCCGACTCGATCAGGTCGCGTGGAATTGCCGCCATGTTGATTGCGACGAAGGGGCCGTTGCGGCGCTTGCCGTAGTCGTGAAGCGCCCGCGCGACGAGTTCCTTGCCGGTGCCCGATTCGCCGGTGATCATCAGCGTCAGGTCTGTCTGCATCAGCCGGGCGAGAACCCGGTAGATTTCCTGCATCGCGGCCGAGCGGCCGACGAGCGGCATGCCGTCCTGCATATCGTCGTCCAGCCGCGCCGGCTTGCGTTTCGGTTCCGCGAGCGCGCGGCCGATGATCGCGATAAGCTCGGTCAGGTCGAAGGGCTTGGGCAGGTAGTCATAGGCCCCCTTCTCCGAGGCCCGGATTGCGGTCATGAACGTGTTCTGCGCGCTCATCACCAGAACGGGCAGGTCGGGACGCGCCTTCTTGATGCGCGGCAACAGGTCGAATGCATTCTCGTCCGGCATGACCACGTCGGTGACCACCAGATCGCCCTCGCCGGCCGAAATCCAGCGCCAGAGCGTGGCGGCGTTGGAAGTGATGCGCACCTCGTAACCGGCGCGCGTCAGGGCCTGGTTGAGAACGGTCCGGATGGCCGCGTCGTCGTCGGCGACTAGGATCGTGGCAGTCATTTAACGTTTCCTGTGGAGTTCAAGGAGCGGCCGTCAGCGGCTTCTTCCTTGTGCATGGGCATCAAAACGCGAAAAATTGTGCGGCGGGCCTGGCTGTCGCATTCGACGATGCCGCCATGCCCGCCGATGATCTTGGCGACCAGCGCAAGCCCCAATCCGGAACCATTGGTCTTGGTGGTGATGAAGGGATCGAAGAGATGCGGCAGGAGATCCGGCGGCACGCCCGGACCGTTGTCGATGACGCAGAATTCCAGCGGCAATGAAATCTTCTCGCGCGTGCCGGCAACCGAAAGGCGGATGCCGGGCCTGTAGGCCGTCGTCAGCATGATCTCCGCATCCGTCTGATCGCCGACCGCTTCCGAGGCATTCTTGATGAGATTGAGGAAGACCTGCACGAGCTGATCGCGATTGGCATATACGGGCGGCAGCGACGGATCGTACATTTCCGAAATCTTGACGTCGCGCGCGAACCCCGCCTTGGCCACCGCCTTCACATGGTCCAGCACCGAATGGATGTTGAGCGGAACGCGATCGACCGGGCGCTCGTCTGAAAAGACCTCCATCCGGTCGACGAGCGACACGATCCTGTCGGTCTCGTCGCAGATCAGCCGTGTCAGCGCCCGATCGTCGTCCGGTACGGAGGTCTCGAGCAGCTGCGCCGCCCCACGAATACCGGAGAGCGGGTTCTTGATCTCGTGCGCCAGCATGGAGGCGAGCCCGGTGACCGAGCGCGCCGCCGCCCGATGGGTTAGCTGCCGGTCGATCTTGTCGGCCATGGAGCGTTCCTGGAACACGACGACGACGGACCCCGGCTCGCTGACCACCGGCGCCACATAGAGATCGACGAGCTTTTCCTGTCCTAGCCGCGGCGAAGACAGGTCGACCCGGTATTCGTTGACCGGCGCCCTGCGTTCGCGCACCTGGTCTATCAATGCCAGGAGCGGGCTGCCGAAAGGAATGAAGGACGAGATCTTCTGTTTGGACAGATGCGAAGCGCTGGCGCCGAAGAAGGATTCCGCCTCCCAGTTGGCGAAGGCGATCTTGCCCGCGACGTCGACGAGGATCACCGGGTTCTGCACCGAGTTGAGGACCGCCATGGCGAGCGCCTGCCCGTGGACGGCATCCTGAAGCGCGGATTTTGTCATGCTGCCTCCCTCCGGGGCTGAGCCGACGCGGTTTTTTCGAAAACGGCCGACAGACGACGGATGACGTCGGCGGCATCCTTGCTCACGAGGATTGCGCCTTTTTCCTCCGCCGGTAGATCGGCGGCATGACGTTCGACATACCAGGCGAGATGCTTGCGCGCATGGCGCAACCCCGCTTCCACACCGTAGAGTTCCAGCATGGCCTCGTAATGCTCGACGACCAGACCCCCGAGCGCGGCGGCGTCGGGGGCCGGATGTCCCGCCAGAACACCCACATGCCATGGCCGTCCCTGCGCACCTCTGCCGATCATCACGGCATCGGCACCGGAGCGACGGCGTATTTCTGCGGCGTCCTCGACGGAATGCACGTCGCCGTTGGCGATTAGCGGGATCGAGATCACCTCGCGCACGGCGCGGATCGCATCCCAGTCGGCCTTGCCCTCGTAGAATTGCATCCGCGTCCGTCCGTGGACGGTCACGAGCTGCACGCCCGCCTCTTCGGCACGCCGCGCGATCAGCGGCGCATTCAGCGAATCGTGATCCCAGCCGAGCCGCATCTTCACCGTAACCGGAACATCAACCGCCTTCACGGTCGTCTCGATCAGCGACAACGCATGGTCGGGATCGCGCATCAGAGCCGAACCGGAATAGCCGCCGATGACCTTCTTGGCCGGACATCCCATATTGATATCGATGATGTCGGCGCCGTTGCCGGCCGCGATCTTCGCCGCCTCCGCCATCCAATAGGCCTCGCGCCCCGCCAGTTGCACCATATGCGGCGACATGCCGGCGTTTTTCAGCCGCGCCCAGGATTCCCCCTTGTTCATCACAAGCTCGCGGCTCGCCACCATTTCGGTGACGACAAGACCGGCGCCGAAACGCCAGGCCAGGGAGCGGAAGGCCAGATCGGTAACGCCGGACATGGGAGCGAGCACCGCGCGGTTGCGGACGAGGACAGGTCCGATCCGGAATGGGGTGCTTAGATCACTGGAATACAAATGATGATCTTTCAGGCAAATTCATATTTTGCCCTATTTTTATTCAGGTAATACGCGTTTGCCAAGAGCGATTCCGGCATTGCGTTATTTTTAAGCGCCACGCTGGAAAAGCAGCTTTTGAGTCTATAGTTCTCACCCTTGTCAACCCAAATCGACTATTGCACGAGGACGACACCTCCATGACAATTGGCATCGTCATCGTCGCCGCGGGGCGCGGAGAGCGAGCGGGCGCGCCGGCGGAAGGCCCGAAACAATACCGGCCCATCGGCGGACGTCCGGTGATCGCCCGCACACTCGAGACATTTCTCCGCTGGCCGAGGCGCGGTCCGATCGTGGTCGTCATTCATCCGGACGACGAGAGCCTCTATGAAGCCGCCATCGAAAAATTGGACGGCGTCGTCGATGTCATCACGACTTTCGGCGGCGATACGCGCCAGCGCTCGGTGTTCGAAGGCCTGCGCGCACTTGCGACGACCGAGGCTACCCATGTAATGATCCACGATGCGGCGCGCCCTTTCGTCGATCATGCCCTTCTCGACCGCATTGCGGAAGCCTTCGACGGCGGAACCGAAAATGTGCTACCGGCGGTGCGGGTGACGGACACGCTCAAGCGTGGCGGCTCCGATGGGCTGGTGCACGAGACGGTATCCCGCAACGGACTGTTTGCCGCCCAGACGCCGCAGAGCTTCCGCCTTTCGGAAATCCGTATAGCCCATGAAAAAGCGGCGGCCCTTCGTCGCGACGACTTTACCGATGATGCCGCCATCGCCGAATGGGCCGGCCTGCCGGTGACGATCGTCGAAGGTTCGGTCGACAACGTGAAGCTCACCGTGAAACGGGATATCGCCATGGCCGATGAAAAGCTCTCCGCAGCAGCCCTCCCCGATGTCCGCACCGGCAACGGCTACGATGTCCATCAACTCGTTCCTGGAGACGGGGTGACGCTGTGTGGCGTCTTCATTCCTCACGACCAGAAGCTCAGCGGCCATTCGGATGCCGACGTGGCGCTGCATGCGCTGACCGACGCCCTTCTTGCGACCTGCGGCGCCGGCGACATCGGCGATCATTTCCCGCCGTCCGACATGCAGTGGAAGGGCGCCCCGTCCAGGATCTTTCTCGATCACGCGGCGACGATCGTTCGCGACAAGGGCGGCACGATCATGAATGCCGACGTCTCGCTGATTGCCGAGGCGCCGAAAGTCGGACCTCATCGCGACCGGATGCGCGCGAATCTCGCCTCGATTCTCGGAATTTCGGTCGATCGCTGTTCCGTGAAGGCGACGACCAACGAGAAGATCGGCTTCGTCGGTCGCCGTGAGGGCATAGCGGCGATCGCCACCGCGACCGTGGTCTACCGGAGCACGGGCGCATGACCCTGTTTCCCGCGGATATCGAGGACGAAGCTCGACGGATCATTGCGGACTTCTCGGTACGCGGGATCATGATCGCCACGGCAGAATCCTGCACCGGCGGCCTGATCGCCGGCGCGCTGACCGAAATCCCCGGCTCGTCCGCAGTCGTCGACCGCGGTTTCGTTACCTACACCAATCAGGCAAAAGCGGACCTTCTCGGCGTCACCGCGCAAACCCTGCAAGCCTTCGGTGCAGTGTCACGGGAGACCGCGCTGCAGATGGCCCATGGCGCGCTGTTCCGGTCCCGGGCGACGGTGTCGGTAGCCGTCACCGGCGTCGCAGGACCGGGCGGCGGCACGGCCGACAAGCCGGTCGGCCTGGTTCATCTCGCCGCACGCAGCCGCAGCGGCGAAATCATCCATCGTGAGATGCGTTACGGCGACATTGGACGAAGCGAGATCCGGCTCGCCACGATCCGCACGGCTTTGCAGATGGCGCGAGAAATCGTCGGCTCGTGAGCCTTGTTCAGGCGGCAGCGTAGATCTTGTCGGCCCGGGCCTCGAAAGCTTCGGTGAACATGCGGAAGGCGCGGTCGAACATCGAGCCCATCAGGGCCCCGAGAATCATGCTCTTGAACTCGTAGTCGATGAAGAAATGAACGTCGCAGCCGTCCGCCGACGGCTCGAACCGCCACCTGTTGTCGAGGTATTTGAATGGACCCTCGATATATTTCACGTCTATCACCTGCTCCGCGGGATTGAGCAGCACCTGCGTGGTGAAGGTCTCCCGGATCGCCTTGTATCCGACCGTCATATCGGCGAGCAGCAGCGCCTTTCCGTCGCGCTCCTTGCGGCTGCGGACGGCCAGCGCCTCGCACAGCGGCAGAAATTCCGGATAACGTTCGATGTCCGCGACGAGCGCGTACATCTTCTCGGCACTATGCTTGACGGGACGGCGGATTTCAAACTTTGGCATGCTGTGCAGTTAAGCCCCGACCCGTGGAAGATCAAGTCCCGAGCAGATCGACGAAGGCGCGCATTTCGCCGCGCGACCTCAGCATGAGGACGGGACATTCCGGCGAGAAGCGTCGGATGCCGTCGACCACCAGCGGTGCAGTCTTCCTTTCGAAATTCCAGATGAAGGACAGGAACTGCCGGTCTGGAAAACGTTCGCGGCAACCCGGTGCCATTTCGGGCCGAGTCTGGCCGAGATGCCGGATGGACCGGGAGAAGACGCCCCACATACAAAGCCAGCGGGGCATGCGGACCCAGATGACCAGATCCGCGCGCGGCATCCTCACATCGAAGCTCGAAGCGCCGGTTCCGTCCATGAGCCAGCGCTCGCCGGCAACCGCCTCTTCGATCAACGCGCGGCTGGCCGCCCGATCGCGCTTGACCCACCCGGGAAGCCAGTAGAAATCACGATCCATGGACACGAAGGGCAGGCCGAAGCGACGGCATATCAGGGTCGCCAGGGTCGACTTGCCGCCGCCGGAACAGCCGATGACAAGAACACGATCCGACCGGCGAAGGATCTGCGCCGCCCTGGCGGCATCCACGAGGTGCAGACTTCCATCGATCACGCTCATGTTCCTGCGTGCCTGCCTCGTTCCGTTGTCGACCGCTTTGCGTTTGAGCAAATTCAAGTTAAAGAAAATTAACGTGCCCCGAGGCCAGTTGTAATGTATTGCACATCGCAATCAGCCCTATATTGGTGCGCTGCAACACTCCAAGATCTATCCATCCGAAAGACGCATATCCATGGACGATTTCGCACAGATGATAAAGCTGCTCGAATCCGCCAAGCAGCTGGCCGACATGAACGGGCTACCCGTGCTCGCCTATTTTATCGAGATGGCGAAGGGCGAGGCGCGCGGCCACAAAGGCACGCTGCGTGACCGCAGGCACGGTCAGGACAAGCGGCCGAAAGTGGAAGCAGCCGAATAAGCGGCGAGAATGAGGTGCCGCCCTATTCGGCGGCAACCAGGAGCTTCTTTTCCCGCGCGGCCTTCAGGCGCGCAAAGTCGTCGCCCGCGTGGTGCGACGACCGGGTCAGAGGGCTGGACGAGACCATCAGGAAGCCCTTCGTATAGGCCACGGTCTCATAGGACTTGAATTCCTCCGGAGTGACGAATTTTTCGACCTTGTGGTGCTTGCGCGTCGGCTGCAGATATTGGCCGATCGTGAGGAAATCAACATCTGCGGTACGCAGGTCGTCCATCAGCTGCAGAACCTCGTTCCGCTCCTCGCCGAGCCCGACCATGATGCCGGACTTGGTGAACATGGTCGGATCCAGTTCCTTCACCCGCTGCAGCAGCCGCACGGAATGGAAATAGCGGGCGCCGGGGCGGACCGTGAGATAATTGCCCGGCACCGTTTCCATG
>JBQGDG010000021.1:0-7895 GCA_052038935.1 Neorhizobium sp. | reverse complement strand
GCGCGAACCGGAGATGCTCCTCCTCGACGAGCCTGCAAGCGCCCTCGATCTCCGGCACCAGATGCTGCTGATGGGGCATGTCCGCGACGCCACCAGGGCCAGCAGTCTGGTGACGATCGTGGTGCTGCATGACCTGAGCCTGGCGGCGAGCTTCGCTGACCGGCTGGTTGTGCTTCACGAGGGATGCGTCGTTGCCCAGGGAAGACCGGCGGATGTCATCACGTCCGACCTGCTGCGCCGCGTCTACGGAGTGGAAAGCAGCATCCAGCACGATGCCGATGGGCACGTTTGGGTCCGCGTCGAGAAGGCGGTGGTATCGGAATGAAGCAGTATCTGCCCGGGAGAAAATCATGAAGGCAGCAGCAATCACGGCCGCAGCCATGGCCGAACACTGGAACGGCCGCGCACATCGCTTCAATTCCGCCGCCTCGCATCTGCGCCATGCAGACGAATGGCGGAGGGTATTCGCCGCCGCCCTCGGTCCCGAAACCGGGGATGTCGTCGATATCGGCTGCGGAACGGGGGCCTGCGCCTTGTTGGCTGCGGAGCTCGGCCACCGCGTTCGCGCCATCGATGGTTCCGTTGCGATGCTCGAATTTGCGCGCGCCGAGGCCCTTTCGCGTGGCCTCGACGTGACCTTCGTTCACTCGACGATGGATGACGCCCGTCTGGAAGACGAAAGCGCCGATATCGTCACGATCCGAAATGTCCTCTGGACGCTGGAAAACCCGCAGGCGGCACTCGCCCTGGCCCACCGCCTCCTTCGCCCCGACGGCATGCTGCTGGTTTCCGACGGCCTCTGGTACCTGCATCGGCAGAACGACAGCGCCGAGGAGTTCGGCGTCGAACTGCCGTTCTTCAACGGGCTCGGGGCGGAGGACGTTTCCCGGATGCTTGCGGAGGTCGGTTTCGGGAGCGCCCGGAGCTGGCAGCACCTTTTCGATGTCCATCCCTATGGCGCGGTCTACGACGACACGACGCGACCGATCGACTTCTTCGTGATGACGGCCTCGAAGGAGTGATCTTCTTCAAACGGCGCCGCTGGACTGCCCGGGCGGGCGGCTGTCGCACGACATTTCCCGAAAATATGACGGCCAATCGGAACGAGTAGGCATCTCGCGCGTTCGCCAGACATATCCCAACCCTAAAGATGCGACCTGACCAGATGTTGCGAGATTTCCTAACTGCCGACAGTCTCCACGTCCTTGCCCGCGAGGTCATCTCGGATTTTGGTCCGTCGATCTCTGTCCTCGTATCGGTCTTGGGTCTGGGAGCATGGCTCCTCGGTATCCAGGTTATGATCGCGGAAGAAAGAGTGATTGACGCGGCAGCTCTGATCACCTCCTTCTGACATCTTGGATCGGCCACAACCCGCAGATGAATACTCCCGCCCGCATTGGATTATCTTCGTCGTCCCTCACCCGGAATGTGAAAGGGCGCCCGCGACGAGGCCGAGCGCCCTGATGTGTCGATCCTGGCCGTGATCCGGTGTCCGCCGGCCATAACGGACTACGGCGACGCCCGGTTTGCCGTTTCCATTCTCAGGCAGCGGCCGGTAATGGTCCGGCTCAAGCGCTGGTGAACAGGTCGCCGGTGTAGAATTTCTCCGGTGCCAGCGGGTCCTTCACGGTCCCGAATTCCTGGAACATCTTGTTGAAGTCCGTCAGCCATTTGTTGACGGTGCCGTCCTTGGTGAAGGCATCCAGCTCGCCGGAGGTCAGCATCTTGCGGCTGCGTGCCACCTTTTCCGTTGCCTCTTTGGGCGCGTTCAGGAAGGCGGTGGTGATTTCGATGGATTTATCGAGATTGGCAGCCCGGTAGTCCATCGCTTTTTTCATCACCCGCAGGAATTTCTTCACCAGATCGGGGTTCTGCTCGACGATCTCGTTGCGCGCCACGAAAGTGTTGATGAACGAGGTCTGCGGATAGAAATCCTGGTTCGATGCCAGTTCCTTCATGTCCGGGACCCGCGGCTTGATCGTATCGATCAGCGGATACCAGATGCCGGCGGCGTCGATCTGTTTCGAGGTAAAGGCGGCCACCACGGTGGACGGATCCATCGGCACCATCTGGATATCGCCGATCGTCATGCCGGCTTTCGTCAGGGCCATGCGCAGGATCATGTCTCCGGACGTCCCCTGCGGCACGCCTACCTTCTTGCCCTTCAGATCTGCAATGGAAGCGATACCGGCCTGGGCGATGACACGATCGGAAAAGCCGATATCGTTGACGCCGATCACCTTTGCCCGGCCGCGGGCCGGAAGCCACAGGGCGCCCGGACCGATCGTACCGAAATTCAGGCTTCCCGCCCCCATCGCCTGGATCTGGATCGGCCCGTTGGTAAACACCTTGACCGAAGGCTCGATGCCCTCCGCTTCCCAGAGCTTCTGCTCCTCGGCGATGGCCAGCACGCTGGCATTGGGAAAGTCGGCGATATAGCCGATGCTCATATCGGCCGACTGGGCTCTCGCCCTCCCGCCGATGGAAAATACGCTCACGGTCGCGACCGTGGCCGCCGTGGTCATCAAAGTCCGTCTCGTCAGCATGGTCATTCCTCCTTGGACAGGCTGATAGGGTACGGGCGCAATCAGGCAGCTGCGGCCGGATGATAGACGGACCGCCACACCTCGTTGCGCAACGCGGAAAATTCCGGCGACAGCCGGATATCCTCGGTTCGCGGATAAGGCAGATCAACGTCTACGATCTTGTAAAGCCGACCCGGCCGGGCGGCCATGACGACAACGCGGCTCGCCAGATAGACGGCCTCGTCGACATCGTGAGTGATGAACATCACGGTACGGCGTTCCTTGCTCCACATGGTCAGCAACTGATCCTGAAGCTGCACCCGCGTCAAAGCATCCAATGCTCCGAATGGCTCGTCCATGAGCAGGATTTTCGGATTTACGGCATAGGCGCGCGCAATGGCGCAGCGCTGCTTCATGCCGCCCGACAGCATTTTGGGGAGCGAGTTGGCGAAATCCGTCAGACCCACCAATTCGATGAAGTGATCCGCGATCCGGCGCCGCTCTTCCTTCGGATGACCGGCGATCTTCAGTCCGAACTCGACGTTTTCCCGCACGCTCAGCCAGGGAAACAGTGCGTATTGCTGGAATATGACGCCGCGTTCCGGCCCGGGTCCCTTGACGGGAACGTCGTCCACCAGAACCTGGCCGGCCGTCGGCGGCGTCAGCCCGGCGGCGATGTTCATCGCGGTCGACTTGCCGCATCCGGAAGGCCCGACGACGGTGATGAATTCGCCGTCCTGAATGTCGAGGCTCAAACCTTCGAGCGCGGTGAACGAGGTCTGGCCGGCGATGTCGAACGTCTTGCGAACGTTGCGGAATGAGATCTTGGGGGTCATAGCTTCTCCTGCCAGGCGGTCAGCGTGGTATCGATGGCCATCACGATACGATCCATGATGAGGCCGAGGACACCGATCGAGATCAGGCTGACGAAAATCGTCGGAAGGTCGTAGTAGAGCTGCGCCTGCTGCATGCGGAAACCGAGGCCGGATTGTGCTGCGATCAGCTCGGCGGCAACCACCGTCGCCCAGGACGAACCGAGGCCGATCCGCACCCCGACCATGATATAGGGCAGCGATGCCGGCACGATAACCCGGCGGAAAATGGTGAAATCATTGGCGCCGAGCACGCGGGCCGCGTTGATCAGCGTCTTGTCGACGCCGATAACGCCCTGATAGGTGGCCACCACGCTGGAGAGGAAGGAGGCCAGGAAGATGACGAAGATCTTCGGCGTTTCCTCGATGCCGAGCGTGACGATGGCCAGCGGAATGATCGCGAGAGGCGGAATGGTGCGGAAAAACTGCACATAGGGCTCGATGATCGCGCGGGCGATCTTGTACCAGCCCATGAGAAAGCCGATGGGGATGGCGACGGCGATACCGAGCGCAAAGCCGGTGAACACACGCGCCAGGCTCGCAAGAGCATCGGACCACAAGAGCCCGTTTTCGGCCTGGATAACCGCCTGATTGGCAACCGCCAGCGGCGTCGGCAGGCCCACGACGCCCGATGACGTCACCAGCGCCCACACCAGCACGCCCACGACGACCGCCGCGACGTTGATCGCCAGCATCGCCAGAGGCTGCGACAGCAACGACGGCCGGTTGGCCGCCTGCCGACTTTTTCCTGTTTCAGCTACGGCCAAGATCACTCCTCCCAGGTGTTCGCCAGCGTCGCGGTTCGGCTCGGTTCATCGTGCCGCAGCCATCACATCCCGCGTTTTGAAGTTCGACTCGATCAGCCAGTCGCGCATCACGTCGAGCAGTTCGCGCTTGCGCTCTTGATAGGCCGGATCGCTCCACAGGTTGCGCACTTCCTTCGGGTCGTTTTCGAGATCGAACAGCTGGCCGTCCTCGGATCCCTTGAAATGCACCAGCTTCCACCTGTCGGATCGCACGCCGGTCATGAATTCGACGCCGCCGGCCATGGCGACATCCCCTATCTGCTCGCAGAAGACATGGCTGCGCGGCGTCCAGTCCTTGCCTTCCAAGGCCGGCTTCAGGCTCCTCGCCTCGAAATTCTTCGGCGGCTCGATGCCCGCATATTCGAGAATGGTCGGTCCGAGATCGAACAGCTGGCAGAGCCCTTCGACGGAGCGCCCGCCCTCGAAGCGGTTTGCGGTCGACCAGATGATCGTCGGTACCCGTGTGACCACGTCATACATCGACCATTTCTGGATCAGTCCGTGCTCGCCCAAACATTCGCCGTGGTCGGACGTGAAGATGACGATCGCGTCGTCGAGGTAACCGCGTTCCTTCAGCGACTGCAGCAACTCCCCCACCTTTTCGTCGATCAGGGTGACGTTGCCGAGGTAATGCGCCCACAGACGCTGCATCTGGTCTTCGGTCGGATCCAGGCTCCAGACGACGGAATCGTGATCGACCTCCACGTCATGCTGACGCTTGTCCTTCAGTTCCTGATGCAGGCTGTCGAGCTCCTCCCTGCTCGGCTTCGGCAGTGGCAGGTCGTTTCGCCGTAGATAGGCATCGGAATAACGCTTCGGCGGATCGAAGGGCGGATGCGGGCCCGGAAATCCGACTTGGAGAAACAGCGGCTCGGTCGGCGGATAGGTCTCGACCCACCATTTGGCCATGTCCCCGACAAAAGCGTCGGAATGCAGCTTTTCCGGCAGTTCCCAGTCGAAGCAGCCGAGACTGTCGCGATAATCCTGACGTTGCCGATAGGTCTCGCGCTGCTGCTTGACGAGACCGTTGGCCGCGAGCGCCTTGTCCCATTCGTCGAAATACCAGCGGCCTTCCATGTAACGGTCCTTGTTTTCCACGACATAACGTTCGTGGAAACCGGAATCCGAATTGTATGGAATGGTGTGCATCTTGCCGACATTGACGCAACGATAACCGGCGTCGCGCAGTTGCTCCACCCATGTCCGCTGCCACTTCTGGCCATTCGCCAGGACGCCGGTCGTATGCGGGTAGTAGCCTGTGAACAGGCTGGCGCGCGACGGCACGCAGCTCGGCGCAGTGATGTGGCAGTTGGTCAGCGTCACGCCCTTTTGCACCAACGCGTCCAGATTGGGAGTATGGGCATAGGGAAAACCGAGCGCCGAGATGGAATCATAGCGCTGCTGGTCGGTCATGATCAAAATGACGTTCGGCCTCTCAGCCATCGGTATCCTTCCTCCACACAATCCGGTCCCGGCGAGATCTCCGGCGTTGGAAAAGCCGCTCTCCTCCACCCTTTTCCTTGCCTTGCGACCAAAACGATGGCACAAAGTTATCGTTAACGCAACGATCACCCGAAAATCTTTTTGACATTCGTAAAATGGGATAATCGAGTATCATGAGGCGGGAAATGGATAACGGCGAGGCACGGGCAACCCCTACGCTGGCCTCGATTGCGCAGAGGGTCGGCGTCTCGGTCAACACCGTGTCGCGAGCCTTGCGCGCTCCCAACACCGTCCGGGCGGAACTGCGCAAGCGCATCAATGCCGCCATGGAAGAGTTGAACTACGTGCCGAACCGCCTTGCCGGCGGCCTGTCAGGCACACGAACCGACATCGTCGGGGTCGTCGTCACCTCGCTCTATTATTCCGAGTTCGCCAGCATCATCGACACGCTTCAGTCGGAACTGCTCGAAAGCGGATTGCAGGTCATGCTTGCCAATACGCGCTACAATCCCGATCAGGAAGTGAAGCTCGTTCGCTCGCTCCTCAGCTGGCGGCCGGCAGCCATGGCGATCATCGGCATCGACCATCCGCCGAAAGTCATCGAACTGCTGAAGGCCTCCGGTATTCCGATCATCGAGATGTGGGATACCGGAGGCGTCGTCATCGATACCGCCGTCGGCTTCGACCATGATGCGGTAGGCAGAGCGCAGGCCCGGCATCTGATCGAGATGGGATACAGACGGCTCGCCTTTCTCGGCAGCCTGCGGGAGAATGACCGGCGCGCGCAAAAGCGCCTTCGCGGACTGGAAGCGGAAGCCAGGACATCCGGCCTTCCTGCTGTCGTCCGCATGACGGCGCAGCAGGGCGGCAGCCCCGACCTCGGCGAGACGCTGGCGCGGGATCTGCTGAGCCTGCACCCCGAAGTGGACGCGATAGCCTGCAACAGCGATGTGGTCAGTTTCGGCGTCCTGCGCGCACTTTCCCGGCTGGGCAAAAGCGTGCCGGACGATATCGGCGTGATCGCCTTCGGCGACAACGAGGCCGCTGCCTGTGTCACGCCGTCGCTTTCGACCATCCGTCCGGATCGGGAACGCATCGGACGCCTGACCGCCGAAGCGATTGTTGCCCGTATCGATGGGCGGGATCCCGCGAAGACAGAGGTCGACTGGCAACTCATGGCCCGGGCGAGCACCGCACGAAGCCGGCCCTGACCGCCGGCCTCGCATGCGGGAAGCCGTCTCTATCCCTCGCCTTGCCGCGCATTGCTTTTTGGCGTGCGACCGGAATTGGCGCCGAACCGGACGCTCGCGAGGGTCCAGCCCTGTGTCTTCAGCGCGCTCTCGATCCGCCATTGGAGAATTGCGTCGGTCAGCTTTCTCCTCGTGTCCTGATGCGCCGGATAATCCCAGAGATTGTTCGTCTCGGTCGGATCCTCGTCCATATCGAACAACTGCCCCTCGTCGCTGCCGACGAAATGGACGAGCTTGTGGCGGCGACTGCGGACCATCGTCATGAACCTGCTGCCGCTGAATATCCTGTCGCCGGCATGTTCGGAAAAGACGAATTCGCGCGGCTCGCACGCCTCGCCCCTGAGATAGGGCATCAGTGACCTCGCCTCCATCCAGGTCGGAACAGGCACGCCCGCCATCTCCAGGATGGTCGGTCCGAAATCGAAGAGCGAGACGAGATCGTCGACCACCCTGCCCTCGGCCACCCGCCCCGGTGCCCAGACGATCGCCGGCACGCGGACGCTGTGTTCGTACATCGACCATTTCTGGCTGTGGCCGTGGTCGTTCAGGCTGTCGCCATGGTCCGACGTGAAGATGATGATCGTATCGTCGAGCACGCCGCGCCGTGTCACGGCCTCGATCAGCTTGCCCATCTGCGTGTCGATCATCGAGACGTTGGCGAAATAATGCTGCCGCTGGCGGCGCAACTGCTCCTTCGTCGGATTGGAAAGATGCACGACGGCATCGTGGTCCACTTCCAGATGCTGCCGCCGCAGCGTCTTCAATGCGGCCGGCTGGGCGTCGATGTCCTCGCTGCTGAGGATCGGCTCGGGCAGCTCGGCATCCGCATACATGTCGAGATACTCCTGCGTCGGGTCATAGGGCGGGTGCGGCCCCGGAATGCCTATCTGCAGGAAGAACGGTTCGTTGCCGGTATAGGTATCGAGCCACATCTGGGCGAGTGCCGGCACGAAATTGTCCGAATGGAGATCGTCGGGCAGGTCCCAGACGAAGGCCCCG
>JBQGDG010000020.1:0-2121 GCA_052038935.1 Neorhizobium sp. | reverse complement strand
AAGGGGTTCGGGGATTTGATGCCGACGAAGTTGTTGCGGATATCAGCCATGTTCGCTCTCCCCTTCAGGCAACGGCACTGGCCGGCTGCAGGCCGGCGGCGAATGCCCGGTTGATCGATTCCGCGGCATCGCGCCCCTGCGCGACGGCCGATACCGTCAAGTCCTCGCCGCGGCCGATACAATCGCCTCCGGCCCAGACATTCTCGATCGACGTGCGGCCTTCCGCATCGACGGCGATCTTGCCCCTGTCGAATTGCAGCGCACCGAGGCCCGAGGCCGAGAAGGTCTGGCCGATCGCCTTGAAGATCTGGTCGGCGGCGATGATGCCGGTTTCTCCGGTGCCGGTCAGCCTGCCGTCCTGCATCCGGGTGTATTCGACCTCGATGCCGGCGACATGAGCGCCACCGGGTCCATCCTTGCCGATGATCGATTTCGGCTGAAGCCAGTGGCGGATGATGACGCCCTTCGAGGTCGCGAGATCCTGCTCCCAGACGGAGGCGTTCATGTTCTCCCGGCCGCGGCGGTAGCAGATCGTCACTTCCTCGGCGCCGAGCAGCCTTGCCTGGACTGCCGCGTCGATGGCGGTCATGCCGCCGCCGAGCACGACGATACGCCGGCCGATCAGCAGATCGGCCTTGTCTGGCGCCTGACGCAGGGCGGCGATGAAATCCACCGCGTCCTCGACGCCGGAGAGGGTTTCGCCCTCGATGCCGAGGCCGTTCACGCCGGAAAGCCCCATGCCGAGGAAGACCGCATCGAAGCCGGCGGTGAGATCCGAGAGGGAGAAATCGCGGCCGAGCGCCTTGCCCTGCGTGATCTCGATGCCGCCGATGGCGGTCACGTATTCCACCTCGCGCCGGGCGAAATCGTCGGCGGCCTTGTAGGCGGCGATGCCGTATTCGTTCAGGCCGCCGGATTTTTCCCGCGCGTCGAAGATCGTCACGTCGTGGCCGTGGACGGCGAGCCGATGGGCGGCGGCCAGCCCGGCCGGACCGGCGCCGACGACCGCGACCCTTCTACCGCTCGCAGCCCGGCGCGAATAGAACTGCTTGCCTGCCTCCATGGCGGCGTCGGTCGCGTAACGCTGCAGCCTGCCGATCTCGACGGGGCGTTCCTCGGCGGTGTTGCGGACGCAGGCCTCCTCGCAGAGCGTTTCGGTGGGACAGACGCGGGCGCACATGCCGCCCAGGATGTTCTGGTCGAATATGGTCTTGGCCGAACCGAGCGGATTGCCAGTCGATATCTGCCGGATGAACATCGGGATATCGATGGCGGTGGGACAGGCCGTCATACACGGCGCGTCGTAACAGAAATAACAGCGGTCGGCGGCAACCAGCGCCTCGTGCTTGTCGAGGCGGGGGTGGAGATCGGAAAAATTCGACGCGTATTCGTTCGGAGACAGGCGCCCGGCCTGTATCCCGCTTCCCAGTCGTTCCATTCGAGTTCCCTCATTTTATGGTTATGGACAACTTGGAGAAGAATTTACCATGGCTGAAAAATTTATCAAACGGTAAAATTTTGGCGGAATTTATCGTCGCGGACAGGCGGCGTTTTTTCTTGATAGAAAGAGTCGAGTTTAATCTTTACTCCAATAGTCAACTTAACTAAGGTGCCGCTCACTGAAGATCCCGAAGGACGGAATCGGCCACGTGAGGAGCAACATGGCGAAGAAGCAGAAGCGGAAGAGCGGCAACAGCGCCGCCGAGGCGGCGACGGGGCAGCAGGGCAGGGAACGCGATGTCATCGACGTGCGCAGCTTCCTCTATGTCGGCGGCCGCGACTGCCAGGTCGCCCATCTGCGCGAAATCGCCAGCAAGCACGGCGCCGAACTCATCCATCACGATGGCGGCCTGCGTGAAGCCGTTTCGCGCATCGATACCGTCCTGCCATCCGTCGACTGTGTCTTCTGCCCCATCGACTGTATCAGCCACGATGCGTGTCTGAGGGTGAAGACCGGCTGCAAGAAGTTCGGCGTCGCCTTCGTTCCGCTGCGCAACGGCTCGAAATCCAGCCTGGAGCGGGCGCTCCAGACCATGAAGGACCGAAATGATGAAAGACGAGCGTCCTGACGCCAGCCTGTTCATCGGCCTGCACAAGCTGGCCGCGCAGAATGGCGACGGA
>JBQGDG010000019.1:0-6861 GCA_052038935.1 Neorhizobium sp. | reverse complement strand
TCAGGCGGCCACGGGCAAACAGCGCGTTGCGCTCGATCAGCGCCTTGATGACGCGATCGTTGGCATCGCCCTTCTTGCCGTTGTCGTCCATGACGCGGCCGCCCTCGAAACCGGGGGCGTCGGCAGTGTAGGTGCCACTGTCGTCGACCGGGAACGGGATGCGCGTGTCGATGCCGCGGGCTTCGAGTTCCTTGGCACCGGACATCCAGGCATCAAAGTCCTCGCGACCGTGGGACGGCGCGGTGTGCACGAAACCGGTACCGGCGTCGTCGGTGACGTGATCGCCGGCGAGGAGCGGCACTGCGAATTCGTAGCCGCCGCCGAGGCCCTTGAGGGGGTGGGCGAGCGTCTGGGCAGCCATCTCCTCGGCAGAGACTTCACGCAGTTTCTTGAAGACGAGTTTTGCCTTGGCCGCAGATTCTTCAGCCAGCGCATCGGCAAAGATCAGCTTTTCACCCGGCTGCGGACCGAAATCGTTTGCGGCTTCGGTCACTTCGTAGAGGCCGTAAGCGACCTTCGGCGAATAAGCGACGGCGCGGTTGCCGGGGATGGTCCACGGGGTGGTGGTCCAGATGACGACGTGGGCATCGGCCAGATCTCCAGCGCCATCGACGACCGGGAACTTCACCCAGATCGTGTCGCTCTCGTAATCGTGGTACTCGACCTCGGCTTCCGCCAAAGCCGTGCGTTCGACGACCGACCACATGATCGGCTTCGAGCCGCGATAAAGCTGGCCGCTCATGGCGATTTTCAGCAGCTCGCCGGCGATGCGGCTTTCGGCGTGAAAATTCATCGTCAGGTACGGATTGTCGAAATCGCCGACGATGCCGAGGCGCTTGAATTCGTCGCCCTGGATCTTGATCCACTTTTCGGCATAGGCGCGGCATTCCTTGCGGAATTCGATCATCGCGTCGGGCTGTTTGAGATCCGGCTTGGCCTTGCCCTTGGCGCGATAGTTCTCTTCCTCGATCTTCCACTCGATCGGCAGGCCGTGGCAGTCCCAGCCCGGAACGTAGTTGGAATCATAACCGCGCATCTGGAACGAGCGGGTGATGACGTCCTTGAGGATCTTGTTCAGCGCATGGCCGATATGGATGTTGCCGTTGGCATAGGGCGGGCCGTCGTGGAGGACGAACTTTTCGCGGCCGGCGGCGGAGGCGCGGAGTTGTCTGTAGAGATCCATCTGCTGCCAGCGGGCAACGGTTTCCGGCTCCTTCTGCGGCAGGCCGGCACGCATGGGGAATTCGGTTTCGGGCAGATAGAGGGTCTTCGAGTAATCGAGCTTTTCGGCTGTATCGGTCATATGAGGCAATCGTTTCTGGCGCCGGCAAAGGGCGTTTTCGATGAATTCGGTGGCGGAAGGCGCTTGTCGTCAAGCGCCGAGAACCCGGACCCTCCGGCCGCTCTGTCTCAAGCCGCGCGGAAGGCCGGGCCGATAATTCGAATGATCATCGTCTGTATGATCTGGACCGACCGGAAATCTTTCATGCCGGCGGTTATTACGGGTTTTTCCGCAGGAAAGGAAGGGGCATTCAGAGGCCCGGCCAGCGAGCCTGCGGGAGGCCTCGCGGTATATCCTCCACCTCGCGAGGCGATGGAAATATGGAAGAAAGCCCGAGCCGTTTCACCGAACGCGCCTGCTCCCCTCAATCTTTCGGATTGGCCAGCATCACCGCCCGGAGCGCATCGTTGATACGGTCCTGCCAGCCGGGGCCGTCGTCCTGAAAATATTCGAGAACAGCGCTGTCGAGCTTGATCGACACGAGTTCCTTCGCTTCCGGCAGCGCTCGTCTTTCCACTGCGGGAGCGGCCGCCTTGCTGGCCGGCCTGAACAGGGCTTCGGCGGCATCCTTCGGGTTTGCAGGCCTGCGCGGTGTCGTTGCCATGGCGATATTATCCCTCGTTGTCCGTATCCTGTGCGAACGCGATCTTCGCATCCAGGTCCCCGAGCGGGCTGACGCCGGAGAGCAGCGCCCTCGCCTCCTCCTCGTCGCGGCGGATCTGGGCGACGAGTGGATCGAGCCCGTCGAATTTCATCTCGTCGCGCAGATGGCCGAAAAAGGAAACCGCGCATGTCTCGCCGTAGAGCGAGCCGGAAAAATCGAAAAGATAGGTTTCGAGCAGCGGCGCGCCGTTCTCCGTCACCGTCGGGCGCCGGCCGTAGCTCGCCACGCCGTCATGGATCGTGCCATCCGGCCGACGGAAGCGCACGGCGTAGACGGCGGATTTGAGTTCGACCTCCGGCGGGAGCTTCATGTTGGCGGTGGGAAAACCGAGCTGGCGTCCGAGCTTTTCGCCGTCGACGACTTCCGCCTCGACCGTATAGCGATAGCCGAGCAGACCGGCAGCGGCGGCCACGTCGCCTTCCGACAGGAGCGTCCGGATACGGCTCGACGAGATCACTTCGGTGTTCTCGTCGCGGAAGGCATCGACCAGCGACACGGTAAACCCGTGCCGTTCGCCCGATGCCATGAGGAAGGCCGGTCCGCCTTCGCGGCCCCTGCCGAAATGGAAGTCGAAACCGGTAACGACGGCGCTGGCGCCGAGCCAGTCGACGAGGATCGTCTTCACGAATTCCTCGGCGGAGCGCGTGGCGAATTCGCGGTCGAAAGGATATTCGATCACCGAGCGGAAGCCCATCGCTTCCAGGAGCCTTGCCTTCAACGGCGCCGGTGTCAGGCGAAATACCGGCTGATCGGGCCCGAAGACCGTCCGCGGATGCGGTTCGAAGGTCAGGACGAGCGCCGGCACGCCCCGTTCCTGCGCCAGCGACAGGGCGCGTTCGAGCACGCTGCGATGGCCGCGATGCACGCCGTCGAAATTGCCGATGGCCACCACGCCGCCCTTGAGACCGGCCGGCAGCGGTTCCTTCTTTTCGTTGCGGTGGAAGACCGTCATCCTGATCGACCCGTTATGCCAGACGCGGCATCCAGAATTTCGGCGTCGCGTTTTCCCGCTTCAACCAGGCCTGGAGGATCGCCTCGTCCGTTTCGCCGTTGACCGTATATTCCGCGACATGGATGCCGCTGCTGATATAGAGCAGGTCGAGGCCCTGCGATAGCGCACCGCGCACATCGGTCGGCATGCCGTCGCCGACGGCGAGAACCTTCGCCTTGTCGAAAGCGCCGCGCGCCTCGCGAGCGGCATCGAGCGCCGCCTCGTAGATCGGGTAGTGCGGTTTGCCGGCGATGCGGGTCGTGCCGCCGAGCTGTTCGTAATAGGCCGCGACCGCACCGGCGCAGGGAATGATCTTGTGGCCGCGCTCGACGACGAGATCGGGATTGGCGCAGATGAAGGGCACGTCGCGCTTCACCCAGGCGGTCAGCATGTCCGTATAATCTTCCGGCACTTCCTTCTCGTCGTCGAAGAAGCCGGTGCAGACGATCACCTCCGCCTCTTCCGCCGCAACGACCTCGACATCGAGACCGTCGAAAAGCGGCATGTCGCGCTCGGGGCCGAGCAGGAAGACCTTTTTCGGGCCTTCGGCGATCAGGTGGCGGGTCACGTCGCCGGAGGTGACGATCCGGTCATAGGTGCCGTCCTCCACTCCGAGAACCTTGAGCTGGCCGATGACGCCGGGCGCCGGACGCGGCGAATTGGTGATCAGAACGACGGTCGCGCCGGCCTTGCGGGCATCGGCGAGCGCCCGGCACGACTGCTCGAACGCTGCGACGCCATTGTGCACCACGCCCCAGACATCGGACAGGACCACGTCGTAGCCGCCGATCACTTCGCTCAAATTCTGGATGCGCTTCGCCATTCCGGTACCCCTTGGTAAAAGTCTCCGGTCACATCGCAAACCGATGGCGCAATGACAAGAGAGATCGTCGAGAAAGGCGGTTCGCCTTCGACGCGGAGCCCGAAACTTCACATTTCTGCAACGCACCATGTTGTGATCGCGCGTGCGAAATGTTTAATTGACGCGGGGCTGGCTCACTCGAACGAGGAGCCGATCGATGAAAAGGATCGACCAGCTTGAAGGCCTTCGTGGTCTGCTCGCCGTATGGGTGGTGTTCGTGCACCTGCTGCCCGCCTCCGGCATAGAACCGGAAGGACTTGGTCCACTACAGGCACTCTTCAACGAAAAGATCCGCGTGCAGATCTTCTGCATCATGAGCGGTTTCGTCATCTTCATGATGATGTCCGCCTCGCACGAAGGTTACGGCACCTATCTCAAGCGCAGGGTCATGCGCATCTATCCGGCCTTCATGCTGGCCTTCATCCTGTCGATCCTGACTGCCGGCATCGCCTATCAGGCCGTGCTGCATGCCGATTTCGACAGCGTCCGCAATGCCGGCAGGCTGAGCATCCTCGACGAGAGCTTCCTCAACTGGCCCTTTCATGTGGTCGCCCATGCGACACTGATCCACGGCCTCGTTCCGGAACAGTGGCTGACATTCGCCTCCTACGCCTTTCTCGGCCAGGGCTGGAACGTCTCGACCGAATTCCAGTTCTATCTCGTCGCGCCGATCGTCTTCTTTTTCCTGCACCAGCCGCTGCGCTGGCTGAGGGTGCTGTTCGTGGCGGCGAGCGTCGCGATCCTGTGGAAACTGCGATTTTATCCGAACGGCTCGTTTCTCGGCTTCTACGCGCTCTATTTCGCCGCCGGCATCGTCAGCTACTACGTGTGGAAGCGCAGATGGCAGGATCGCCGCTTCCTCAATCCGGTCACCCTGATCGCCGCGGCTGTGCTCGCCGGCACGTTCGATCTTGCGATCGGCGGCTGGATCCTCGTCTTCGGCTTTGCCGTCCTGATCCGCGACCAGAAACGGACGAAGGACCCGGTGACCCGCTTCCTCGAGAAGCCGGCGATGACCTTCCTCGGCACGATCTCCTATTCGCTCTACCTGCTGCACATGGTGCCGCTCTATTGCTGGATGTATGTCCTCAACGGCCAGGGCTTCAGCCAGCCCGCCTATTTCTCCGCGTTGACGGTGCTGACCTTCGCGACTGCCATACCGCTGGCGATGCTGTCGCAGAAATATGTCGAATCCGCCTTCTACGCGTCGAAAACGCACCGGCTGCCGGACGGCCATCACGGCAACCGGAGGAATGCTGCCGCCGTGATGCGCCGATGATCGGGCGTCAGCCGATCAGCAGGCGCAGCACGAGGCCGACTGCGGCGCTCGCGGCAAGAACCGGCACCATGCCTGCCCTGGCGACGAAGAGCAGGAATGCCGACCCGGCGAAAAGCAACACCGCGACGGGATCGAGGCTGGTCCATACCGGCATGGCGAATTCGAGGTTGACGACCGGCAGGATCGTCACCTCGCGCACCTCGCGGAACAGCACGTGCAGGCCGAACCAGATGGCGAGGTTGAGGATGACGCCGACCACCGCCGCGGTGATCGCCGACAATGCGCCGGAAAGGATCCGGTTGCCGCGCAGCCGCTCGATATGGGGCGCGCCGGCGAAGATGAAGATGAAGCTCGGCACGAATGTCGCCCAGGCGACGAGCAGCGCGCCGACGATCCCGCCCGGCAGTCCGTGCGCCTCGCGGAAACCGACGAGAAATCCGACGAAGGACAGGACGAGGACGAGCGGGCCGGGCGTGGTTTCGGCCAGCGCCAGTCCGTCCAGCATCTCGCCCGGCCTCAGCCAGCCGTAGTCCTCGACACCCACCTGGGCGACATAGGCGAGCACCGCATAGGCGCCGCCGAACGTCACCATCGCCATTTTCGAGAAGAAGGCGAACAGATTGGTCAGGCCTTCGGGCGCCGACACCGCCCACAGGAGGGCCAGGGGCAGCAGCCAGACCGCGATCCAGGCGACGAGCGTCGAGACCGCCGTCAGCAGCGGCTGGCGGGGCGGGAGATCTGCCGGATCGACGGCGGCGACAGGCGGACCGCCGGCCCGGCGGGCATGGACGAAGCCGGCAGCGCCGGCGATCAGCACGACCATCGGAAACGGAACGCCGAACAGGAAAAGCGCCACGAAGGCCGCGGCGGCGATGGAACAGAGGAAACCCGATTTCAGCGTCTTCCTGCCGAGCCGGATCACCGCCTCGACGACGATGACCAGGACCGCCGCCTTGAGGCCGAAGAACAGGCCGGTCAGCCAGGTCGTCTCCTGATAGAGCGTATAGGCGGCGGAGAGAACGGTGATGACGAGGAGCCCCGGCAGGACGAACAGCAGGCCGGACACGATACCGCCGCGGGTGCCGTGCATCAGCCAGCCGACATAGGTCGCCAGCTGCTGCGCCTCCGGCCCCGGCAGGAGCATGCAGTAGTTCAGCGCATGCAGGAAACGCTCCTCGGAGATCCAGCGTTTCTCTTCGACGAGCGCCTTGTGCATCATGCCGATCTGGGCAGCCGGACCGCCGAAGCTCAGGCAGCCGATACGGGCGAATACCGAAGTCAGTTCGGCCAGCGTCGGGGGCGCGATAGGCCCGCTTCTCGCCGCATCATCCGCCGCTGCCATCCGCACCTCCCGCGCCGCTCGTCCATACCGGAACGCGCCGTCTACGGATGCTGTGTGAAGACCGTGTGACGATCAATGTCATATCGCCGCCATGCTTAGACCAAAGTCAGGTGCAAAGCCGTCATGGCCCGGGCCGGGGCGCCAGAGGTCTCCGGCGCCGTAAACCCTGTTTCCGAGAAGGCTCCGGGCGGCGCCGAAATTTTCAAGCCCGTCCTTGACTCGTCCATTGGCCACCCTTATCTCGGGCTCCGTTAGCACTCTCGACTGAGGAGTGCCAAACGAGCTCCGCGGGTCCTGACAGACCTGTCCATGTCATTTGATCGAGGGATTAGACAATGGCAAGCACAACTTTCCGCCCCCTGCACGATCGCGTTGTCGTCAAGCGCGTCGAGTCTGAAGAAAAGACCAAGGGCGGCATCATCATTCCGGATACCGCCAAGG
>JBQGDG010000018.1:0-50432 GCA_052038935.1 Neorhizobium sp. | reverse complement strand
AGGCCGGAAACCCGCTGGTAGGCGGGTGCGGCGCTGTGAAGGCCGATCGTAAGGCTTACCGGACCGTGCCGTGCGATGATCTCGCGCGCACGATCGAAATCTTCCGGGAATGATATCGGACGAGCGGGTTCGAGCACGACGCCGGGATAGATGGATTTGGCTACAGCGGCGTAGTCGCCGAAGGCGTCGCCCACCCAGAGTGCCGGATTGATCGCGGTCAGTACCGCGTGCCGGATTTCCCGATCATCGAGGAGCGTGGTGCCCGGTCTGACGAACAGCGTATACAGGCTGACGCTGGGGGCGGCGGTGATACGGAGGTTCGACGGCAGGCCCGGCAGCTGCGCAAAGGGATATCCGGTCGGGACCGCGTCGATGTCTCCCGCCCGCAGCTGCAGGATCTGCTGGCTGATATCGGCAATGACGGGCAGTTCCACATGCGAGAAATACGGCTTCCGGCCCCAGTAGGCGTCGTTCCGCCTGAGGACGTAGCGGTCGGCACGCTTGAATTCGTCCAGCAGATAAGGACCGGTTCCGTCCGCGTTCTCGTTCAGCCATCCGGCGGCCCTGTCTCCTCCGGCATGTTCTTCGAGCGCTCTCGGGCTGATGATCTTGGGACCCCAGGGGCTGGCGAGCGTATCCAAGAAAGAGGGTTGAGGATGCCGGAGGACGAGCCTTACCGTCAGTCCGTCCACGGCTTCCATCCTCTCGACATTGGCGAGGAAGTAGGAGAGCGCCAGGCGGCCGTCGCGCCGTCGCGTGAGCGACGTCACCACGTCGTCCGCAGTCATGTCGCTTCCGTCGTGGAATTTCACCCCGGGAACCAGATGAAAGACATATTCACGCCCGTCGCCGGAGATTTCCCATCGCCTGGCAAGGCGGCCGACGATCTTTACCGTGCCGGGCTCATACTGCACCAAACCTTCGTAGACATTGTTGATGGCGCTCATCGCGCCGATCTCGAAACCGTTGTCGGGGTCGAAAGTGCCTATGTCCGTCAGGAACGGAACACGCAGCGTCTCCTGGGAAAATGCCGGCTGCGCCAGGAGAAAGGCGGAAAAGGTGTAGGCGATTATCCGGCCGGCCAGGAAGGCCAGCTTGCACGAAACCATCAATCACATCCCAATTGCGTCGGACCCGGGCGCCGGGCGTCTCGCCGGCTCCGGAAAGAGGTAGCACCTGGACGCGGAGGAAAACCAGTTCCGGCGACGCCGGCGCTTGAACATATCGCACCAAAAATGACCCGCGGGCCGACGGGACGCCCCCGCGCCGCAACGGCGGGCGATCCGCAGGCCGGTGCCCGAGCCCCGGATGTGGGTATTGCGGCACCGGACAGGGTTCCAAAAGGCCGTTTGTCTTGCTAGAGTTCGAAGACTGGTGAGCTTGCCGCCAAGTGGGTGAGGTTGAGGGGATTGATCATGGAGGCGGCTGAAGCACGGTCGTCGGAACTGCCGATCGTAACGCTTGTGGATGACGACGCCTACGTGCGCGAGGCGATGGAAAACCTCCTCTGCTCGGTCGGGATCGATACGGTTTCCTTTGCTTCGGCAAGGGAGGTTATCGAGGCGATCCTGCCGGATCGCCCGGGCTGTTTCGTGTTGGACGTCCGCATGCCGGGACTGAGCGGGCTCGATCTCCAGGACCATCTCCTGAAGCAGGGCAACCATACGCCTGTCATCTTTCTCACCGCCCATGGCGACATCGCGATGAGCGTCGAGGCAATGAAGGCCGGTGCCCGGGATTTCCTGACGAAGCCGGTCCGTGACCAGACGTTTCTGGACGCCGTGTCGCGGGCGATCAGCGCCGATGTCGCGAGGCGGGAAGCCGCGTTGAGCTCGCAGAGACAGCGGAAGCTCTACGAGGGATTGACCGCTCGGGAGCGACAGGTGTTCCGGCTCGTCGTCGAGGGCAACCTCAACAAGCAGATCGGGTTCGAACTGGGAATCTCCGAGGTCACGGTAAAGCTTCACAGAAGCAACATGATGAAAAAGATGCAGGTCGCCACCTTCAATCAGCTCTTCAATGCCTGGCAGGCTCTGCCCCCGTCGATCCGTGAAACCGGCGAGTAGGCGGCCGGCCGTTCGTTCCTACCTGTCCCACGGGATAGGTTCCCGTGTGCCCAGCTCCCGTATAGGCTGGCAGCTATCTGCGACGATCCGCGACCGTAGCCCGGCGTCTCTTCTCATCCTCCTCTGGTGGGCGTGATGGAATTCAAGTCATCGCAACAGCGTCGTCGGTTTGCCCTCGCAGCGAGTATTCTCGGGGTGGTGATCGCCGTCGCCCTGAACGAGCCCGCCGGCCTGCTGGTGGCGGTCGCATTCGCCACGATATGCTTCGGCTGGAAACAAGGGCTGACCGCCGCGATCGGTATCAGTGCGGCCACTGCGGCCTTCCTCTGGGCGGAAGGCGAGATGGCCAGCCGGAATATCGGCGGCTGGATCGCCTACGCGCTTACCGCGTTCGGCATATGGGCGGTGATCTCTTCCTACCGGACCATATCCTTCTACGACCAGGTCTATAAAACGGTCCGCCCGACGCTGGAGGACATTCCAGGTCTCGGGTGGTCCGCATATCCGGATGGCCGCATGCGCTTCGTCAATCCGGCCGCCACCGAATTCGTCGGCATCACGCCGGAGGAAATGAAATGGCTGATGGAAGGCACCGACACGGCCTGGTGGATGCCTTTCATACACCCGGACGACCGGGAAAAGAGCCTCGAGCTCTGGCGGCAGAGCCTCAAGACGGGTGAGCCGCTGGTGGACGAACAGCGGGTCCGCCGTTTCGACGGGACCTACCGGTGGTTCCGCGATTCGGCTATCGCGTCACGCGACGAGAACGGAAACATCACCGCCTGGTACGGATCGACGGTCGATATCACCGACCAGAAAAATGCCGAAGCCGCCTTGAAGGCCAGCGAGCAACAGCTTCGCGAGCTGATCGACACCGTTCCGGCGCTCATCTGGCGAGCCAGCCCTGACGGCAAGACCGCCTATGTCAACAACCAGCTGATAGAGTGGTTCGGTCTTTCGACGGGCGATCTCGACGGGAACGCCCTGGACAGCGTTCTCATGGCCGCCGTCCATCCCGACGAGCGGAAGGACGTGCGGGATGCGGTGCGCCGTTCGTTTGCAGCCCAAAAGCCGTTCGGCCTCAAATACCGTCATCGGCGCGCGGACGGCGCCTATCGCTGGACGGATGTCCGGGTGCAGCCGCTTCTGGACGCCGACGGCGCGATCGTACAATGGTACGGCGTCTTCCTCGACATCAACGACGAAATCGAAGCCCTGAACGCGCTGCGGCGGAGCGAGACGGAGACGCGGCTCATCGTCGATACGGTGCCATCGCTGATATGGCTGATGTCCGGGGACGGCTTTGTCTACTACTTCAACGAGCGGATGGTGGAATGGACGGGTGTCGAGCCCCAGAATACCGTGGGTCTGCCGCCCGAAGAGCGGCAGACCTATGCCGAACTTATCCATCCCGACGACACGAAGCGCATAGCCGAGGAATTCAGGAAGGCCTTCGAAAACGGATCGGCGCTCCAAACCAAGGGGCGCCTGCTGCGGAAGGACGGCCAGTATCGATGGCTGGATTCGCGGGTGGAGCCGCTTCGGGACGACACGGGCGAGATCATCCGCTGGTACGGCGTGTCCATCGACATCGAGGAAGAGGTTCGCGCCCAGACGGCCCTTCGCGAAAGCGAGCGATATCTCCAGCATCTGATCGACACCGTCCCCGTCGGCATCGTTCTTGCCGACAACGAGGGTTACCCGGTCTATGTGAACAAGCGACTGAGCGACAATAACGGGCTTCGGGCCTGGCGTCGCGACGACAGCGCTCCGATCCGCCTTACTCCGGCAGTGTGGGATCTCGTTCACCCCGACGACCGCGAAGCGGTAACCAGCCGCTGGGCCGAGGCTCACCGGCATGGCCAGTCCTTCGCCATGCGTTACCGACAGCGGCGGTCCGACGGCGTCTACCGCTGGATCGAGGACAGAAGCGAGCCGTTCAGGGACGAGGACGGGACCATCCTCCAGTGGTACGGCGTGAATCTCGATGTCGATGACGAGGTGAGGGTGCAGGACGCACTGCGCCTTGCCGACGAGCGACTGGCCCGGGCTTCCCGAGCCGCCAGCCTCTCGGAACTTTCCGTCCTGATCGCCCATGACCTGAACCAGCCCCTGCAGGGCGTCGTTTCGAATGTCACGGCTTTCAAGAACTGGCTGAATGCGACGCCGCCGAACTACGAACGGGCTACCCGGACCGCCGAATGGATCGTCAGGGACACCGAAGCCGCGGCCGAGGTCGTCAGCCGCATCCGCAGCCTCTTCTCGCAGACCGAACATCGACGCGAACCCGTCTCGCTCAAGTCGGTGATCGATGAGGTCAAAGGGTCTGTCGCAGACAAGCTCATCGCCGGGAAGATCAAGGCTGCGGTCGACATAAGCGCGGACCTGCCGGACGCGCCGGCCGACCGCGTGCAGATCGAACAGGTCATCCTCAACATCCTCAAGAACAGCATCGAAGCCTTCGAAGGTGTCGTCGGCAACGACCGATGCATCGATATCCGGGTGGTGCAGGTCGATGACGAGTTCATCGAGGCCAGTTTCAGCGACAACGGTACCGGGATCGAGGAGCCCGACAAGATTTTCGACGCGTTCTACACGACGAAGGGCGACGGACCGGGCATCGGTCTTGCCATCTGCCGATCGATCATCGAGGCCCATGGCGGCCAGCTCTTCGCGGCAAATCGCGCGAGGGGTGGGGCCACGCTGACATTCACGCTGCCGCTCAGGCCGAAACCGGACGGCAGAAATGCCGAAACCGAGACAACCGAAGGACTGCCGGCGCAACCGCCCGCACTGCAATGACGGAGCTGCCTTCTGCACCCGATCCGTTTCGTTTCACGCGGGAATTATGGCGCGTCCGACCCGGCCTGTCGGTGGGCCTAACGACCTCTTCCTGACACTCCTTACTCAAAATCGAGCGGTGCCGCCGGTTCGCATTCGCGTCGGTGGATGAACCGTTCCGGAAAGATATGCAACCTTAAGGATATTGTTTTACCTGTAGCAATCCTTGGTGTATATTTCGCGTCCATGCGGTCGCGTGATATCGTCCCGCAACAGGACCGATCATTCATTGTCGAAACGACATCCAAACGATCGGCAAGGGCATGAAATCGGGAGCCAGCGAGCTATATCAGCATTCAAACAGGGAGGCTCGCTTGTCTGAAATCCTTTTGCGAAGAGCGACGCGGATAAAATGGTAGGATCACGGACGGCGCATGTCGCGATTGTCGAAGATAACAACCATCTTCGCGATTCCCTGAAGGATCTGCTGGATACGGCGGGCTATTCCAGCGAACTGTACGAATCTGCCGATCTTTTCCTGGACAGCCAGCGTTACCGGTCGGTCGGCTGTGTCCTGGCGGATATCAGGATGCCGGGAACGTCCGGCATCGAAATGCTCAAGGTCCTGCGGACATTGCCGGGTTGCCCGCCGATCCTCATCATGACGTCCTATGCGGACGCCCAGATGCGGACGACGGCAATGAAACACGGGGCCGCCGGCTTCCTCCCCAAGCCCATCGACAGCAATCAGCTGCTTCAGTTCATTCACGACGCTATCGGCACGGGAAGCGACTGACCTCGCCGCCATATTCCGATTTTTTGCCCGGATCTGGCAGGCGGCGGGCGAGACGCGCCGCAGGTAGCGCAACGGGACCGGCATCAACAGGTCCCACCGTCACGGGGCGGCAGCGCCGTGGGCGTCCCCATCACGTCAGGTTTTCCGGTTTTCGGCGGCATCAGGCCTGACGATCGGCCCGAACGGATGTCGATCGGGGCGAAAGCGCCTGCGCTCGGGCGTTTGCGTCCGGGGCTGCTCATGGGCGGGAAATGCATGTGTCGGGGGAGGAGTGGGATCGTCCGGCGGGAAGGACGATCCCACTGCTGCCTGCTGCTCGCGGGACCCGGCCGGCGGGGAAGCCCCGGGTGGTGTAGAGGCGGTCTACATAAGCGCGATCTGCCGGGACAGACTACAACAGGCGAGCGAGCGGACCAGCTACACTCTCGTATACCGTCACCTGCTACATTAGGTCGTGTCCGATTGGTGCCGATGCTCGAAAATGCGGTCCCTGCCGGAAGGCGAACGGCTGAACCGCAGAAAAAAGCCGCCCCCGTCAGGGGGCGGCATGATGCGGACGATATCCGCCGCTTCAGGGCGAAGAGGGGATCCCCTGAAGCACGTCGCCGCGGTGAGGGGTGGGAGGAGCCGGCGACAGGGAAAAACTACTGCCAAACCGCTGCCGTCTCCAGATATACGTAGGTCTACGCATCACGGACGGCCGCCCGGCCCAGGTTTCGGAGAGGGGGGGGCGGCTGACGAAGACACGCCGGTCGTGCCCGGGATTGCGTCCGCTAGCGGACGGATCGCTCTTCGCCAGGAACTACTGCCATCGCCGACGGTTTGGGCGGGTCGAGATCACGGCGTCGATTTCAATCGACGCAGGGAAAGAAACCGCGCAGGCGCTCGACGAGATGAAACCGGAGGCCGGCATCGCTCGCTTCGATGGCCGGAGGAGGCCATGTGGGAACCGACTTCGCTGAAAGGGCGCCTGGTACTGATCGTGGAGGACGAATATCTCATCGCGCTGGATCTCGCGACGGAGATCGAGGCGAAGGGTGGGCGCGTGCTCGGCCCGGCGGCCAATCCCGACGATGCCCTCACCCTGATCGAAGAGGCTCCAAACCGCCCGGATCTCGCAATTCTCGACGTCAACCTGTGTGGAGAGACGGTCTTCGGGGTTGCCGATCGCCTCACCGAACTGAACATCCCCTTCGTTCTCGTCACCGGTTATGAATGCGGCTCCATGCCTTCCCGCTTCGAAAACGTCATCTGTTTCAACAAGCCGGCGGACGAACACGCCATCGTCGACGCCCTGACGGCATTTTCCTCGCGGCAGAGTTTTGCCGCGGATGACGCTGGTTGACGGAGCGAAACTGCCGTATGCTAGCGCCGGGGAGCACGCTACCCACGTGTAAGGCTTGCGCCGGGCCAACCAGCAAGCCTTCTCGCTGTCGCCGTGCGGAGGGGAAGATGTCTTCCGAGCAGACTTTTTCAGGTATGCGCGTCCTCGTCGTCGAGGACGACTACTATGCGGCAAACGAACTTGCGCCGCGGTTGACGGCGGCGGGAATTCGGGTCGTCGGGCCATCGCCAGACGTGGAGGACGCTCTCGAAAAGATCGAGTCGACACCGGATCTCGCGGGAGCGGTGCTCGATATCAACCTCGCCGGCCAGAAGGTCTTCCCGGTCGCGGACGAACTCGAGCGGCGCTCCCTGCCTTATATTTTCGCCACGGCCTTCGATCCGGACATCGTGCCGGCCCGGTATGGAGATAAAATCGTTCTCCGAAAGCCGCTGGAGGAGGGAGCTGTTCTCGCGGCTTTGCTCTCGGCGATCCCCACCGCTACGGGAGCGTCGGAAAATGCGAGGAAAAACGGCATCCTCGCCCTTCTCTCGGAGAGAGAAATCGAATTGATCCTGCCATATCTGCGAAAAGTTTTCCTTCCTCGCGGGGCGGTGCTCGAAGTTCCGGACCAGAACGTCAACCGGATCTACTTTCCTCTCGATTGCGTCGTTTCGGTCATCGCCGTGGGCAAGAAGGGCAGCCGCATCGAAACCGGGCTGATCGGAAAGGAAGGCATGACCGGCGTGGGGGTCGCCGTGGGCGATCCGCGAACGCCGTATGAACTGGTAAACCAGATCGAGGGCGAGGCCATCGCCATGAGCGCCGACGATTTCCGCAGGATGGCTGAAGCGGTGCCCAATCTGAGCCTGCTTGCGGAGCGCTTTTCCCGATCGCTCGGTGTTCAGGTCAGCCAGACGGCGCTGTCGAACGGCCGGTTCGACCTGCAGCAGCGCCTCGCACGGTGGCTCCTCATGGTCGACGACCGGGCAACACGGCCCTTCTTCGATCTCACGCATGACTATCTGGCGATCATGCTGGGGGTGCGCCGCCCCTCGGTCACGGATGCGCTGCATCAGCTGGAGGGCAAACGGGTCCTCAAGGCCACGCGGAGCCGCCTGGAGCTGCGAAACCGCGGCGGCCTGATCGCGATCGCCGGGGAGGCCTATGGTTCCAGCGAGGCGGAACACAGGCGGATCATGCAATTGCCGCTCGTCTAGAGCCGGCGTATGTCGGGGCAGGTTTCCCGCGTGCGACAGGGGCGGCACCGGAGTGGAAATCCCTGGAGCCGTAGCGGACGTCGCCACGCAAATCCATCTTGTGGCAGCTGGGCGGTCCGTTGCTCAAGGCCGGACGCTTCAAGACAGTGGACACGAGTTTGCCGTATCTGTTCCGGACGGAGTATGATCCGCAGGACGGGCAGCACAGCGCAGACGTCCGGGGACAGAAACATGGGAGCCGGAACGGCGGCGCATGACGGAAAAATCGAAGATTCTCGACCTCTATTCCGGTAAACGCATCATGGTCGTCGAGGACGAATATTTTCTCGCGGACGAGGTGCGTCGCAAACTGAAGGCTCTCGGTGCCGTGGTCATCGGGCCGGTCGCACATGTCGATGCCGCACTGGAACTCATCGACGGCAACCATGTCGATGCCGCGATACTGGACGTGCATCTCGGGACCGATCTCGTATTTCCCGTCGCTGATCGGCTAGAGGAACTGGATGTTCCGTTCGTCTTCGCCACAGCCTATTCCCCCGATATCATTCCGGAGAAGTTCAACGGCTTCGCCTTGTGCGAAAAGCCTTTCGAACTGGAAAAGATCGCGACCGCGCTCTGGCGGGACCACGGTAGAAAAATCCAGTAGGTCTCAGTCGCGCAACTGGGCGGCGATCTTGTCTCGGGCGCGGTTCACCCGGCTCTTCACGGTGCCTATCGGGCAACCGAACCGCTTCGCCGCATCTTCGTAGCTGACGCCCTGAATGAAGACCGCGTCGATGGCGCTGCGGTATTGCATGGGCAGCGAGGCTATCGCGTCCTCCAGTTCCATGCCCCGGACGGACCATTCCTGGTTGGGCTGGACAAAGGACCGATTTGCGAGCGCCTCGTCGAATCCGACATGCTCGCGTTTCGACAGGCCAAACCGGGTGCAGAAACTGTTGCGCATGATGGTGAAGACCCAGGATTTCAGGCGTGTCCCTTCTTCGAAGCGGTCGATATTGCTGAGCGCCTTGAGCAGGGTTTCCTGAACGAGGTCATCGATATCCGCGGGTGTCGAATAAAAGCGGCGCGCAAAACTGCGCAATGCCGGAATGAGCTCGATCAGTTCGACCTCGATCCTGGAGTTCCGAATATGATTTCGCATGGCCACCTCCCCCTTTTAAGGGAGAACACGCGAAGACCGGCGGCGTTCCCGCTGTCGTGGCATCGGTACGGTCCCGTACCAACGCCTGATTGAACCCCCGCCTAGCGCGAGCCGCGAAACTTTCCTTCGTTCGTTTCGGCCGGATCGTAGTTGAGGTCGAAATCCTTCCCCGCCTTCTTTCCCGGCGGATCGCGGTTCACCGTCGCATCTTCCGATCCGGTCACGACCGTCGGCTTGGCGCTGTGCACGCCGCTAGCCTTTCGGTCGGCCTGAGAGGGCGCGAACTGTCCTTTGGCATCTGCTTCCGGATTGGACATCTCAATATTCCTCGTTTCGATCGTTTCCCACATCCCGCCCTTCGCGACGAGCCGGGATCGTTCCCGGCCGAAGCTGCGGCTTTGAGGTTTCAAACAGGGTTGCCACGCCAAAGTTCCCAGCCTCGGTCGGTAACCGGCGCGTTGGGCGGAAAGTTGCAGCGGTGTCGGGAACCATAAAGGGAAACGAAGGTTGGAGAGGCTCAATCACGAGGGTTCCCATGAAAGCTTTAACCTGGCATGGCAGCGGCGATGTCCGTTGCGAGGAAGTCGATGATCCGATCATTCAGGATGACCGCGACGCTATCATAAGGGTTACGAGCTGTGCCATTTGCGGCTCCGACCTTCATCTTTATGGCGGCTTCGTGCCGGGTATGCACCATGGTGACGTCATGGGGCACGAGACCATGGGCGAGGTGGTTGAGGTCGGGCGCGGAAATTCCAAACTCAAGGTCGGCGACCGCGTCGTCGTGCCGTTCACTATCTCCTGTGGCGATTGCCGCATGTGCAAATGGGGGATGTTCTCGCTCTGCGAGCGCTCCAACCCCAATGGCGCCATGCAGGCCGAGCAGATCGGTTATCCGACCGCCGGACTGTTCGGCTATTCCGAGCTTTACGGCCGTTATCCCGGCGGCCAAGCGCAGTATCTGCGCATACCCTATGCCGATGTAGGGCCTATCAAGGTGCCTGACGGCCTCAGCGATGAACAGGTTCTTTTCCTGTCTGACATATTTCCGACCGGATACATGGCCGCGGAAAACTGCGACATCAAGCCCGGACAGACCGTAGCGGTCTTCGGCTGCGGACCGGTCGGCCTGTTTGCGATCAAGTCCGCATTTCTGCTCGGCGCGGAGCGGGTCATCGCCATCGACAATGTTCCGGAGCGCCTCGAACTTGCGCGCCAATCCGGGGCCGATATCCTTGATTACACCGATGACGACCTGCAGCGGCGGATCGTTGACATGACGAGCGGGAAAGGCCCCGACGCGGTAATCGAAGCCGTCGGCCTGGAGAGTCACGGCACAGGCGGAATGATGGAAACGCTTCAGTCGAAGCTGTCATCGACCGAACGACCTTATGCGCTGAGCCAGGCTATCCTCGCCTGTCGCCCGGGTGGCGTCGTATCCTTGCCGGGAGTGTTCGTGGGGCCGGCGGTGTCAGCGCCGCTTGGTGCATTCGTCGGGAAAGGACTGACCTTGAAGACCGGCCAGACCCATGTCCAGCGCTACCTCGAACCGCTGATGAAGCTGATCGTCGACGGAAGAATCGATCCGTCGTTCCTGATAACGCATCGGATCGGACTGGAGGACGGGCCAGACGCCTACAGGACCTTCCGGGACAAGGCTGACGGCTGCGTAAAGGTCGTGATCCGGCCGAATGGCTGAGAGACAGAGCCCGACAACCAAGATCAACCACTAAAGGAGTGAGGCAATGACCCTGAAGGGCAGGAAGATCGCCATCCTGATTGCACCCCGCGGAACCGAGGAGCCCGAGTTCAAACAGCCGAAGGAGGCTGTCGAAGCGGCAGGTGCCGCCGTAACCGTCATAGGGCTGGAAACAGGCGAGGCGCAGACCAACAACGGCGATCTCGATCCCGGCAATAGCTATCCCGTCGACAAAACGGTCGGGGAGGTTCTGGCGGAGCAGTTCGATGGGCTCGTCATACCCGGCGGCTGCGTGGGAGCAGACAAGCTGCGTGCCGACGAGGGGGTTGTCACCTTCGTCAAGTCATTCTTCGAGCAGGAAAAGCCGGTTGGCGTCATCTGCCATGGCCCCTGGCTGCTAGTCGAAGCCGGGGTGTTGAAAGGGCGTACCGTCACGTCATTTCCTACCGTCAAGAAGGACATCGAAAATGCGGGTGGAAGCTGGGTGGACAAGGAGGTCGTTGTCGATCAGGGTCTTGTGACCAGCCGGAATCCAAAGGACCTACCGGCCTTCTGCGCAAAGATCGTCGAGGAGTTCGAGGATGGCCGGCATCCGGCACAGGCGCGTAGTGCCTGAAGCCCCTTCGAGAGGGAGCAAGTCCTGCGCCCTCTTGCGAGCCCTCAATAGGCATCGCCGGATCCGCGAGCTTCGCAAAGGAAGTGTCGAAGTCGCGTAAGGAACGCGCGGATCGCGAGCGGGGCCGGCCAGCCGCCTGCATCCAGCTGTTTCCTCGGTCACGGTCCGAGAAGGCGGCCTCGCGGGAAAACCCGTCGGTCACGCCTCGATGCGAACGGGGATCGCCTTGCTTGCCGGCGTCTTGGACATCTCGTCGTGATGATCGATTGCGTTGAGGACATTGCATTCGGGGTAGTACGCGGCAATGGTACCCCTCGGCAGCTTGTGCGGGCGCACTTCCAGGCCGCCGAGTTCGCGGCGACGGCCGTCTCCGAAGTCACTGACGAGCGTAATCTTCTGGCCCTCGGAAATGCCTGCGGAGCGAATGTCCTCCTCGCTCATCAGGACGACATCGCGGGTTTCCTCGATACCGCGGAAGCGATCCGAATAGCCGTAGATCGTCGTGTTGAACTGGTCGTTCGACCGGATCGTCACGAGACGGTATCGTCCCCGGGCGTCCTCGAAGGAGAGGGCATTCAGCCGTGGAGGCGTGGTGAACAGCGCCTTCCGTTCCTCCGTATTCCAGACGCGATCATGCGCATCGTTGCCTCTGTAGAAGCCTCCCGGCTCGAACATCCGGGCGTTATAGTCCCTGAAATCCTCAGGATAGGTGGCTTCTATCAGGTCCCGGACGAGATCGTAATCCGCGGTCCATTCATCCCATTTCAGTTTCGGATTCGGGTCGAGCGTCGCCTTGGCGATGCCGCTGACGATCGCGAGCTCGCTCTTCAGGTGTTCGGAGGCAGGGGGGCGTTTTCCGGTCGATGCGGAAATATGCGAGAAACTGTCCTCGGTGGTGACCGATTGGTTTCCGGACGCCTGGCGATCCCGCTCCAGCCGTGACAGGCATGGCAGGATAAAGGCTTGCCTGCCCGGAAAGAGATGGCTGCGGTTCAACTTGGTCGAGACCATCACCGTGAGATCCTGCCCGGCCCAGGCGGTCTCCATGGCCTTCTGGTCGGGAACGGCGCGCAGCAAGTTGCCGCCGAGAGAAACGAAGGCCTTGATCCTGCCGGCCACGAGGCCCTTCACCGCATCGACAATCGTCGTGCCGTCCTCGGCCGGTGGCTCGAAACCGAACAGTTCCTTCAGCTTCTCCATCGGAATGAGCTTCGTCTTCTCGGCGATGCCGACAGTGCGCTGACCCTGGACGTTGGAGTGACCGCGCACGGGACAGCACCCGGCGCCCTGGCGACCGATATTGCCGCGCAGAAGCAGGAGGTTCACCAGCATCGCGACGTTCAACGAGCCATGGGCATGCTGCGTCAGGCCCATCCCATAGACGCCGATCACGTTTCCGGCGTCGACATAGATGTCCCCGGCTCTCCGGATCGCGGTTTCCGCCAGTCCGCTTTCCCGCTCTATGTCGGCCCATGGGGTCCGCCGAACGGCCGCAAGGAAATCTTCCGCGCCCGCCGTATGCTCGGCAATGAATGCCGCATCCAGGATGCGTTTCCCCCCCGAAGCGAGAGCAGCGTCGTCCGCTTCGATCACGACCTTGCAGAGGCCAAGGATCGCGGCGACGTCGCCGCCGGCCTTCACCTGCAGATATTCGTCGGAAATAGCCGTCTCGTGTCCGGTGAGCATGTCGAAGGGGCTCTGGGGATTGACGAAGGAAACCAGTCCCTGCTCGACGATGGGGTTGAACGTCACGATCCGCGCGCCGCGCTTCTTCGCTTCCTGAAGCGGGTGGAGAAAGCGTGGACTGTTCGATCCGGGGTTCTGGCCGAAGAAGAAGAATGCGTCGGCCTTTTCGAGATCTTCCCAGACGATCGTTCCCACCGGGGAACCAATGACCTTGTCGAGACCGACGGAAGTGGTCTCGTGGCACATGTTGGAGCTCTGCGGAAGATTGTTGTTTCCGTAGGCGCGGGCAAGCAGGGCGTAGAGATAGGACGCTTCGAGACCGGCATGGCCGGACGCATAGAAGACCACGCTCTCTTTCGGCAGGCCCTGCAGCTGTTTGCCGATGGCGGCGAATGCCTCGTTCCAAGTGACTTCGACATAGCGGTCCGTGCCGGGGTCGTAACGCAGGGGATGCGTCAGCCGGCCGGTCTTTTCCAGATCGTGGTCCCTCCAGCTCCTGAGATCCGACACGGTGTGATCGCGCCAGAAATCGGGGGTGCAGCGCGCACTCGTCAGATCCGAAAGCGTCGCCTTGGCGCCGTTCTCGCAGAATTCGAAGGGATGGTAGTTCTTCGGTTTGGGCCAGGCGCAGGAAACGCACATGAAGCCGCGCGGCTTGTTCTGCCGGGAAAGCTCTTCCAGAACGGCCGGCGAGGGCTGGTTCTCGCCATAGATGCGGGCGATCGACTTGAGCGATCCCCATCCGCCGGCGGGGCCTTCCGATTCAGGATTGGGGACGTGATCGGCCATAGGTCTCTCCAGCTCTTGCGCCTCGTCGCCGCAGGCCGACACGGCTTGCGGCGCGACATGGATACCGTTCCGCGCTAGCGCGGCTCGTGAATGGGGCACCGGTTGAAGGCTTCCCGGAACTGCGCCGAATGGGCATAGGTTTCCCTGCGGGCCCGGTTGATATTGCCGAGCGGCCGGTGTGCCTCCAACCCCGTCCAGATGCTGAAGCGCATCTCTTCATCCACCGCGCGGACCTTGTCGGCGCTCCAGCTGTCCTGGGGACCTGCCTTGATGGTCGCGACAGTGACGAACGGAGCGTCGTCTTCCTTCCATTCGACGGTCGGGTCCTCGATCGGCTGTTTTTCGACGTCACGACAGAGCTGAACCTGGAACTCCCACTCGCCGGACGTGTCCCGCATTTCCGCCTGAACGGTATCGCGGATCGCGTTTTCACCGGTACTCGTGTCGATCTCCCTGCCTTCTAGCTCGAGCAGGGCCTGAGATACCGGCCTGACCCGGAACTTGGCGACAAACTCCCCGTAGCGGAACGGCGTCACGCTGAAATAGGTTTCGCCGAGCGGATCGACGTTGGGGGCGCCGCCGAGCGACTGGACGGTCGGGCTCGACACGCCGACGGCCTCCAGGCCCTTGTTGACCGTCTGCAGGACCGAGGACATGACCGTCTTCGTGCCTTCCATCCGGTCCGTCGTCCTGGCCAGCATCTTCAGGCTTCCGAGAAATTTCTCGGCATTCGGCGACTGGAAAACCGGTCCGTTGACCATGACGAAATCCTGGCTGCCGCCGGCCGCATCCGGGAGGCGGAGACCCTCGACGTCCAATATCTTCAAGGCCAGGCCGCGCGGGAGAGCGACCGTGTCGGGCAGTATGTCGCCGGCATTCGTCGACAGGCGCATATAGACGTCGTGCGTGCCGGGAGACGCGAAGAGGCCCTGCGCAAGTTCGGGGGGCAATCCCTCCTTCACCGTGAGCGTGCCCTTCAGCACGCCATGGGCCTTGGCATGGACCGAGCGGACGGCGTGGCCATAGTCCTCGGCCGTCTTCTTCAGGATCTCGTCGAAGGCGTCGACAAGGCCCGATACGGTCTCCTCTTCGTTTTCCCTGAAGATCTCGAGGTCCCGGGAATATCGGACGGGCGGATTGGCTGTCATGGAAACCTCTGGTCTTCGGGGGAGGGATGGGGAGCGTCGTTTCTCTTTCCGGATGCTGGCGAAGCATCACCCATCATCCAGGTCGTGAATGCATAAGTCCCGAGACCGCCGAAAGTTTCCGCCGACCGTCGATGACGGCCAAAAGCCTCGGCAGCGGCCTTGAGCACGGGACGTCATTCCGGTGCCGGCGAACGGCCCGCGACGGGGGAGACTATTCACGTCTTGCGGGGAGGACCGAGCTCAGGATCTGACGGACGGTTCCACGGATGACGCCGCCCTGGTTCGGATCGCCCTTCGCGAGGGTCGACGCCATGTTGCTGATCTGCTTGAAGGTGAAGTGCGGCGGCAGAGGCGGCACTTCCGGATCGGTCTTAACCTCGAGCACGACCGGCCGGTCGGCGGCAAGCGCTTCGTCCCAGGCCGCGCCTAGATCGTCGGGACGATCGACGAAAATGCCCTTCAGGCCGATCAACTCGGCAAACCGGTGATAGGCGACATCGGGGATGCGCTGCGAGGCTTCGAATTTCGGATCTCCCTCCATGACCCGCTGTTCCCAGGTCACCTGATTAAGATCCTCGTTGTTGAAAACGCATATGACGAAGCGGGGATCGGCCCAGCCCCGCCAGTATTTCGCCACGGTAATCAGCTCGGCCATGTTGTTCATCTGCATGGCGCCGTCGCCGACGAGGCCGATGACCGGACGGCCGGGATGCGCGAACTTGGCCGCAATCGCATAGGGAACGGCGGCCCCCATAGAGGCCAAGCCGCCGGATAGCGAGCCGGCCATGCCGGGTCGCATCCTGATGTCGCGTGCGTACCAGTTTGCGCAGGAACCGGAATCGCTGGTCAGGATGACATCGTCCGGCAGACGGGGGGACAATTCCCAGGCGACGAGCTGGGGGTTGACGGGATTTGCCTTCGCATGGGCCCGCTTTTCGAGAAGCTCCCACCAGTCGGACACGCTCTTCTCGATGTAGGGGCGCCAACTGCCGCTCTTCTGTCGGAGAAGCGGCAGCAGAGCCTGCAGCGTCGCCGCGGCATCCCCCACGAGGTTGACCTCCATCGGATACCTCAGCGAAAGCATGCCGGGGTCGAGATCGATCTGGACGCCGCGTGCCTGGCCCTCCTTCGGCAGGAATTCCGAATAGGGGAAGCCCGATCCAATCATCAGCAGGGTGTCGCAGTCACGCATGAGATCCCAGGACGGTTCGGTGCCCAGAAGGCCGATCGATCCGGTCACCCAGGGCAGGGCATCAGGCAACGCGGCCTTGCCGAGCAGGGCCTTGGCGGCACCGGCATCCAGCCGATCCGAAACCGCGACGACTTCCCCGGTGGCGCCGAGCGCGCCGGCACCGACGAGGATCGCGACACGCTCCCCGGCGTTGAGAACATCGGCGGCGGCCTGGAGATCATCCGGCTGGGGAACGATTTTCGGACGCCGGTAGCCGACGCCAGAATGGACGGTTCCGTGAATGCGGGCCGGCTCCTCATAGGGCATTTCCTGCAGATCGTTCGGCAGGATGAGAGCGGTGACCGTGCGATTGGCGAGCGCGATGCGCACCGCACGATCGACGAGATGCCGAACCTGCGAGGGTGTCGCGGCCTGATGGACGAAGTCGCCGGCAACATCCTTGAACAGCGAGGCCAGATCGACTTCCTGCTGATAGTGACCGCCGATGGCGCTGCGGGCCTGCTGGCCGACGATCGCCAGCAACGGCTGGTGATCGAGGCGCGCATCATACATGCCGGTCACGAGATGGGTTGCTCCCGGTCCCGACGTGGCGATGCAGACGCCGAGCTCTCCGGAAAACTTGGCATGGGCCGATGCCATGAACGCGGCCATTTCCTCGTGCCGCGCCTGAATGAACGTGATCTTGTCCTGTGCCCGACCGAGTGCGCCGAATACGCCGTTGATGCCGTCGCCGGGATAGCCGAACATGCGTCTGACGCCCCATGCGTGAAGGCGTGATACGACGAAGTCACCGACGGTCTGGGTCATGGAGTTGCCTCTTCTGAGCTGGATGCGGGTTTGGCGGATTGTCTGGCAAACCGGCGGGCGGTCCGTTGGTTCCGGCTTTCGCAGCCCATCCGGACAAGTTGCCGACCTAGGGATCGATCAGCGCGATGCCGAGGTCTGCCCGCTTGCGGCGACGGAAGCCGACGGCGCTTTCCCTGACGACGATCTCGAGCGTGGGATGGACCGTCCCCCTGATGAAATGGCCACCTTTCGTCGAGCCATCCGACGTTCCGAGGACGACATGCACATGGAGGCTCGGCTTGCCGTCGTCGCCGATCGCCACGTCGCCTATGGCGCTCAGCACCTCCGTCTGCTCGTCGACCGGTATTTCCCTGTAGGACTTCGTGCCGAAATCGAAGAAGCCGAGCGTCGCCGCCCTGAATGCCCCGATAGCCGTCAGTGATGCGCCGCCGATGCCGTTGTCCTCGGCGAACCGGGTGATGGCTTCGAACGCTTCCTCCCCGTCTTCGAGCACGAGCAGGAAATTCCGTTCGCTCGAGGAACCTGCCGTTCCGAGTTCCTTGCTTTTCAAGATAGCTTCCTCCGACTTGTGGTGACCCGGAGTTCAACTCCAGCTGAACCGGCCGGTTCCTTCATGAAGCTCGGAACATCGCAGAGGCTGGGCCGTTCTGGTCGCTCAACGGAGGAGACGACGATGGCCGATCAGGAAGACGACATCAGCAAGGTATGGGAACTGATCGACAAGATCGGGTTTTGCATGCTGACGACGCAAAGCGGATCGGATCTGCGGGCGAGGCCAATGTCGGCCTATGCGGAGCGTATCGAAAACGCGGTCTATTTCCTGACCGACGTTGCAAGCCACAAGGACGACGAGATCGCGCGACACCCGAATGTCTGCCTCGCCTTCGCTAACTCGAAGAGCCAGAAATATGTCTCCCTGTCCGGCCGCGCCGAAGTCCAGAACGACCGGGAACGAATCCGCGAGCTGTGGGCCACGCCGGCGAAAGCCTGGTGGGACAATGCCGAGGATCCCTCCATCCGGGTTCTCAAGGTCACGCCGTCATTCGCGGAATATTGGGACAGTCCGGGTACCGTGATCAGCTACATCAAGATGGCCGCGGCTGCCGTCAGCAGCACGCGTCCCGACATGGGCGAGAACGCCAAGGTGGAGATGTAGTCCTGCCTGACGCATGTCCTGTCGGCTCACCCGCCGGACACATGTCGATCACCGCATTCATCCCTTGCACGAAAGGACAGCCGATGTCCCCGACCAGCAGCGCCCGCGACATCTTCAGGCCTGAATTCAGCTTTGGCATGGGCGGCGTATCGCTCGGCAACGAGTTCAACAAGATCGGTGACAAGGAAGCCGAACTGGCGCTCGAAGCCGCCTGGAACGTCGGGGTCCGTTATTTCGACGTCGCACCCTGGTACGGGCTCGGCCTGGCGGAACGCCGGTTCGGCCGCTTCCTGCACAACCAGAAGCGATCCGACTACCTCCTGTCCTCAAAGGTCGGCAAACTTCTGAAGGCGTCGAAGTCCAACAGCCATGAAAAGATGTTTCCGCTATCGGATTCGCCGAACGACCTCGTCATCGACTACACCGCGGACGGCGTCCGGCGCTCGATCGAAGACAGTCTCCAGAGGCTGGGCGTCGACAGTATCGACATCGCGTTCGTCCATGATCTTTCGCCGGATTTCGCCTTTTTCCCGACACCCTGGGAAGAGCAGTACGACATCGCCCGCAAGGGCGCATTTCCGGAACTGTCGAGGATGCGCGACGAGGGCATCATCAGGGGCTGGGGCGTCGGCGTGAATACGCCCATGGCGATCCTGAAGGTGATGGAGGATGCCGATCCGGATGTCTGCCTCTGCGCCCGCCAGTATTCGCTGATCGATCACGACGATGCCGTGAACGAACTCTTTCCGGCCGTCCGCGAAAAAGGTGTTCCGCTCGTCATCGGATCGAGCCTCAATGCGGGGTTCATCGGAGGCAGCCCGCGTTACAATTACGGAGCGGACAATTACAAGATCCCCGCCGAGGCCATCGAGAAGCGTCGCAGGCTCCGGGATACAGCCGAACGTTTCGGTGTCGACCTGCGTACCGCCGCCATCCAGTTCTCCGCCGCCCCGGACGTTGCCGTAGCGCTCGTGGTCGGGGCGGGAAGCGACAGGCAGATCAGGGAGGACTGGAACTCCCTGCAGACGAAAATCCCGAACGACTTCTGGCAGGAGCTCAAAGCCGGCGGGCTGATCCACAAGGAGGCTGCGACGCCTTCGGTTTGAGAAGGCGACAGTCGTCCCAAGGGCCGGCGCGGATGAACGCCCGCCCGACAGTCATCCCGCCGCTGTCCCAGTTGTCTCGTTCAGCAGAGTCGAGGTGCAGGGTTCACACGAGACTGCGGACGTAGTCTTCGAGAGTGACCACCCCACGCTGCGGGTCGGCGGGAAGCTGAAAGCCACCGTCTATGCTCATCTCGGTCATGCGCGTGAAGGAGCGCGCGGCCGGCGGCGAGAAACCGGCTTGCCTGAAACTCGCTTCGATCTGCCCGCGGGGAATTTCCTCGACCGTCACCACGTTCCCGAGAGCGTCGGAAAAAGCGGCGCCCACGTCGATGAAGCTATAGCGGCGCGGACCTTCCACATATCGGATCCCCAGATCGTCGAGGCCGCTTGTCAATCGCGCCGCGGCGGCCCGCCCCAGATCCGAAGGCGCGACCATCGGTATCTCCATTCCCGCGGGAAAAGCGGTGCGGATGCCGCCGCGTCTCGCCTGCTCCACCAGCATATCGAGATTGGTGAAGTAGTATGGGCCGCGATTGATGGCCGCCGGGATCCCCGTCGCTTCCACCAGCTGTTCGAATTCGTGGAGAACCGAGAGATCGCCGATCCCGTCGCCCGGCTGAGCTCCGTAGGTCGATGCCAGGACGACTTTCTCCAGCCCGCTTCCTTGCAGGGCGGATGCTATGCTTCGGGCGGTCCCGAGCTCCTCCGCGTCGGTATCCGTCGTCGGAAGAGCCGGCGGGTTGAGCAGGAAGGCGCGACGGGCGTTCCGGAAGACCGAACCGAGCGCCGCGGTGTCGGCGACATCAACGACGACCGGCTCGACACGTTTGCCCGAAAGGCTCCGACCCTTTTCGGGATTGTGGACAACGGCGAGAACCCTTGCACCGTCATCCAGATTTTCCAGCACGGCGGAGCCGACATGTCCGCCGGCGCCGAGCACCACATAGTCGAAATCGCGCAAGGACATGCCTGCCTCCCGTGGAACCGGCCTAGAGGATCGGCTTGCCGCCGGTGACGGCGATGGTTGCGCCGGACACGTAGCTCGACAGCGGGTCGGCAAGCATAACATAGGCTGTGGCGAGCTCGGCGGGCTGTCCCGGGCGCTGCATGGGCACCTGCCTGCCGAAGTTCTTGACGCTTTCCTCCGGCATCGTCGACGGAATGAGCGGCGTCCATATCGGACCCGGGGCGACGGCATTGGCGCGAATGCCCTTGTCCGCCAGCATCTGGGCGAGCCCGGCCGTGAAATTCTGGATCGCTCCTTTCGTCGTGGCATAGGCGAGCAGCTGCGGGCTCGGGCTGTCGGCATTGATCGAAGCGGTATTGATGATCGCGCTGCCCGGTTTCATGTGCGGCACGGCGGCCTTCGTCAGGTAGAACATCGCGTGGATGTTGACCCTGAACGTCAGCTCCCATTCCTGGTCGGAGATCTCGCCGATATCGCTGAAGGTCGCCTGATGGGCGGCGTTGTTGACCAGGATGTCTATCCCGCCGAGTTCGGAGACCGCCGTGTCGACGATATGGCGGCAGTGCTCCGCCTTCTGGATGTCGCCCGGCAAAAGGACAGCCTTGCGGCCTTCCTTCTCCACCCAGGACTTCGTCTCCTTGGCGTCCTCGTCTTCATCCAGATAGGAAATGAGCACGTCGGCACCTTCGCGGGCATAGGCAATCGCGACCGCCCGGCCGATACCGCTATCGGCCCCGGTGATGATCACCTTGCGTCCCGCAAGGCGGCCCGAGCCGCGATAGGTATGCTCGCCGTGATCCGGAACGGGAGACATCGCGCCGGTGCTGCCGGGCATCGGCTGTTTGCGCGTATCGAAGGGTGGCGTCGGATAGCTGGGCATCATCGGATCCTTTGTTTTTGCTTGCGCTTCGAAAACAGGCCAGCGAGCCCGATGTTCCAGAAGCGGTCGCAATACCGGCGGATCGCGCCAGGGAGGCCACCGGGCAGATTGCCATTTCCAGGTCGCTTGCGGCGACCGTCGGCGAGCTTGAATACGAAACTCGTCGTGATGGGCAAACCCGTGACGGCTCCCGACGTCGAGACCGGTACCGGCACCCCGGTCAAGGGCCTGAATTGTACGGTATCGTACACTTCGGCGCGGCGTGCCCATCTCCCTTTAGAATTCCGTCGAAGCGAGCGGGCGATTGCCCTAATGTCCTTTCGGATTGCGACAATCCGAAAGCCCTGCAGCCGTTTGCGAAGCGGACCAAGCGTGTGGGGGTATAGCGTAACCTCAGAAGCCTTTGCTTCGCAGGCAGACAGTTGAGCATGGCGATGGATCAGATCTCCTCTTCCTCTACCCGACTGACGAACCTCACGCGGGCGACCTCCCGGATCGCCCGGGCAAGATCGCCGGAAGACATCGTGGAAGCCATCCGCTCGACCGCGCGGTCGCTGATCGGCTGCGAGGGGATCGCGATCGTCAGGAGAGAGGGCGATCTCTGCCATTATATCGAAGAGGATGCCGTCGGGCCGCTGTGGAAGGGTTACAAGTTCCAGGTATCCGCATGCGTATCCGGCTGGTCGATGGTGAACCGGCAAACGGTCGTCATTCCCGACGTCTCGGCGGACGAACGGGTGCCGTTCGAAGTCTACAGGAATACGTTCGTGAAGTCGCTTGCCATGGCCCCGATCCGGGCGGAGGAACCCGTCGGTGCGATCGGTGCCTACTGGTCCTCCGCCTATGAGCCATCGGACTGGGACGTGGGCATTCTGGAAGCTCTCGCCGAGGCGGCGGCGGTCGCTATCGACAATATCGAGGCGCCGTCCGGTCCTGCGGAGGCGCGCGGCCCGGCGAGGTCTTTACAGGCCGCGGGTGTCTTCGAGGTGGAGGATTTCGCCAAGGATATCGACGCCGTTGCCGGCATCGCCGCGGTACCTGTGATCCTCGACGTGGTGCTGCGGCTGACCGGCATGGGCTTCGCCGCCGTTGCGCGGGTCACCGAGACGCGGTGGATCGCCTGCCAGACGCTGGACCATGTTCAGTTCGGTCTGAAGCCCGGCGATGAGCTGCCGATCGAAAGCACTTTCTGCAACGAGATCAGGGACCATCGCCAGCCCATCGTATTCGACCATGTCGATCTGTCGGCGGAATATCGGGATCACCACACGCCGCGCATCTATGGGCTGAAAAGCTATATTTCGGTTCCCATCATCCTCAGGAACGGAACGTTCTGGGGAACGCTCTGCGCGATCGACGCCAATCCGGCCAAGGTCACCAATCCGCAGATCCTCGGTTCGTTCAAGCTGTTTGCCGAACTCATCGCCCATCATCTGGATGCCGACGAGCGGCTCACCGCGGCCGAAACCTCGCTCGAGGGCGAACGCGAACTCTCCGAGGTGCGAGAACAGTTCATCGCCGTCCTCGGCCACGATCTGCGCAACCCGATCGCCGCCGTCGATGCGGGCCTGAACAGGTTGCTGAGAGAGGGCTGGACGGAACGTACGCCGATGGTGCTGAAGCTGATGAAGTCCAGCGTCAGCCGCATGTCCGGTCTCGTCGACAACATCATGGATCTCGCCAGGGCACGGCTCGGCGGCGGCATCGTTCTCGATACGAGCGAAGGCGACCTGTCCGCGACATTGAGGCAGGTGATCGACGAAATCCGCTCGGCCTATCCCGAAAGAACCATCGACGTGGCCCTCGAATTCGCGGCTCCGGTGGTCGCCGACCATCTCCGTCTGGCGCAGATGTTCTCCAACCTCGTCTCGAACGCGGTTACCCATGGTGCGGAACAGAAGCCGATCACGATCCTCGGAAAGGCGACCGAGAAGCGTATCGAAATCAGTATCGGCAACGGTGGAGAACCCATCTCCGAAGACAAGATCGGCAAGCTTTTCCAGCCGTTCCAGCGCGGCGAGGCAAAGCCCGGAATCCAGGGCCTCGGTCTCGGTCTCTATATCGCCTCGCAGATCGCGGCGGCGCATGGCGGAAATATCGAGGTGCGCTCGGACGAGACCGAAACGCGCTTCACCGTCGGCATTCCCGTCGGTCCGGCCGCTCTCTGAGAGAATTCCGGCGGACCGCGGGCGGTCGGCCTACGGCCGCCGCCTTGTGGTCATGCCGGAGCGTTCAGTCGCCCTGTTCGGAGTGCGGGATCGTCGCGCGCCATATCATCTCGCCCGCAATCGGGAGATCCCGGCCGAGTTCGTAAGGCTCGCGCGGCTCGTCGAGATGAAGCAGGCGCAGGGTTTCATCGACCATTTCCGCGATCGGCTGCCTCACCGTCGTCAGTTGGTACGGATCGCGGGCGCCTTCGATAATGCCGTCGAAACCGGCTACCATCACATCGCCCGGGATCTTGACGCCATAACGGCCGCGAAGGGCATCCATGGCACCCATCGCCATGATGTCGGCGATGCCGAACACCGCATCCGGCATCGGCCTGCCGGTTTCCATATGGGCGTCGATCGCGCCGGCGCCACCCTCGTAGGAGGATCGACCGGGATATTCCAGAATGGAATCGCGGCGGATGCCGGCTTCCAGAAGCCGTTCGACGAAACCGCGCACGCGATCCTGGCTCGTCGTGCCGTTCGGGTCGCCCGTAACCATCATGAACGACCTGGCGCCGGCAGCGAGAAAGGCTTCCGCGATCATCCGTCCGCCGGCGACGTTGTCGCATCGCACCCCGTAGACACCGCTATGGGGGATGTAGCGATTGAAGAGGACCACGGGAATGCCACGGTCATGGCACAGGTTGATCATCCGGGTCGACAGCTGGGCCGAAGTCAGGATCACGGCCTCGACCTGGTACTGCAGGACCTTCAGGATGGCTTCGTCCGTCTGCAGCGTTTCCGACAGGGTAAACGTCAGCATCTGTCGGCCGCGCTTCTGCAATTCCTGGCTGAAGGTGTGAAGGGTATGGACGTAGAACGGGTTGGCGAGCGTTCCGAGGATGACGGCTACCATGTTGGAGCGGTTCTTGGTCAGACTGCTCGCAATGGAATTCGGCACATAGTTCAGTTTCCGGGCGGCATCGATGATCTTGAGCCGCGTGCTTTCCTTGATGCTCGAGCCAGGCGTGAAGGCGCGCGAAACGGCGGATTGGGAGACACCGGCAAGAGCGGCGACGTCGAACGAAGTGGCGCGGATGTTCCGATCCGACATAAGGGTCCTTTCGCATTCGCATTCAACGCATGCGACGATTAGGTTGGGTCTTTCGCTTCCCTATCGCAAAACGAGCAAGTCGGCAAACTGTCCGTCCTTATCTGGCCGAATGGAGGAGGATTTTCAACACCGGAGATTTTCAGCATTGACAATCACCCGATCGGATAATTATGCATACGTATGCAAAACTGGAGGATGCGATGAGTGAGGTGCTGAAGTCTGCGGCGCGGGGATCGGAGATCGAGGAGATCGATTCGCAGGTTCGAAAGACCGTGGAAGACATTCTCTCCGACATCGCCAGGCGGGGGGACGAAGCGGTAAGGGCCTTGTCGCAAAAGTTCGATCAGTGGTCGCCCGAGAGTTTCCGATTGACCGACGCCCAGATCGCCGATGCGATGAGCAAGGTCTCCGAGGCGGATCTCGACGACATCAGGTTCGCCCAGCAGCAGGTTCGCAACTTCGCGGAGCACCAGAAATCGTCGCTCCGCGACATCGAGGTCGAGACCCTTCCGGGGGTCATCCTGGGACACAAGAACATCCCGGTAAATTCCGTGGGCTGCTACGTGCCGGGCGGTAAGTATCCGATGGTCGCCTCGGCCCATATGAGCGTGCTGACGGCCAAGGTGGCCGGCGTCAAGCGGGTCGTGGCCGCCGCGCCGCCGTTCAAGGGCGGCGCCCATCCTGCGATCGTGGCCGCCATGCATCTTGCCGGTGCCGACGAGATCCTGGTGCTGGGCGGCGTCCAGGCCATAGGCGCGATGGCTCTCGGCACGGAAACGATCAGCCCGGTCGACATGCTCGTGGGGCCGGGCAATGCCTTCGTCGCGGAAGCGAAGCGGCAGCTCTACGGCAAGGTCGGGATCGATCTCTTCGCCGGGCCGACCGAGACGCTCGTCATCGCCGACGACAGCGTCGATGCGGAGATCTGCGCGACCGATCTTCTGGGACAGGGCGAGCATGGCCCGACATCGCCCTGCATCCTCCTGACCACATCGCGGAAACTCGCGACGGAAACGCTGGCGGAGGTCGATCGCCTGCTCGGCATCCTGCCGACTGCCGATATCGCGCGCCGCTCGTGGAACGATTTCGGCCAGGTCATCGTCTGCGACAGCGATGCGGAAATGCTGGAAGTGGCCGACGACATCGCGTCGGAACATGTGCAGGTGATGACCCGCGATCCCGACTATTTCCTTGCCAACATGACCAATTACGGGGCGCTTTTCCTCGGCTCCAGAACGAACGTCGCCTATGGGGACAAGGTCATCGGCACCAACCACACGCTGCCGACCAAGAAGGCCGGTCGTTATACCGGTGGCCTGTGGGTGGGCAAATTCATGAAGACCTGCACCTATCAGAAGGTGCTGACCGACGAGGCGAGCGCGCTCGTGGGCGAAAGGTGCTCGCGGCTGTCGATGCTGGAAGGTTTCGTCGGGCATGCGGAGCAGGCAAACGTCCGCGTCCGCCGTTTCGGCGGCAAGAACGTCCCGTACGGCACGCCCGCGCTCTCCTGAGTTTTCCCCGGCCTTCGGGCCTCTCTGACCGCGCTGATACTCCCCAGCGCGGTCCTTTTCCCGAAGATCGGATAGTCCTTTCGAGGTCAGGCCGCGGTCCAGCCGCCGTCTATGGGCAGCACGGTTCCGGTGATGAAGCTCGCCTCTTCGCTGAGCAGGAAACAGGCGGCCGCCGCCGTTTCGGCCGCGGTGCCGAAGCGGTGCATCGCATGGCGTTGCCGCGACAGTTCCTTCTTCACTTCGGATGCGTTGGCGAAGGAGCGCGACATCATGGGCGTTTCCGTGGCACCGGGTGCGACGGCGTTGAAACGTATCCCGTCCAGCGCGTGATCTATAGCAAGACTGCGGCACATGGCGTTGATCGCGCCCTTTGAGGCGGCATAGGCCACGCAATCGCGTCCGCCGGCAAGCGAAAGCTGCGACGAGCACAGGACGACGGAGGCTCCGGCCGCCTCCTTCAGATCGGGCATCAACGCCGCGACGGCATTCGCCGACCCGATGACATTGATGTCGAATACCCGGCGCCAGTCGCTGTCGCCGAGATCTTCGAGCCTGCCGGGCATCTCGATGCCTGCGAAGGTCGCAAGCCCGTCGAATGGCATCGACTGCTCCCGCATCTCCCCGGCGATTGCGGCCAACGCTGCCGGATCGCGTACGTCCGCCGGTCTCCTGACCACGGCGGAATGCAGGGAGGGATCGAAAACGAGATCGACCGCGACGACGCGGGCGCCTTGCGCGACGAGCATGTTCGCCGTCGCCAGGCCGAGCCCGCTGCCTGCACCCGTCACCAGAACCGTGCGATCGGAAAAGCGCTGCATGGCCTGCTCAGTACGGGTTGTTCTGCAGCCAGGCAACATAGGCGCGCAGGCCGTCGATGAAGGATACGCTCGGCGTCCAATGCAGTTCGCGCCGCGCCGCTTCGAGTATCATCTTGCCCTGGATGTCGGCGCCGGGCAGGGGCCCCGGGCCGATCTCGGCGCGGATGGAGGGAAGCTGGCGGGCGATGAGATCGAAAATCTCGCCGACGGTAACGGTCTCGGCGCCGTTGATGTTGTATGCGATGGCCGCGGGGGCCTTGGCTTCGAGCGCCGCCGTAACCGCCGATACGACGTCATCGACATGGACGAACTGCAGCCGATGCTCGGCGCCGGCCTCGAGCCGATAGGGTTCGCCCCTGGCCGAGCGGACGAGCGGCTGGATGATCGCGTCGGTGACGCGGCCCGGGCCGTAGACCCAGCCTATCCGGAGCGCGACGGCGCTGAGGCCCAGGTTCTGCACATAGCTCTGCAGGACCAGATCGGACGCAGCCTTGCTGGTGCCGTAGAAGGTCGAGGCGGATAGCGGCGCGGTTTCGTCGACAAGGTCGATCCCCGGCGTGTTTCCGTAGGCGGAGACGGAGGACAGGGAAACGAAACGCCGCAGGCCGGTCTGGCTCGCCAGCGACAGCAGCTGGCTCGTTCCGCGGATGTTGATGTCGAGTACCTCGGCCGCGTTGTCGTTCAGAAGCATGGGCCCGGAAATGCCGCCGCAATGGACGATGCTGTCGCATTGCTGTGCGATAACCCCCGCATGGCGGGTGATGTCGCGCACGTCGGCGACATAGAAATCGCACGGAAGTTCGCCGTCCCTCGGCCTTGCGACATCGGTACCGATGACGTGCTGCCCTTTTTCGACCAGCGCCTGGACGACCCGCCTGCCGATGAAGCCTGCCGCGCCCGTAACCAGCACGGCCTTCGGTTTTTTCGCCACGGGTGTCTCCTCAGCCGATATCGGTTTCTTCACGGCCACGGGCAAACTGCGAGACGGTGACGGCGAGAATGAGCGCGGCCCCGTTGAAGGCAGAGGTCACCCACAGCGGGATCCCGAGCATGGTCAGGCCGGTGATGCCGGTTGCCAGGAAGTAGACCGCGATCACTGCGCCCCAGGGATTGAAGCGCCCCGGCATGATGGCGGTGGCGCCGAGATAGGCCGCCGCGAATGCGGGCAGGAGGTAGTTCAGCCCAGAAAACGGATCGGCCGCTCCGAGAAGGCCGGCATAGATCACGCCGCCGAGGGATGCGAGGAAGGCCGACGAAACGAGACATCCGACGCGAACCCGGCCGACATCAATCCCCGAAAGGCGGGCGACTTCGCGGCTGCGTCCGACGAAGAGGATGCGGCGGCCGAGCGGGGTGAATTCGAAGATCAACCAGATGATGATCGCCAGCAGGATGACGTAGTAGAACGCGTAGGAGATGCCGAACAACCTGCCGCGCGCGACGAGGTTGATCAGCACCGGCGAGATGCCGCCGATCGTCGAGGAATTCGTCATCCATTGGACGACGCCGGTGATGACGGAGGTCGTCCCCAACGTGACCACCAGGGAAGGGATGCGCACATAGACGATGAAGAACGAATTGATCAGCCCGACGAGAATGCCGATCGCAAGCGCGATCGGGACGACGAAGCCGATCGGAATCTGGTAGACCACGTTCAGCACGCCGATCGTTACGGCGGAAAGCGTCAGATTGGCGCCGACCGACAGGTCGTAGTCGCCGGCCGTCAGCGGAATGATCAGGGCCAGGGCCAGCACCGCGCCCGGCGCCTGGGTGGCGAACAGGATCGAGAAGTTCGTCCAGCTCAGGAATATTCCCGGCAGCATGATCGAGAAGACGAGAATGATCGCGAGCCAGACGGCGATCAGAGCGAAGCGCTCGACGTTTCTTCCGACTTTCTGCCTGGTCCAGCCGCTCATGTTAGGCTGCGTCGATACTTGTGTGACCATAGCAGGCCTCCGCAATGTTGTCTTTGCTGATGTCGCTTCCCGTCAGTTCGTGCACGACGCGGCCCCTGGCGAAGACCAGGACGCGCGTGCACAGGTCGGCGAGCTGTTCGAAATCCGAGCTGGCGCAGACGACGGCGGCACCGTCGCCCGCCGCCTTGCGGATGACCTGGAAGACCTGCTGCCGGGTGCCGACATCCACGCCCTGCGTGGGTTCGTCGAGCATCAGCAGTTTCGGGTCCCGGATCAGCCATTTGGCCAGCAGCACCTTCTGCGCATTGCCGCCGCTGAGCGAGCCGAGCTTGAGCGCCGGATCGTTCGGACGGACCTCGTATTCCGCGGCGAGCTCGCTCGCGCGACGCGCTATCGCCGATCGCTTCAGGCCGAAGCGACCCATATATTTCTTCAGGTCGAGGATGAGCATGTTCTCGGCGATGCTGAGGCTGGCGATGCCGCTCGCCTTCGGCCGGTCGGAGGGAAGGAGCGCCATGCCGCGCTTCACCGAAAGCCGCGGCGTATTGGAGGCGAGATCAATGGTCTCTCCATCGAGAACCAGCTGACCCGACGTTGCCGCGGTCGCTCCGAAAACGAGATAGGGAACCTTCTCGTAGCCCGATCCGATGAGGCCGGAAAGGCCGAGGATCTCGCCCTTGGCGATCCTGATTTCGGGGATGGAAAGGCCCGGTTCCCGTATGCCGCGGATCGTCGCCCTGACGGTGAGGGAGGCGTGATCGGGCGCCCGGCTGGTCGTCCTCGTGATCCTGCGGCCGATAATGCCTTCAACGAAATCGTCGTGATCGGCGTCCCGCGTCACCAGCGAGCCGCTGACCTGTCCGTCCCGCAGGATGGTGGCGCGATCGGTGATTTCGCGGACTTCATCGATGTCGTGGGAGATGAAGATGACGCTGTCACCCTGGGATGCGACCTGGCGGACCAGCGCAAACAGCCGCTCGACGCCTTCGCGCGGGAGGAAGGGCGTCGGTTCATCGAGAATGAGAATGCCGTTGCCGCCGCCTTTCTGCTCCGCCGTGCGCAGGTCGTCCGCAGCGCGAATGATCGCCAGAAGCGCCCGTTCGATCTGGGAAATCGAGCCCGTGCGCGCGTCGAGATCGAGTTCCACGCCGAAACGGTCGAGCGCGGCCTGGGCGGCTATCCGTTCGGCCTTCCAGTCGATCCGGGCCTTGAGGGCCGTGATCGAGGCTACCCGCATGTTCTCGAGGACGGAGAGCGAGGGGACGAGGCCGAGATGCTGATGGACGAAGGTCATGCGATAGTCGCGGAACGCGCCCGGCCGCATCGGCAGCTCCAGTTCGCGGCCGAAGACGGATATCGAGCCGCCGGGATCAGGAGCGTGAAACCCGGACAGGATCTTGACGAAAGTCGACTTGCCGCAACCGTTCTGCCCGAGAAGCCCGTGCACTTCGCCCGGCTGGACACTGAAGTCGATCCCCTTGAGGGCGCGGGCGCCCCCAAAGGTCTTTGCGATGCGTGAAACAAGCAGCGCCGGGGTTTCCGTTCCGTGTTGATCGCCCAGCCCGCTTCGATGCAGGTCCGTCATGGCGATCACTTCATCTTCCAGGTCTCTTGGAAGCCCTTCACGTAGTCTTCTCCGTAGCCCTTGTTGGGCTCGGCCGGAACGCCTGCGGTCTCGACGTTGGATGCATCGAAGATGTAGTAGGGAACCCCGATATCCTTCGGCATCGGCAGACCGGCGAGTTTCCGCATATAGCCGTCGATCGTCGCGCGTGCGATCCAGTCGAGGCTCTCGCCGATATCCATCTCGACCTTGCCTTCGCGGATGAAGTCGAGAACGAAAGGCGTGCCGTTGGAGGTGGCGATCTTGACCATCTCGCTCTTGCCCGTCAGTTCGACGGCAGGCACGACGAACTGGGTCATGCTGTCATAGATTGGGATGACGTAGTTGGCGTTCGGCCGGGAGATGAGCGCGGACTGGACCGAGGGCTGGATCTTCGTGCCCCACTCCGTGATGCCGACGTTGATTTCCTGGACGATCGTGCATTTCGGGCAGTTCTTGGTGAAGGCATCGCGAATGCCCTGCACCAGCGGGGCGGTCGGCGGCACTTCATCGGACTTGACGACGATCGCGTGAGCGTCGCCCGAGGTCTTGTAGATCATCCAGTTCCCGAGCAGCCAGCCCTGACCGTAGAAGCTCACGGGAAGATCGCCTTCCAGCAACTTGCTGGCGGGCTGCGACGGATCGTAGAAATGCGAGGTGAAGACCTTGACGCCGGCGTCCTTGGCTGACTGGAGCTGCGGCTCGACGACCGCCGGATTGACGCCGGAAATCAGGTCGACGACATCGATCTTGTTCTGGATGGCGTATTCGATGCCCTGCACCCACTGGCTCGGCTGACCCTGGTTTTCCCATTCGCGAACGTTGAGGCCGATTTCCTTGCCGACCGCGATTTCCCTGGCGATGATGCCTTTGAGGAACTGGTTGGCGCTCGTGTTGGGGATCGACAGCATCGTCTTGCCCTTGGCGACTGCCTGAATGTCGAAGGGTTCGCCGGCCGGTTTGTAGACCGGCGGCTTGCGGTGTGCCTCGATGATTTCGGTGGCGCGCGCGACACCCTCGGACGCCTCGTCGGCGTGAGCCGGGAGGCTGCTTACGCCCGCGGCCAGCAGTCCGGCGACGATGGCGAGATAGCTGATTTTCTTTCCCATTTTGTCGTTCCCTTCAATGTCGCCGGCTTTGCCTTTAGCGATCCCTGTTCGCATTTCGCATGCGTATTCATTGCATCTTTCAGTGGGGCGATTGTTTTGTCAATGGCTATTTTCCCGCTGGAGGCAGACGACAAAAACGCTCCAGATGTGGGGCTGGACAGGGGGAAGGCGTGGCGATGCCCGTCGTTTTCACCAGCGAACCGACCTCCTTCGCTCGCGGAATAGCCTAACCAAGCCTTGACACCGACGTGGAGTGGCGGAATTCTGCATACGTATTCTAAAAAAAGGGAACGCCATGGGCAGCTATCTCGAACTGGGTCTCTTCCTGCCAAGCACGACGGGTGGACTGATCATAGCCAAGGGACATCCTCCCCAGAACGAGGCGAGCTGGAAGCTCAATCGCGACGTCAGCCTTGCAGCGGAGAAGGCTGGCATGGAATTCCTGCTGTCGCAGGTCAAATGGCGCGGCTATGGCGGCGAATCCAGGCACTGGGACGGCGCGCTGGAATCCTTCACCCTGATGTCCGCGCTCGCGGCTGTCACGAGCGAGATCAAGCTCATCGCTTCCGTCGCTGTTCGCACGATGAACCCGGCCGTTCTTGCGAAGATGGCCGCGACCGTCAGCGACGTGAGCGAAGGCCGCTTCGTCGTCAATATCGTCGCCGGCTGGAACAAGTTCGAATACGCCCAGATGGGACTGTGGAGCGACGACGACTACTACCTGAACCGTTACGAATATGCCGACGAATATCTGACTATCCTCAAGCGGCTCTGGACCGAAGAGAGCGTCACGTTCAAGGGCAAGTATTTCACCATCGAGGACTGCCGCTCGTGGCCGAAACCGGCATCCCTGCCGGAAGTGGTCTGTGCAGGGCAATCGGAAGGCGCGCTTGCCTTCGTCGCCAAGCAGGCCGACTATTCCTTCATCGGGCGGATGAACGATACCGCCGACCAGCTGGGCGAAGTGGCGAAGAAGATATCCGGTCTGGCCGCAGCCCATGGCCGCGAGGTCAATTCCCTGACCCTCCTGAACGTGATCGCCGCCGAGACCGACGAGGAGGCGATGGCCGAGAAGGATCGTTATCTCGAAAATCGCGACGAGGTGGCCATCAAGGAATGGATGCGCGTCTCCGGAATGGACAAGAACCGCATCGACTACCTGCATCTGGATCCGGAGCCGGCGACCTTCATGTCGGTGCCCTATATCGTGGGCTCCTACCAGAAGGTTGCGGATCATCTCGACGCGCTGGCGGCGAACGGCCTGAAAGGTGTCTGCCTGGCATTTCCGGATTTTGCGACTGACGTGCCCGATTTCATCGCGAACGTCATGCCGCGCATGACGTCGCGCAAGAAGGCATGACGATGGGAACCGTCCAATCGGAAGTGTTGCCGTCCACGCCGTCGTTCCGGCTGGATGGCCGCAGGGCGCTTGTCACGGGCGCCGGGCGGGGAATCGGCGTGGCGGCTGCGGCGGCGCTTGCGGAGGCGGGCGCCGAAGTCGTGCTCTGCGCCCGCTCGCCCGCCGAAATCGGCGCCGTTGCAGCCGAAATACAGACCCGCGGAGGCAAGGCGACAGAGCTGGTGCTGGACGTCACCGACGAGGCGTCGGTTTCCGCGGCGATCGCCGAGGCGGGAATATTCGACATTCTCGTCAACAATGCCGGCACGAACCGTCCCGGCCCCTTCGTCGACATGACCGTCGGGGATTACGACGCCGTCATGTCCCTCAACGTCCGTGCCGCCTATTTCGTCGCGCAGGCGGTTGCAAAAGGGCTCATCCTTGCAGGGCGGCCCGGATCGATCATTCATGTCTCGTCCCAGATGGGACATGTCGGGGCCGTCAACCGGACCGTCTACTGCGCCTCGAAATGGGCAATCGAGGGGCTGTCGAAGGCCATGGCGGTCGAACTCGCGCCGCACGGGATCCGCAGCAATACGATTTGCCCGACATTCATCGAGACGCCGATGACAAGGCCTTTTCTCGACGATCCCGCGTTTCGGGCCGGTGTTCTCGGCAAGATCAAACTTGGCCGCCTGGGGCAGCCGGAGGATCTGATGGGCGCGCTCGTGTTCCTCGCCTCTGAGGCGTCGGCTTTGATGACAGGTGCTTCCCTGCTCATCGACGGCGGCTGGACAGCGGAATAGCTCGGCGGGGCCACCGCGGGCGTAATACCGACCGATACCGGAGTGATTGCGTAGTCAATTTTATGCTTCATCTCGTAAACGAAAGTTGACGCTTCCAGAAATCGGCCGTAACGTGAATGCGTATTCATGACTATAAAAAGGGGAACGTCATGACACTTATGGGAAGATGGCTGCCGGGTATCACCGCAGTTCTGACGATTGCTTCGCTCGCCGCGGGGAGCGCTCACGCTGCCACCTTGCGCCTCGGATCCGGTTTCGGTGACAAGCATGCGTCTACGATCGCGCTGAAGACTGTTTTCGCCGAGGAAGTGGAAAAGCGCACCGAAGGCCGGCATTCGGTAAAGGTCTTCGCCAACAGCGAACTCGGCCAGGCGCCGGAGATGATCAATCAGGCGCAGAGCGGTATCAATTTCGGGGTCTTCGTCTCGTCTGCCTTCTATAACGCGCAGGTGCCGGCAATTGGCGTCACCAATCTGCCCTTCGTATTTCCCGACCGCCAGACGGCCTTCAAGGTCATGGACGGCCCCGTCGGGCAGGAGATCGCCGGCCGGTTCGAGGAAAAGGGCCTTGTCGTCCTCGGCATCATGGAACTCGGCTTCCGCAACATCACCAATGCCAAGCATCCGATCAAGGAACCCAAGGACGTCGCGGGTCTGAAGATCAGGCTGCAGAACAATCCCGTCCATATCGCCACCTTCGAGCTTCTCGGCGCGAGCCCGACTTCCATCGATGCCAGCGAGATGTTTGCGGCGATGAGCCAGGGCGTCGTCGACGGCCAGGAGAATCCCTACACGGTCATCAACAACTTCCAGCTCTACGATGCGAAGCAGAAGTTCATGACGAATACGGGGCATTTCTTCGACGTTATCGTCTTTGCCGTGAGCAAGCGCGCGTTCGACCGTCTTTCGGCTGAAGATCAGGCGGCGATCAAGGAAGCCGGCAGGCTGGCCACTCTCGAGCAGCGCCGGCTCGCCGAGGCGCAGGACAACGACAACCTGCAGCAATTGCTCAAGCACGATGTCGACTTTACCGAACTGACGCCAGAGCAGCGCACGGTGTTCCGCGACGCGACGGCACCCGTCTACCAGAAGGTGCGCGATACCGTCGGCGCGGACGTGTTCGACAGTTTCGTTGCCGCGGTCGATGCGGAAAAGACGAAATGAGCAAGGCGCTTTCCTGGATCGACCTCGCCGCCCAGGCCGTGATCGTCCTTCTCATGGCGATGCTCGTGGCGATCATCACGGCGGATGTGGCCGCACGCTACTTCCTCGGCGGTTCGCTCGTCTATTCCAACGAGCTGAGCCGCATGACCTTCATCTGGATATGTTTCCTCGGCATGCCGCTCTGCATCGTCAAGGGCCTCAACGTGGCGATCACGGCGCTCGAAAGCCGTCTCTCGCGTGAGTTTCAGCGGGTGACCTACCGCATCGGCGTGGTGATGGTGGTGGTGCTTCTCGGCGTCGTCGCCTATGGCGCCTGGATCAGCATCGGCGAACGTTCGGCGGAGCGGCTCAACACGATCCCGCTTTCGGCGGCATGGTTCTTCTTCCCCGTGCTGATCGGATCTGTGCATTCGATCCTGCATCTCGTCCAGGAATTCCTGCGTGGCGAGCGGGCCGTCAGGCTCGCGGTCGATATACTCTAGCGCGGGGAGAAGGGGCCGGTTCCCTTCTCCCCGTCTTCCTACAGCCATCCATTTCCGCTGGACCGACCGAAGCAGGCGCCGCCGGGCGCCCTCGCGTCGGCTTCGCCAGGAGTTCGTCATGAGCCTGCTCATCAGCCTGCTGTTTTTCGTTTTCTGCCTGCTTGCCATCCCCCTCGGTTTCGCCTTCGGCCTTGCAGGCCTCGTCGGCGTCTATCTTTCGGAACTCCCGCTCGAACTCGTCGCCTCGCGGATGATGTTCTCGATCAATTCGTTCCCTCTGCTCGCCATCCCGTTCTTCATGCTCGCCGGCGAGCTGATGGTGAAGGGCGGCGTCGTCAGTCTCGCCATCGGCTTCGCCAACACGATCGTGGGACGCGTGAAGGGGGGATTGGGGCAGGTAACGATCATGTCGGCGCTTGGGCTGTCATCCGTGTCCGGCACGGCCGTTGCCGATGCGTCGGCGCTGGGATCGGCGCTGCTGAAGCCGATGTCGCAGGCCTATGGCGTGCGGTTCGGGGCGGGGCTCATCGCGGCGGCCGCCAATCTCGGCCCCATCCTGCCGCCGAGCACGGCCATGATCGTGTATGCCTCCATCGCAGGGCCGGGGCTCTCGCTGCCGGCACTGCTGCTCGGCGGCGTCCTGCCAGCCTTCCTGATTGCCGGGCTGATGTCGCTCTACGTCTATGCCATATCGGTCCGCAGGGGATATCCGGTTACCGGCGAACCCTTCGATATCAGGAGGGTCGGCCGCGAGGCCGTGCGCACATCTCCCGTTCTGATGCTGCCGGTCATCATCATCGGCGGCATTGCCGGCGGCATCTTCACGGCGACCGAGGGTGGTGCCATCGCCGTCGTCCTCGCCCTGCTGCTCGGCTTCTTCTACACGAAGGAACTCAAGCTTTCGGATCTGCCGCCTGCACTTCTCGGCGCGGGGCTGACCACTGCCGCCGTGACGACGATCATCGCCTTTGCATCCATCATCACCTTCATCTTTTCGATCGATAACCTGCCGGATCTGCTCGCCGACACGCTGCAGGGAATAACCTCCGATCCGGTGATGTTCCTCTTCCTGGTGTTCGTGCTGCTCGTCGTGGTCGGCACGTTCATGGAATCGACGGCCGCCTACGTGATGCTGGTGCCGATCTTCGTGCCGATCGCGGATGCATACGGCATCGACCCCGTGCATTTTGCGCTCGTCTTCATCCTGACCCTGATCGTTGGCATGCTGACACCGCCGGTCGGCGTGCTGCTTTTCGTCATGTGCGGCCTGTCGGGACTGAAACTCGGCGAGATCGTCAGCGAGATCTGGGGGTATATCGCGATCCAGTTCGGGGTCACCATCGCCGTCATATTCCTGCCGGACCTGTTCCTCGCGCTTCCCCGCCTGGCAGGATACGGAGGATAGTCATGGGTGCCTCATCCGCCGATGTCATCGACCCGATGCCGCATCTCGTGCGGCATCTGGTCGATCTCGATTTCACCGATCTTCCTGCCTCGGCCATCCGCTGCGCAAAGACCTTCATTCTCGATACGATCGGGGTGGGCATCGCCGGTGCCAACGGAACCGGCGTGGAAAATCTTCGACGGCTGGCCAAATCCTGGGGCGGCGCACCAGAGGCAAGCGTCTGGGGATCGGTCGACCGATTGCCCGCCGCATCGGCCGCGTTCGTCAACGGCTACCAGATCCATTCGCTGGAATATGACTGTGTCCACGAACGGGCCGTCCTTCATCCGATGGCGGCAATCCTTTCGTCGGCAATCGCCTATTCGGAGCGCCGTGTCGCTCAGGGCGGCGCGCCTGTCGACGGAAAGGCCTTCATCGCTGCCGTCGTCGCCGCCGTGGATATCGCAACGTTTCTGGGGTTTGCGGCACGCGGGACGCTGCGCTTCTTCCGCCCCTCGACGGCCGGCGGCTTCGGCGCGGCCGCGGCAATCGCGAAGCTTTCCGGTTTCGACGAGCGGCTTGCCGCCAACGCACTCGGCATCCAGTATTCGCAAGCCTCAGGTACCATGCAGGCCCATGTCGAGGGCTCTCCCTGCCTGGCGCTGCAGGTCGGTTTCGCCGGGCGCGCCGGGCTTGTGAGCGCCGAGCTTGCAGCAGCGGGCTTCGACGGCCCGAAGGACATATTCACCGGGCGTCACGGCTATTTCCGCCTTTTCGAGAACGACCTTTTTTCCATCGAGGGGGAAATCGACCGTATCGGACGCGAGTTCCAGGTGGAGGAACTGGCGCACAAACCGTTCCCCAGCGGCCGGCTGACCCATGGCACGATCGATGCGCTGATGCGGTTCAAGGCGCGTCTCGGCTTCGCGGCTGAGGATGTGGCGAGCCTCGACTGCTTCGTGCCGCCCGTGGTGGCGCGCCAGGTGGGGCGGCCGGACATTCCGGCGCCCGATCCGAACTATGCCAAGCTCTGCATACCCTTCGTCGCAGCGACGTTCCTGCGCCACGGAAAGGTGGATGTGGCGGAATTCCTCGGCGAGGAGGTGCTAAACGATCCGGTGACCCATTTGCTGGCAGGCAGGGTGAGCGTGACCGAAGACGACAATCCCGACCTCAATGCCATGAACCCGCAGCGCTTCGTCCTGACGCTGCGCGATGGCTCACGGCATGAACTGGAGATCCTCCACGTTCTTGGCCATCCCAAGGCGCCTTTGACGGCAGAACAGAACATCGACAAGTTCATGAGGAACTGGCGCAGCAATTGCGCGCTGCCGGAAGGCGAGGGGGCGAGGCTCGTAGACGCCGTCGAACGGCTGGAAAGCGTTTCCGATATCGCTGAAATCACCCGACTGCTGGTGCCTGCCGTATCCTCCTGAGCTATCGGCTGCGTCCCCTTCATTTTCCATCGCGCAGATACAAAAAACCCCGCCGGCGTACCGGCGGGGTTCACTTTTTGCTGCCGTAATCCGATTATTCGGCGGCTTCCGGGAAGTATCCGAAGTTGAACGGTTCCGGTTCACCGCGCTTTTTCTTCATGTCGGCGCGCAGAGATGCCGTCGATCGCTCGTCGGCCTCGCCGTCGCTGCCGATTACCACGCCATAGGCGTCCCGCGCCTGCTCGGCAGAAACGAGATCGTAGCGGACGTCGCGGGCAACGCTTTCCGCCGGCCTGTCGAGGGGATCGCCCCAGCCGCCGGATCCGGCTGTGTTGAAGACGATGACGTCGCCTTCGTTGACGGCGAGATTGTCGATTTTCGAAGGTATGCGTTCCGGTGCCTCGCTGCCCTTGCGGATGATCCACTTGCTGGACGTTCCGCCATAGAGGCCTCCGTTGATCCCCCATGGGGGCACGACTTCGCGGTCATCATGGATCGAGACCTTGCCGGGCTCGAGCAGCCGATAGGTCTTGGCGATGCCGGCACCGCCGCGGTTGAGGCCGGCGCCGCCGGAATCACGGATCGGGCGATAACTCTCGACGAGCACCGGATAGTAGTTCTCGATGTACTCGATCGGCGTCGCAGAGAAGAGCGGCCACCAGGCGTGACCGTCCAGCCCGTCTCCGCGCGGTCTGCCCGGCACGCCGCCGAACAGAAGCTCCATCAGCTGGAAATATTTGTTGTCCTTGTCGTGTCCGGTGAAGATGAAGTGCGGGCTGGTGCCATAGCCGGCAGCCATGGACAGGTGCGGAGCGCGCTGGCCGAGAGCGCCTGCCTGGCAATCGAAGAAGCGCGTATGGGTGTTCAGGCGGTTCGAGAGCGCCGCAGGGAAGCGCGGATTAAGCAGGCTTCCTTCCGGCAGAACGACCTCGAACAGGTCGTAGAAGCCCTCGTTGAACAGGATCGACGGGTCGAAGGCCATGATCATGTAGACGCCGAAGAACAGCTTGCAGAGGCCTTCGTGGATATGGAAATTGATCGGGCCTTCCGCCTGGTCGTCGGTTCCCGTCCAGTCGAACACCGCCTTGTCGCCCTTGCGGTAAATCGACAACGTCATTTTGAACGGGCCGTTGCCGATGCCGTCGTCATCGACATAGTCGGTGAAGGTGACGGGCTCCTCGGAGATGTATTTGTCGATCAGCACCTTCATCGCCTCGCGGGTGCGGTCGAGCAGCATGTCGCAGGCGTCCATGTAGGTCTGGCGGCCGAAGCGGTCGCAGAGTTCCCGTACGCGTGTCGCCGCCGTACGGCATCCTGCGATCAGAGCCATCAGGTCGGCGCGGTTCATGTCCGGCGTGCGGGTGTTGTTGAGCATGATGCTCAGCACGCCTTCGTTCATCTTGCCCTTCTCGTAGATGCGTACGGGCGGGATGCGCAGGCCCTCTTCCCAGATCGACCGTGCGTCGAACGGCATGGAGCCCGGCACCTTGCCGCCGACATCGACCATGTGGCCGAAGATCGACGAGAAGCCGACCAGAACGCCTTCATGGAAGATGGGCATCATCACGCACCAGTCGTTGTTGTGCGAGATGGAACCCTTGCAGGCGTAGGGATCGTTCCAGACGAAGACGTCCCCCTCGTTGAGGTCGCCCTCGAACTGTTCGACGATCGCCGGAATATAGGAGCCGAACTGGCCGACAACCATCTGGCCGCGGGCGTTGCAGATCATAGGAAATTCGTCGTGCTGTTCGCGAATGACCGGTGACAGCGCGATGCGGACGACAACGCCGTCCATCTCGAAGCGGGCATTCTTCAGCGCGTTCTCGATGATATCGAGGGTAATCGGATCAACTTTGCTCATTTTTGTTCCCCTTGGTCAGTTCGCCCTGGAATTCGGCCAGATCAGCAGGTTCCCGTGCGGATCGACCTCGGCATAGTGATCGGGCAGGAGCACGGTCGTGGTGTCGTACTGGCGGATGATCGCCGGGCCCTGCACCTTTTCGCCGGCGGCGAGCTTCGAACGGTCGTAGTTCGGCGTGTCGACCCACTGGCCCTTGAAGTAGCTCGGACGCGTTTCGATCACGGCGCCGCCATCCTTCGCGGCATCCGCTGGAGCGGATTCCTCGACCGGCAGGGTCGCGCCGCTTGCAATGACGCGCAGCGCCACGAGTTCGACCGGGACGTGGAAGCGGACGCCATAGAGCCGTTCGTGGGTTTCGTGGAACTTGTCGAAGACCCGCTTCAAAGCGCCCTTTTCATTCAGCACGTCGTTGTCGAGGTCGATCGTGACTTCGAAACCCTGCTGCTCGTAGCGCAGATCGACGGAGAACTTGAGCTTGCCTTCGCCGGCCGGGACCTTTTCCTCCTCGAGCCAAGCCTTGGCCTTGTCTTCGAGCTGATCGAAGCGGGACCAGACGTCCCTGGCATCGAGTTCCTTCGTCGAGCGGATGAAGGTCTGGACGAATTCGTTCTTGAATTCGGATTCCAGAAAGCCGAGCGCCGACAATACGCCCGGATTGGCCGGAACGACGACGGGATAGCAGCCGAGCAGCTCGGCCATCGCATTGGCATGCAGGGGGCCGGCGCCGCCGAAGGCGAGAATGCCGAAGTCGCGCGGATCGAGGCCACGCTGGACGGTGATGACCCGCAACGCGCCGAGCATCACCTCGTTGGCGATGTCGATTATGCCCTGTGCGGCGTCTTCGGGCGACAGGCCGAGCACATCGCCGATCCTGGCGACCGCAGCGCGTGCGCCATCGACATCGAGCTTCATGTCGCCGCCGAGAAGGACCGGCGGCAGATAACCGAGAACGACATTGGCGTCGCTGACGGTCGGCTCCGTGCCGCCACGGCTGTAGGCGACCGGGCCGGGCCGGGCACCGGCGCTGCGCGGGCCGACGCGCAGGGATTTGGTGAGGTCGGAGACTTCGGCGATCGAGCCGCCGCCGGCTCCGACGGAGCGAACGTCGAGCGTCGGAACCTTGGCCGGGAACGAGCCGACCTCGGTGGAGCGGGAGATCGTCGGCTGGCCGTCGATGATGACCGAGACGTCGGTGGAGGTGCCGCCCATGTCGAATGCGAGAAGCTTGCCGATGCCGGTGCGACGCGATACCATCACCGTCGACGTGACGCCGCCCGCAGGGCCGGAAAGAACCGTGTGGACGGGGCGCTCGGATGCCGCCTGGGCGCTCATCAGCCCGCCGTCCGAGCGGACGATATGGAGGCGGGCGGTAACGCCTTCTTCCTTGAGGCGGGTTTCGATCCGCGACAGATACCGCTTCATGATCGGACGGACGTAGTCGTTCATGACGGTCGTGATCGCCCGGTCGTATTCACGGAACTCCGGCAGGATGTCGGAGGATACCGATACGGGGATATCGGGATGACGTTCGCGGACGATATCGGCCAGGGCTTGCTCGTGCTCGGGGTTTGCATAGGAATGCATGAGCGAAATCGTCAGGGCTTCGATGCCGGATGAGCAGAGGTCGTCGATCAGCGCGATCGCCCTTTCGCGGTCGAGCGGCCTGACCACCTCTCCCCGGGCATTCATGCGCTCCGGAATGCCGCGCGTGTCGGCAAGCGATGCGAGCGGATCCGGCTTGTCCATGACGATCCAACCGAAGAGCGGGCCGGGCGTCCAGGATTTCGCCAGATGCAGCGTATATTCGAACCCCTCGGTAACGAGCAGTCCTACCCTCGAACCCTTGTTTTCCAATACCGCATTCGTCGCAACGGTCGTGCCGTGCAAGATGAGCGAGATATCGGATGGCGTGATGCCGGCCTTTTCGCAGATCAGTTTTACGCCTGCCGCAACGCCGATCGATTGATCTTCCGGCGTCGATGGCGTTTTCGCCTGATAGGTGCGTCGGGTGGCGTCGTCATGAAGCAGAAGATCCGTAAACGTTCCTCCGACATCGACTCCCAGTCTCATTTTTGTATCCCTTCTGTTAGCTGGCACACAAGCAATCAAAACTTATTGCATGCGCATGCAAAAGCACTATAGTAAGCGTCAAGTCGGCGGCGCAAGAGCTTATCGTCCTGCAGCCGAAAATTTCTTGAGAGACCTCAGGCGCGCCCGCGCCGCAAGGAAAGCATATTGTGACTGAACCATCACCCGGTCCGAAAACCCTGTACGAAAAAGTCTGGAGCAGCCATCTGGTCAAATCCTATCCGGATGGCTCGGCGCTTCTCTATGTCGACCGTCATCTGGTGCAGGAAGTTTCCAGCCCTCAGGCCTTTGCGGGACTGGTGGCGCAGGACAGGGAGCTTCGACGCCCCGATGCGCATATTGCCGTCGCCGATCATGCGGTGCCGACGACGGACAGGGCTTCGCCTCTCCGGGAGGGGCTCGCTTCGAAACAGGTGGCGCGTCTGGTCGAGAACACGACGCGGTTCGGCATGCCCTATATTCCGATGCGCGACCGGAGGCACGGGATCGTGCATGTCATCGGGCCTGAAATGGGCTTCACGTTGCCCGGCGTCGTGCTGGTCTGCGGCGACAGCCACACCTGCACCCATGGCGCTTTCGGAGCGATCGCCTTCGGCATCGGCGCCAGCGAATGCGAGTGCGTGTTCGCGACGCAGACGTTGCGGCAGCGCCGGCAGAAGACGATGCGCATTCTGCTCGAGGGCGAGCGCCCCGCCGGGGTCGAGGTCAAGGATTTCATTCTGGCAATCATCGCCGAAATCGGCGTCGGCGGCGGCGTCGGCTACGCCATCGAATATGCCGGTTCGGCGGTCCGGGCGCTGTCGATGGAAGAGCGGATGACCCTCTGCAACATGTCGATCGAGGCGGGAAGCCGTGTCGGCATGGTCGGGCCGGACCAGAAGACGTTCGACTATCTCAAGGGACGCCCGCTAGCTCCCGCCGGCGAATACTGGGACGTCGCCATGGCCGCGTGGCGAACGCTGGCAAGCGATGAGGATGCAGTCTTCGACCGGGAAGTGACAATCGATGTGGCGCGGCTCGCCCCCTTCGTATCCTGGGGGACGACGCCGGAGGAATGCGCGCCGATAACCGAGCGCGTGCCGGATCCGGCAGAGGAGCAGAACGCGGCGCGGCGGGCGCGCATCCAGCGCAGCCTCGACTATATGGGCCTTGCGGCCGGCACACGGCTGGCCGACATCCGCATCGATCGTGTCTTCATCGGTTCCTGCACCAACGGCAGGATCGAGGACCTGCGCAAGGCGGCATCCGTCGTGAACGGACATAAGGTCGCCCACAACGTCGCCGCTATCGTCGTGCCGGGTTCGGCTGCCGTTCGCGAGCAGGCGGAGGCGGAAGGCCTCGACCGGATCTTCATCGACGCGGGTTTCGAATGGCGCGCTTCCGGCTGCTCCATGTGCGTGGCCATGAACGACGATCGGCTGTCCGAGGGCGAGCGCTGTGCCTCCACCTCCAACCGCAATTTCGAAGGCAGGCAGGGCAAGGGGGGGCGGACGCATCTGATGAGCCCGCCGATGGCGGCGGCGGCGGCGCTGACCGGAAGGCTCACGGACGTGCGCGACATCAATCTCGAGGCAGTCGCATGAAGCCCTTCATCACGGTCAGCAGCGTTGCCGCCTATCTGGACGAGGATGCGGTCGATACCGACATCATCTTTCCGGCCCGTTTCCTGCTGCTTCTCGACAAGGTCGGCCTGGCGAAACATGCGTTCAACGAACGCCGTCGCGGCCCTTCGGGGAAGGAGCCGTTCATTCTCGACCGGCCTCCCTTCGACAAGGCCGAAATCTTCGTCGCCGCGAAGGATTTCGGCACGGGCTCCAGCCGCGAGCAGGCCGTATGGGCGCTTGCCGATTTCGGCATACGCTGCATCATCGCCGAAAGCTTCGGCGAAATCTTCCATGCCAACTGCTTCAAGAACGGCGTCCTGCCGATCATCAAGTCGGGCGACGAACTTACGGCGATCCGCGAGGCGGCCGGCAACGAGGAGACGATCAGCGTCGATCTCGTCGCGCAGACCATCTCGCTTGCAGGCGGACGGGAAATCGCCTTCGACATAGACGCCTACCGCAAGGAGGCGCTGCTTAGCGGGCTCGACGAAATCGGTTCGATCCTGCGCGACGACGGCGAGGACATAAGGCGCTTCGAGGCAGAGCAGGGCAGGCTCTCGCCCTGGCTCTATCTGCAGCCGCAACAGCTTGCATTCTTCAACGATCTGGAACCGGAGAAAGCCCTTGAGTGAACAGGAAGCCCTCGGCGACAACTACAAACGTGCCTTCGGCAAGCGCATCGGCTTCGGCAAGCGTCCGGCACTGATCATGATCGATTTCGTCGAGGCCTATTTCGACAAGGACTGCGCCCTCTATGCCGGCGTCGAGGATGCACTCGCCTCGGCTCTGAGGCTGCAGAAGGTTGCGCGGGATGTCGGCATCCCGGTCATCTACACCAATGTCGTCTACAAGCCCGGCGGTGTCGACGGCGGCCGCTTCTACCAGAAATCCATGACGCTGCACAATTTCGTCGAGGGCAGTCCGATGGGGGCATGGCCGAAGGGCATGACGGTCGAACCGCATGAAGTCGTGATTTCGAAGCAATATCCGAGCGCCTTCTTCGGCACGTCGCTTGCATCCACGCTGGCCTCCATGGGCGTCGACACGCTCATCCATACGGGCCTGTCTACCAGCGGCTGCGTGCGTGCCACCTGCGTCGACTGCTGCTCGCACGGTTTCATCCCGATCATCGTTCGCGAGGGCGTCGGAGACCGGCACCCCGCTCCCCATGAAGCCAACCTTTTCGACATGGACGCCAAATATGGCGATGTCGTCAGCGAGGCCGAAGTCATCACCTACATGCAGTCTCTTGAAAGATCCTGATCGATGTCGAAACCCGTTCTCAAAAAAGCCCTTCAATCCGGACAGTTCGTCGTTGCTCCCGGGATCCACGACATGATCGCCGCGGTCGTCTTCAACAAGATGGGGCTCGATTTCGCCTATGCCTCCGGCTACTGGATGACCGCCTCGGCCTATGGACTTCCCGATGCCGGCATCGCCACCTATTCCCAGATGGTCGACCGGGTTCGCACCCTCTGCGAAACCGTCAACGGTGGTGTGATCGCCGACGCCGACACCGGTTACGGCGGCCTGCTCAACGTTCACCACACCGTCATCGGTTACGAGGAAGCGGGCGTTACCGCCGTGCAGATCGAGGACCAGGAGTTTCCGAAGAAATGCGGTCACACGCCGTTCAAGCGGATCGTTCCGGTGATCGACATGGTCGAGAAGATCAAGGTTGCCTGCGACGCGCGGAAAAATCCCGAGACGTTGATCATCGCCCGCACGGATGCCCGGCAGTCGGAAGGTTTCGAAGGCGCGATGAAGCGGATCGAAGCCTATGGAGCGGCCGGCGCCGACGTGCTGTTCGTCGAGGCGCTCGAGAGCGAAGACGAGATGCGGGACGCCTGCCGCAGGCTCAACAAGCCGACCATGGCCAACATGGCCGACGGCGGCCTGACGCCGATCCGCAGCGCATCGGAACTGCGCGACATCGGTTACAGCATGGCGATCTATCCCGCGGCAACCGGTCTCGCGGCCGCGCAGGCAGCCGAAACCGTGTTTTCCGCACTGAAGACCGAAGGCACATCCAATTCCCCGAACGTCTCGTTGTTCTCGTTCAGGGAATTCAACTCGCTCATCGGCTTCGAGGAGGTATGGGAGTTCGAACGGAAATGGGCTCGCGCCGAAAAGCCGGTGGATGCGTGACATGAACAAGGTCGCTTGTGTCGGAACTGGTTTGGTGGGATCCGCCTGGGCGGTCGTGTTCGCGCGTGGCGGATGCGAGGTCTCGCTTTATGACAGCGGAGGTCTCGCCGCCTATGAAAAGGCCGAGGCGGGCATCCGCAAGACGCTCTCGATACTCGATGACGCCGGTGCGTTGTCGGAGACCGTCGATGCCATCCTTGCTCGCATGACGTTTTCGGAGAGCCTGGAGGCGGCGCTGGACGGCGTGACGCATGTACAGGAATCCATCAAGGAAGACGTCTCGATCAAGAGGGCGGCTTTTGCGGAAATGGCCGAACTGACGCCGCAGGATGCCGTCCTGGCTTCCTCGACGTCGGCGATCGCCGGATCGCTCTTCCTCGACTTCCCGGGCGCGGAGCGGGCGCTCGTCGCCCATCCGGTCAATCCGCCCTCGCTGATCCCGCTGGTCGAGCTATGCGGCACGCCGAAGACGAGCCCCGAAACCGTTGCACGCACGCACGAGTTCATGGCCGGCCTCGGCATGAAACCCGTCATCCTCAACAAGGAGATCGACGGCTTCCTGCTGAACCGGCTGCAGTACACCCTTGTCGCCGAGGCGATGCATCTGGTCGGCGAGGGATATTGCAGCGCCCGGGATATCGACAGGGTGATCACGGACGGCCTTGCCTTGCGCTGGGCGACGATCGGACCTTTCGAGGTGGCCCATCTCAATGCGGCCGGAGGTTTCCAGGGCTTCGTCGATCATCTGGGAGACATGATGCGCCATATGGGGCGCAGCGCCCGCACCGATTACGAATGGCCGGACGGTCTGGTGAGCTCCATCCATGCGGAGCTCCTCGCAAAGGTGCCGCTCGACGACCTGCCCGGGCGTCAGGCCTGGCGAAACGAAAACATCCTCGCCACAAGAAGGATGCAGGACGAGGCCGAAAAACGCTCCCGGTAACAAGGGAAAGGCCTGCGATCGATGCCGACGACAAGAGGGAAACGACATGAATCAGGCAGATCAGATTGAAACCGAAGCTCTGGCCGCCAAGTTCAAGGCGGGCATGCGGCGGCTCGCATCGGGCGTGTCGCTGATCACCAGCGGACGGGGCGATGTGCGCGGCGGCCTGATCGCGACGGCGGTGAATTCGGTCAGCGCCGACCCTCCGACACTGCTGATCTGCGTCAACCAGAACGCCTCCGCTCACGACATCATCGCCAGGTACGGTGCATTCTGCGTCAACTTCCTGCCCGCCGGCTGCGCCGACATCGCCGGCCAGTTCAGCAGTTCTTCGCGCCGGGACGAGCGTTTTGCCAACGGCGACTGGGCGCAGATGGCGTCCGGTTCGCCGATGCTGACGGCAGCACTCGCCGCTTTCGATTGCGAAGTCGTGCATACGCTCCCCTATCATTCACACACGATCTTCTTCGGCCAGATCCGCGAGGTGCGACTGAGCGAGGACGATGAACAGCCGCTGATCTATCTCGATCGGACCTTCCGCCATGGCGCATCGGACAAGATCGCGGCTCCGCTATGAACAGCTTCATCTTCAATACCACCCGTTCGCTCGTCTTCCAGCAGGGCGCGGCGGCCAGGCTCGGGGACATCGTCGCCGCCGATTTCGGCCGTCGCCTTCTGCTGGTGACGGATCCCGGCATCCGCATGCTCGGGCTCGTGGATGCCGCCCTCCATTCCCTCCGGACGGCAGACATCGCCGTCGCCGTCTTCGACCAGGTCGAGGCGGATCCGTCGCAAACGACGCTCATGGCTGCGGTCGCGGCCGGGCGTGACCATGAAGCCACGGGCGTCATCGGCTTCGGCGGCGGCTCTTCGCTCGATATCGCCAAGCTTGCGGCCCTCCTGCTGGGATCCGGGGAGGCGCTGGACGGCGCCTGGGGCGTGGGCAATGCAAAAGGCCCGCGACTGCCCCTGGCGCTGGTTCCGACCACGGCCGGTACCGGTTCGGAGGTGACGCCGGTTTCGATCATCACGGTCGGCGAGGAGGAGAAACGCGGCGTGTCGAGCGCCGTCCTGCTGCCGGATATCGCCATACTCGACGCGGATCTGACGCTCGGCCTGCCGGCACCGATCACGGCGGCGACCGGCATCGACGCCATGGTCCACGCGATCGAGGCCTTTGCGTCCACCAATGCCAACAACAACCCGTTGTCGAAAATGCTTGCGCGGGAGGCGTTGCGTCTGCTCGGCGCCAATATCGAAGCGGTGGTCGCCGATGGCAGGAACGCGCGGGCGCGAGGGGAGATGCTGCTCGGCTCCATGCTGGCCGGGCAGGCATTCGCGAATTCGCCGGTCGCCGCGGTGCACGCGCTGGCCTATCCGATCGGTGGCACCTTTCACATTCCTCACGGGCTTTCGAACGCGCTCGTTCTGCCCCATGTCCTGCGTTTCAACGCCACCGTCGCAGGCGATCTCTATGCCGGGCTGGCACATGAGGCGTTTCCCGATCTCGCCGGCGTTCCATCCGGCGAAAGATGCGCCGCCTTCATCGAGGCGCTGCAGCAGCTTTCGCTCCGCCTCGGCTTGCCGCCCCGTCTCCGCGACGTCGGCATACCCCGTGAGGCGCTTCCCAAGATGGCCGGAGACGCGATGAAGCAGCAACGCCTGCTGGTCAACAATCCGCGCCCGGTCTCGCAAGCAGATGCGCTGCAGATCTACGAGGCAGCCTGGTGACACGGCGCGGTCGGATCGCGCTCGGCGATCCGCAGCCGTCAAAAAGCTGCGCCGCGGATCTGCGGGCAGCATTCGCGAAGCTCGACAAAAGAGGGGAACGGGCATGCAGAGCCATTCGGGAAGAACCGTCCTGGTCACCGGCAGCGCCAGCGGGATAGGTCTGGGGATCGTGGAGCGCTTCCTGGCGGAAGGCGCTCGGGTCGCGGGCTTCGATCTGAAGCCGACCAAAGCCGACAATAATGACGATCGCCTGATTTCCCTTACGGGCGACGCGGCCGACGAAGCCTCGGTCGACAGGGCCGTTGCCGACACCGTCGCGGCGTTCGGAAAGCTCGACGTGATCGTCTGCAACGCCGGGGTGATCGCCATCAATCCGGTGGTGGAGATGGACTTCGACGAATGGAAGCGCGTGACCGAAGTCAATCTGCACAGCGTTTTCCTCGGAGCGCGGGCGGCCGCGCGCCAGATGATCTCCCAAGGGACCGGTGGCGTCATCATCAATGCGTCCTCCGGAGCGGGACGACGCGGGGCGGCCAATCTTGCACATTACTGTGCCTCCAAGGCTGCTGTCGTCTCCCTGACCCAATCGCTTTCGATGGAGCTCGCCAGGCACAGGATCCGGGTCAACTGCTACACGCCCGGTCATATCGAGACGCCGTTCTGGAAGGGCATAGCGGACGGGTTCGCACGGGTGAGCGGCAAGGCGCCGGAAGAAATCATCGAGGCGTTCCGGGCGAGCGTTCCCTGGGGCCGTTTCGGCACGCCGGCCGATGTCGCCGCCGCAGTGTCCTGGCTTGCGAGCGACGATGCCGAATATGTCAGCGGCCAGGCGATCGCCATGAACGGAGCCGAGCTGCCTTACTGAGGAGAGGGGGAGGGGATGCAGGAATTCGATTTCATCATTGTGGGCGCCGGTTCGGCGGGATGCGTGCTGGCCAATCGCCTGTCGGAGGATGCCGGCAACAGCGTCCTCCTGATCGAAGCGGGCGGTTCCGACCGCAACCCGGTATTCTCCATTCCGATGCTCGCCGGCGCCGCCTATTTCTGGAGGCCGAGCAACTGGCATTACGAGACCGAACCCCAGGCCGGCCTGGACGGCCGCGTGATCAAGTGGCCGCGGGGAAAGGTTCTCGGCGGCAGTTCCAGCATAAACGGCATGATGTATATGCGCGGAACCCGCAGGGACTACGATACCTGGCGTCAGCTCGGCCTTGCCGGCTGGGGATACGACGACGTGCTTCCATATTTTCGCCGTGCCGAACACAATCCCGAGCGCCCCGGTGACGCGTTTCACGGACGGGGCGGCCCTCTTCATGTCGAGAGGGCGAAGGCGGCCAACCCGCTTTACCGGGCCTTCCTGGCCGCTGGGCATGCGGAGGGGTTCGCGGCAAACGAGGATTTCAACGGCGCGGTCCAGGAGGGCCTCGGCGTCTACGACTTCAACGTGCTCAACGGACGGCGCGTGAGCAGCTCCACGGCGTATCTTCGGCCCGTGATGAACCGCCCGAACCTTGCGGTATGGACGAAGACGCTGGTGACGTCGATAGAGCTTGAAAACGGCAGGGCGTCCTCTCTCAGGATAGAGCGGGGCGGCCAGCCCGGCGCGGTGAAGGCGCGCCGGGAGATCATTCTCAGCGCGGGCGCCATCAATTCTCCGCAACTGCTGCAGCTTTCCGGCATCGGCGACCCGCAGAGGCTGAAGGGTCTCGGCATTGAGCCGCTCGTATCCCTGCCGGAGGTCGGGCGGAACCTGCAGGATCACATGGGCGTCTATCTGAAATATGCTGCCAGCCAGAACGTTACGCTCTATTCGCTGTTCCGTCCCGACCGGGCGCTTTCCGCCCTG
>JBQGDG010000017.1:0-4657 GCA_052038935.1 Neorhizobium sp. | reverse complement strand
AGGCAGGTTGACCCCCGTCACGAAGCGCGCATCGTCGCTTGCAAGAAATGCGATTACGGCCGCAACGTCTTCGGGCTCGCCGGGTCCCTCAAGTGCGAACCGTTCGTTGAACTTCGCAATCAGCTTGTCGTCGTCCATCATGTCTTCGGTCATGCCTGTTCGTGTCAGGCTTGGACACACCGCATTCACCCTGACGCCGTCTTTCCCGTGGTCCATGGCCATAGCCCGCGTAAGATTGGTCACCGCACCCTTGGCGGCGTTGGATGAGGCCATGCCCCAGTCGCCGCCCATGCCGGACACCGAGCTGACGTTGACGATCGAGCCGCGCGACGCCTTCAGATGCGGGAGCGCCGCACGGCTGGCGTAGAAGACGCCATCGACATCCGTTGCCATCACTGTACGCCAATCGTCTGTGGTCAGGGTGCCGACATCGCCCTCGGCGACGACACCAGCATTGTTGACGAGAACGTCCAAGCGTCCAAACTTCTCGACGGTGCGAGAAATCAGGTCCTTTACCTCGTCCTCATTCGAAACGTCCGCCTCAGCGATCATAAATTGATCATCACGGAAAGGCTTGGCGACGTCTTCGAGCTTCGATTTCGTGCGGCCGACCAGTGTAACGATAGCGCCTTCGTCGAGAAAACGCTCCGCTGTCGCCTTACCTATTCCTGAGCCTGCGCCAGTCACGACGACGACCTTGTCTGCAAATCGCTGCATTGAAATCTCCTTGAGTGCGCAGTGGTGCATCCGCTCGAACGGGAGATATGCGGGGTTGTTCCCGATCCAGGGGCTCGGCCGTTTCGAGGGACACCATGACCGTAACGAGAATGTCAGCGCCGGTCTGGCAGCGAAGCGGAACGAACATTTGGAATGCAGGTTGATTGGATCCAACAGGAACGCCCCATGACGTCGTCACATCTCTCGACCCTAGTCTCTCTCTTCATCATCCTTGTCGGCGCGATCTACCTCCTCGCGAAGCCGGACCGAGTATTGGCTGCGGACAGCGGAATCAAACTCATGTCCCAGGCGGTCGACCCTGCTGGGAAGCCTTTGCAAATTTTGCAGGCGGAACGCACCCAGAAACAAACAGCTTCTCAAAAAGGAATGGTTCGCGCCGATCATCTGGTGATCCTGTTCCATGGGATCCGAGGACGTGGCTCCGTTATGCAAGCGGTGGGAAATTCCTGGCAGGCGACGCTTCCGGACACGGCATTCGTCGCGCCGGACGCGCCGTTTCCACATAGGTCAGGTGGTCGTCAGTGGTTTGCCGTCGATGACCAGATCATGCGTCCTGAGCGGATCGACGCAGCACGTCGAGCGTTCGACGGCGTGGTCTCCGAGATCATCAAACGGGAAGGTTTCGAAAACGCGCTCGACAGGGTGGCCTTCGTCGGGGTCTCGCAAGGCGCCATCATGGCGCTGGATGCGGTTGCCTCGGGTCGTTGGAAGGTCGGATCCCTCGTCACCTTCGCCGGACTGTTGCCGTTACCGCCGACTTCGTCTTCTGCCGGGACGAATATCTTTATGATGCATGGTTCTGCGGACAGGACCATACCATCCGCTGCGACGACGACTGCGGCGAACCAGCTCAAAGCAGCGGGGTTCGCCGTGACGTCAAAAATCTATCCTGGCGTCGGTCACACGATTTCTTCGGAAGAAGCCCGAGATGCCGCGATCTTTCTACGCGACCGTTTCAAATAGGCGCTGACGAAAGGGGGCTGTCCAGGATCCCCATTGGAAGTACGCAACCGAAGCACGGTATCTACAAGAGGCGTCCCTCATCGCACCATGCTCACCGCTTGAGCTTTCCTGATCATGTTGTAACGATGGCTTCGGCCAATTTCGGTCAGGAGGATTCGGGAATGTGGAAGTCAGTTTTGATCGTCGCTGCCCTCGCTACTTTCGCCGCTGCGCCGGTAAGCGCTGAGCAGTGCCGTGATGCGAAAGGCAAGTTCGCCAAGTGCGGCACTGCCGGCGCCACGCCTGTGAACTGAGCCGAGATGGTGGATGGCGGCCTTCATTTGGGTTGCCATCAGCCTCTAGAGATTGCCGCTAGCCTAACCTTCGTCGTCTAGATCCAACACCGGTAGGTATGCGTTTTGCTCCAACCATTCTCTGACGATGACCCGCAGCATTTCTTCACGGCTGAATCCGAGTTCTTGGGCGACGCTGCGTACGGCTTCTTCGATGTCGTCGCCCAACGTGGGGCGGAAGAGGGGAAAGAGAATCTCATCCTAATAGCCACCTGGACGAAGCGACGCCGCACGACGGCCACAAAGACTCCCATCGGCGGCGAGATCGGACGGCGAGTAGCCGTTGCCAGGATACCTTATGGCAAGCTGAGTGGCGGTGCTGCTTGCTTGTGGGCAGTCGAAGACAGCCAGCATCCTGATGTCCGTCGGAATTGCCAAGAACTGGGGCAGCGACGGTATACGTCCAACGGCTCAATCCTGGAGCGATTGCAATGGGACTGGAAAAGAACACCGGCGGCCTTCCAACACCAGAGCATCTGCGCAAGACGATAGAGCAGGGGGCGGCCACGTCGGTCTTGCTTGCGGCTTCGCCTCTCGTGCAAGGCATCTCCGGACAATATTTCGACGATTGCCGGGAGGCCCCAGTCGTCGACGAGCGGGGAGAGGGACCGTTCAAGGGGGTAGCGAGATACGCGGTCGATGCGGAAAACGCTGCCCGTCTCTAGGAGACGGCGAAGCAGATGCTGGGATTGCCTCTGTGAGCGGGACACCCTGTCGGTCTCGATAGACCGGCAGGGTTGTTCCAACCATGGTGACCGGGCGCCGATCAGGTCTTGGCCGCCACTGCAAGACGGAACGGCGCGCCCAAGCGGTTGAAGGCGTTCATTGCGGCGATCGTGATCGTCAGATCGACGAGGTCCTTCGGTTCGAAAGCAGCTGCGGCTGCGGTATAAGCCTTGTCGGAGGCGTGGGTCTGGCTGACATTAGTGACTTCCTCGGCCCAGGCGAGAGCGGCCCGTTCCTGTTCGCTGAAGAAATGAGGCACCTCGTCCCACACGGGAACCAGCGTGATCTTATCGATGGACATCGTCTTGCGCAGATCGCGGCTATGTAGGTCAATGCAGTGTGCGCAGCCGTTAATTTGCGACACGCGCAGGAAAACAAGGTGGATCAGCTCGTCGGGAAGGTTTGTCTTCGTCGTCACATAGTGGTGGACACCGTAGAGCGCCTTCGCGCCCTCGGGCGCCACTTCGGACCAGTTCATGCGGGACATTGTTCTTCTTTCCTTTCTTCAGCACACGGTTCCCCGGTCGCTGGAGGAGCCGTCGTTGTAAAACTTCAAAGTGAGGAGGATTAGGTAGGCGCCTCGAGCCTAGGGCTTGCGCGGCGTCGTGAGGACAGTGTCGTCGGTGTTGACGACGAAGACGGCGAGCAGCTTCGCCGGCTTCGTGTTGCTGGCATTGGCGCTTACATCGTGCCGGTCTCCCGGTAGCTCGGTGAAGTTCTGGCCGGCTGTGAAGGTCTTCGTCTCGCCGCCGTTCACGGCGCTCTGGATTGCGCCTTCGAGAACCGTGGCGTAGATCAGCGCAGACTTTGCATGCGTATGGGCGGAGCTGTAGCCGCCGGGGCCGTACTCGACGAGCACGCCCTTGACGCTCTTACCAGGAACGTCGGGCAAGGGGTGCTCGTAGACGAGCGTCACCTTGGCATCCTTCGAATCGTAGGCTAGTCCCGGCTTCGCAACGTCATGAGCTGACGCGGTGGCAAGGGAGGCCGCAAATGCCGCAGCCGCATATGAAATGGTCTTCATGATCGTAGGCTCCTTCTATGCCTTTAGCCATTCGGCGACCGTGACACCGCCCTTGATGTAGTCTCCACCGGGAACCAGAGAGCCTTTGGCGACAGGTGCGCCGAAGTATTCGACTGCGGCGTCTGCGGTCACCGGACTGCCGTCGCACTTCGAACCGAGATACGCCCGGATAAAGGATTCGAACGGTGCGCGCTCGGGTCCGGCAAGATCGACCGTTCCGTTCTTAGGCTCGCCGAGCGCGGCCTCCACCAGGGCTGCGGCGACGTCGTCGGCAGCAATCGGCTGGAAGTCGATATCCGGCACCTTCACCATTCCGTCGGCGGCATATGCGCCGGCCAAGGTTTCGATAAACTCGTGGAACTGCGTTGCTCGAACGATGCTATAGGCCTGGCCCGACGAAGCGACGGCCTCTTCCTGCGCCAGCTTACCTGCCATGTAAGGATTGGCCGCGAGCTGGTCGGCATTGACAATGGAAAGGACGACGTGGTGGCGTACGCCCGCGGCCTTTTCTGCGATCGTCAGGTTGCTGCTCGACGTTCCAAAGAAGTCGGTTATCACAGTCTTGTCGAACGACATCATGTTGGAAACGTCGATAACGGCGTCGGCGCCCGCTAGCGCGTCGGCCAGTCCTTCGCCTGTGTAGGCATTGATCCCGTTGCGGGAGCTTGCGACGACGGCTTCGTGGCCGGCGTCCTGTAGCAACTTCACTGCCTTCGAGCCGATCAGGCCCGTGCCGCCGATGACGACGACCTTCTTCATCTTGGTCATGGTGATTCCTCCTATGACGAGGCGCGATTACCCGTCTTGCGTTCGTGGAGTTCAAGGAAGGCGCATCCGCGGGCGGCGATACCACCGTCGTCGTCTGCGCCGAGAT
>JBQGDG010000016.1:0-12664 GCA_052038935.1 Neorhizobium sp. | reverse complement strand
GACCTTCAGGGTGAATTCCATGAGGTCGCCGTGGAAGCCAGGGCTCTTGAAGGTGAGATCGAGGGTGACGGTGGGGAAGCCGAGCTTTCTTTCGTTGATCAGTTCCGGCCACGGGAAGCCGAGCGTCTCGAAGAACTCCTCGTAGACGCCGACGAGCGTGTGCATGTAGGAGGGGAAATAGGCGATGCCGGAAGGATCGCAGTCCCCGAAACTCAGCCGGCGTGTCGTCGTGTAAGCCATGGTCATGCCTTCAGCAGTTCGCGGGCGATGATCAGTTTCTGCACCTCTGTCGCACCCTCGTAGATGCGCAGGGCGCGGATCTCCCGGTAGAGGCTTTCGGTGATCTCGCCGACGCGGACGCCGCGGCCTCCGAACATCTGCACCGCGCGGTCGATCACTTTCTGGGCGTTTTCGGTCGCGACCATCTTGGCCATCGCCGCTTCCCTTGTGGTCGGGAGGCCCTGCACGTCACGCCGCCAGGCGGCGCGGTAGGTCAGAAGCGCCGCGGCATCGATCTCGGCCGCCATGTCGCCGAAGGCTGCCTGGGTCAGCTGCAGGTCGGAAAGGTGGTTGCCGAACATCGGCCGGCCCTTCGCATGGGCAACGGCCTCGTCGAGCGCACGCCTGGCAAAGCCGAGCGCCGCCGCCGCGACCGAGGCACGGAAGATATCCAGCGTGCGCATGGCGATCTTGAAACCTTCGCCCGGCGCGCCGAGCAGCCGCGATGCCGGAATGCGGCAGGCGTCGAACCGGATCGTGGCCAGCGGATGTGGCGCGATCACGTCGATACGCTCGCTTATCGAGAAACCCGGATCGTCGGCGAAGACCACGAAGGCGGAGATGCCGCGGGTGCCGGGCGCCTCGCCGGTGCGGGCAAAGACGGTGTAGACGTCGGCAATGCCGCCATTGGAGATCCACGTTTTCTCGCCGTCGAGAACATAGTGATCGCCGTCCCTGCGGGCGGCACAGGCCATGGCGGCGACATCGGAGCCGGCGTCCTTTTCCGACAGTGCGAAGGCGGCGATCCATTCTCCCGACCGGGCCTTCGGCAGGATGGCTGCGCGCAGCTCCTGCGAGCCGGAAAGTCCGACCGCGCCGGTGCCGAGCCCCTGCATGGCGAAAGCGAAGTCGGCGAGCCCGTCATGCCAGGCCAGCGTCTCGCGGCTCAGGCAGGCGGCGCGGCTGTCGATCGGCCGGCTGCCGCCCGCCCCCGTCGCGGCGTCCAGAAGACCGGCTTCCCCTAGGGACCTGACGAGCGAGCGGCAGGCATTGTCGGTATCCGCATGGTCGACATCTGCAAGAGCGCCGGAAGCGGCGAAGGCATCGAGCCTGCCGGCCAGCGCCCTGTGGCTGTCGTCGAAGAAAGGCCAGTCGAGAAACTCGCGCGACGGCCCGTCCAGGGTTGAAACGGTCGCCATCAATTGCCCTCGAAGACCGGCCTGCGCTTTTCGGCGAAAGCCTCGAAAGCGCGGCGGAAATCCTTCGTCGCCATGCAGATCGCCTGGGCCTGGGCTTCGCTCTCGATCATCTCGTCGAGACCCATCGCCCATTCCTGGTTCAGCATGGTCTTCGTCATCGTATGGGCAAACCACGGGCCGTCGGCCAGCGAATGCGCCAGTTTCAGCGTCTCGGCCTCGAGCGCTTCCGATGCATGGAGCGCATTGTAGAAGCCCCAGGCATGGCCTTCTCCGGCACTCATGGAGCGGCCGGTGAAGAGAAGTTCGGCGGCCCGGCCCTGTCCGATGATGCGCGGCAGGATCCCGCATGCCCCCATGTCCGCACCGGCAAGGCCGACGCGGGTGAAGAGGAAGGCAGTCTTGGCTTCCGGGGTGGCCAGCCGCATGTCCGAAGCCATGGCGAGGATGGCGCCGGCGCCGGCGCAGATGCCGTCGACGGCGGCGACGATCGGCTGCGGGCATTTCTTCATCGCCTTGACCAGATCGCCGGTCATGCGGGTGAAGGCGAGCAGGTCCGGCATCGCCATCTTCGTCAAAGGCTCGATGATCTCGAACACGTCGCCGCCGGAGGAGAAATTGCCGCCGGCGCCGGTCAGCACGATGGCGCGGATATCCGATGCATAGGCCAGATCGCGAAAGAGATCCCGCAGTTCGGCGTAACTGTCGAAGGTCAGCGGGTTCTTCCGCTCCGGCCGGTTCAGCCGGATCGTGCCGACACGGCCGTCCCCGCTCACCTCCCATAGGAAATGCCGGGGCTGATAGTCGCGGAAATCCCGCTTCATGTCTTTCATCGCGTCGCTCATGCGGGTGTTCCTCTCTCCATCGCCGTTCGCCTTTCCGCTTCGGGAAAAATCCCCTTGTCAGTCGTTGGCGGAAGGCGGCAGGAAATCCACCTCATGGGCTGCGGAAACCTTCACGATCTCGTCCACATCGGTCATCTCGTGCAGTTCTTCGAAAAGCTCCTGCAGCTTGCCGGCCGGCGAGACCCAGAAGAGCGCCCGGCAGGGTCTGTCGGACTTGTTGAAATACCCGTGCGGGATGCCGCGCGGCATGCGGACCAGATCTCCGGCCTTCGCCTTGAACCACTGGCCGTCGAGTTTCAGGTCGAGCTCGCCCTCCTGCACCAGGATGAATTCGTCCTGGGTCGGGTGAATATGGACCGGCACGAATTGCCCCGGCAGGCTGTTGGTCTCGAAGGCGAAGGTGTCCTGGCTGACGGCCTTCGGAAAATAGACCTGACCCAGGATGTTCCAGGTGGTTCCGTTATAGCCGCTGCCGTTTTCGGTTATGCCTTTTTCCAGTTCCATGTCCGATCTCCCAGTTTCTTCCCGTCGTTCGTGGCAGCTTGTCAGCCCGCCAGAACCTCCCCACCGGCAATCGCGATTGCCTGTCCGTTGATCGATTGGGCCGCGGGCGACGCCAGCCACAGAACCGTGTCCGCGACTTCCTCCGGCGTCACAAGCCGCCCCTGCGGATTGTGCTTGGTGAATTCCTTCAGCGCCTCTTCCGCCGTGCGTCCGGTCTTCGCCACGATCGTTTCGACCGAGCGGGCGATCAGCGGCGTATCGGTAAAACCGGGGCAGACGGCGTTGACCGTGATCCCGGTTCTGGCCAGTTCCAGCGCCAGCGACCGGGTTAGGCCGACGACGCCGTGTTTGGCGGCGACATAGGCCGAGACATAGGCATAGCCCGTCAGGCCGGCGGTCGAGGCCATGTTGATGATGCGTGCGCCGCTACCCCGTGCCTTCAGGTCGGGCAGCACGGCCTGGGTCAGCAGGAACGTGCCCGTCAGGTTCACCGCCATCACCTCGTTCCACAGGTCGAGCGAGGTCTTTTCGAACGGAGCGCTCGGCCCTTCGCCGGCATTGTTGACGAGGATATCCACGGGACCGAATTTTTCGCGGGCCACGGCAAGGCCGGACGCGATGGCCTGTTCGTCGGTTACGTCGAAGCCGGAGACGACACAGCCCCGTTCCGTGCCGAGCTCCGCCGCCAGGGCCTCGAGCGGCTCAGGCCGTCGTCCGGCGAGCGTCACCCGCGCACCCGCCTCGGCGAGCGCGGTCGCGATCGCCTTGCCGATGCCGGAACCCGCGCCGGTGACCAGAGCATGGCGGCCCGCCAATCTGCCGGAAAGTTCGGTCATATCGCGATCCTACCTGGCTGCGAGATTGGGGCCGACCGGCGGCGGTGCCGCCGCGGCACGGGCGAGCCCCGTTTCGTATTGCAGCTTGCCGGACTGATACTGTTTCGGCCAGGCAATGTTCGTCAGGCCGATCTTCGCCGCCTCGTGCAGGACCCAGGCGGGATCCGCGAGATGCGGGCGGGCGACGGCGCAGAGATCGGCGCGGCCGGCGGCGATGATCGAATTCGCCTGGTCAGCCTCGGAAATCGCACCGACGGCGATCGTCGGAATGCCGATCTCGTTACGGATCTTGTCGGAGAAGGGCGTCTGGAAGAGACGGCCATAGACCGGTCTTTCCTCCTTCGACACCTGACCGGACGAGCAGTCTATCAGGTCGGCGCCGGCCTCCTTGAACATCCTGGCAAAGATCGCCGCGTCGTCCGGCGTGTTGCCACCCTCGGCCCAGTCGTGGCAGGAGAGGCGCACCGAGATCGGCTTGTCCGCCGGCCAGACGTCACGGACCGCCCTGAAGACTTCGAGCGGATAGCGGGCGCGGTTCTCGTGACTGCCGCCGTAGTCGTCCGTGCGGATATTGGTCAGCGGCGACAGGAAACTCGACAGAAGATAGCCGTGGGCACAATGCAGTTCCAGCCAGTCGGCGCCGGCTTCGGCGGCATATTGCGCGGCGCGGACATGATCGGCCTTGACCCGGTCCATGTCGGCACGGTCCATAGCCTTCGGCACCTGGCTGTTCTTCAGATAGGGCAGGGCGGAGGCGGAGATCAGCGGCCATGCCTCACCGTCGAGCGGCTGGTCGATGCCCTCCCAGGCAAGCTTCGTCGCGCCCTTGCGGCCGGCATGGCCGAGCTGGATGCCGACCCTGGCGGACGAGTTGCCATGGACGAAGGCGACGAAACGCTTCCATGCCGTCGCCTGTTCTTCGTTCCACAGGCCGAGGCAGCCGGGAGTGATGCGGGCATCGGGCGACACGCAGGTCATCTCGCCGAAGACGAGGCCGGCGCCGCCGAGCGCGCGCGATCCCAGATGCACGAGATGGAAATCGTCCAGCATCCCGTCCTTCGCCGAATACATGGCCATCGGAGACATGACGATGCGGTTCGGCAGGTCGGTGCCGCGCAGCGAATAGGGCGTGAACATCGGCGGCAGGGTGCGGCCGTTGCCCTTCACCTCGATGCCGTTCTTCTCCGCGAACCAGCGTTCGTAGCCTTCGAGCCATACGGGGTCGCGCAGGCGCAGGTTCTCGTGGCTGATGCGTTGCGAGCGGGTCAGCATGGAATACATGAACTGCGGCGGCTCCAGCGTATCGGCATAACGCTGGCCGACCACCTCGAACCATTCCATCGCGTTGCGCGCCGCGTTCTGGATGCGGGCGACGTCGACGCGGCGGATTTCCTCGTAGGTTCCCAGAACCTGCGGGATCGCGTCCTTCGTATGGCCGAGCTTGTTGAACTGGTTGGTCAGCTCGATCGCGTCGTCGATCGCCAGCTTGGTGCCGGAGCCGATGGCGAAATGGGCGGTGTGGGCGGCGTCGCCCATCAGGACGACATGGGAATTGCCGTTGAAATGGCTCCATTTGCCGCAGATCAGGCGGTTGAAGTTCAGCCATGCGGAACCGCGCAGATGCCGCGCATTGGTCATCAGCTCGGAGCCGTCCAGAACCTCGGAGAAAAGATCCTGGCAGAAGTCGATCGAGGCCTGCTGGTCCATCCGGCCGAGGCCGTGTTTCTCATAGGCCTCCTCCGTCGTTTCGACGATGAAGGTCGAGGTGTTTTCGTCGAACTTGTAGATATGCGCCTGGAACCAGCCGTGCTCCGTCCTGCGGAAATCGAAGGTGAAGGCGTCGTAGAGCTTTTTGGTGCCGAGCCAGATGTAGCGGTTCGGCCGCACGGCGAGATCCGGTTCGAAGACGTCCGCATACCGGTTGCGGATCTTCGAGTTGAACCCGTCCGAGGCGATGATCAGGTCGGCATCGGGATAATCGGTATCGCCGGCGGAATCGGTTTCGAAGACCAGCTCCACGCCCAGTTCCTCGCAGCGGCGCTGCAGGATGTTGAGGAGTTTCTTGCGGCCGATGCCGACGAAGCCGTGGCCGGAGGTGCGCTGGCGGGTGCCCTTGAACAGGAGCTCGATATCGTCCCAGTGGTTGAAGGCATCCTCGATCTCGGCCGCGCTGTCCGGATCCCAGGCGCGCATCGACACCATGGTCGCATCCGAGAAGACCACGCCCCAGCCGAACGTGTCGTAGGGCCGGTTGCGCTCGATCACCGAGATCGAATGTTCGGGATGGAACTTCTTCATCAGGAGAGCGAAATAGAGACCGGCCGGCCCGCCACCGATGCAGACGATGCGCATGAAATCCTCCTGACATTCCCACATTTCATTATTTTAAGTTTAAACTATATCGGCGCCGAGAAGTCCGTCAAGCGGTATTGCTCGAGATCCTTCCGTCAGGCGAAGCGGAACGGCGGCATGGCCCGACACACTTACGCCGCGATCCGGTTGCTTTTCCCTGCGCGCTTCCCAATTACCAGCTTGTCTCCGAGGCAAAGCACATCATGACGCCAGACAGCCGTCCCAGCCGGTTACGAGAGTTCTTCCAGGCCTATCGCGGGATCATCGTCCCCGCCGTCGTTCTCCTGGTCTTCGGCTTCACAGCCTTTGCCATCTACGAGCTGACCACCGAAGTCCGCTACGACGAGGTGGTCGCCGCGCTCGGCGCGACGACGTGGACGTCGATCGCGCTCGCCATCCTGTTCACGGTGCTGAGCTTTGCGGCACTTTCCGCCTATGACCTCAACGCGCTTGCCTATATCGGGCAGAAACTGCCGCCGGTGCCGGTGGCGATGACCGCCTTCAGCGCCTATGCCGTCGGCAATACGGCCGGTTTCGGCGCACTCAGCGGCGGGGCGATCCGGTTTCGCGGCTATTCGCGGCTCGGCCTGTCGCCGGAGGATATCGGCCGGGTCATCGCCTTCGTAACATTTGCCTTCGGTTTCGGCCTGCTGGCCGTCAGCGCGCTCGCCTGTCTCGTCACGGCGCCGCGGATCGGGCAGATCATCGGGATCGACGACCAGATCGTCCGCGGCGTCTCGCTCGCCATCCTCGCGGCGCTCGTCCTGCTCGTCTATCTCGGTCGCGACGGTCGCCAGGTGAAGATCGGCAAGATACATCTGCGCCTGCCCGACACGCGCACCTCCTCGCAGCAGTTCCTCGTCACCGCCCTCGACATCGCAGCCTCGGCCTCGGTGCTCTACGTGCTGCTGCCGCATACCGATCTCGGCTGGCCGTCCTTCCTCGCCATCTACGCGGCGGCGGTGACGGCCGGTGTTCTCAGCCATGTGCCTGCCGGTCTCGGCGTGTTCGAGACGGTCATCGTGGCGGCGCTCGGGCATACGCTCAGCATCGACCAGATCCTCGGCAGCCTGGTTCTCTACCGGGTGATCTATCACGTCCTGCCGCTGCTGGTGGCAACTCTCTTCGTCATCAGCATGGAGGTGCAGGAGCTTTCCAAACATCCCGTCGCCTCGACGCTCAGAAAGCTGGAATTCCGGCTGGCGCCGCTGCTTCTGGCTGCCTTCGCGCTGATCGCGGGCGCCATGCTGGTATTGTCGAGCGTGACGCCGACACCGGATTCCCATCTCGATCTCCTCGGCAGCTACCTGCCGCTGCCGCTGGTGGAGGGCGCGCATTTCCTCTCCAGCATCATCGGCATCGTGCTGTTCGTCTGCGCCCGCGGGCTGGCGCAGAGGCTCGACGGCGCCTGGTGGACGGCAGTGCTGTGCGCCCTTCTGGGGCTGCTGTTCTCGCTGGTGAAGGCGCTGGCCCTGTTCGAGGCGATCTTCCTCGCCATCCTGCTCGTCGGCCTCCTGCTCAGCGCCAGGCAGTTCATCCGACCGGCCTCGGTCTTTCGCCAGGCGCTGACGGCACCCTGGATCGTTGCGATGCTGATCCTCGTCGCTGCCGCGACGACGATCCTGTTCTTCGTCTATCGCGAGGTGGACTACAGCCACGAACTGTGGTGGCAGTTCGAATTTTCCGGGGAGGCTCCGCGCGGACTGCGCGCCATTCTCGGCGTCGCCATCGTCGCGGCGGTCGTCGCGATCTTCAGTCTGCTGCGCCCGGCGGCGACCCGCTCCAGACCCTCGACCGCAGAAGAGCTCATGCGCGCCGTCGACGTGGCGATGGCGCAGGATTTCGCCGACGCCAATCTCGTGCGGATGGGCGACAAGCGCCTGATGTTCTCCGAGAGCGGCCGCGCCTTCATCATGTACGGCATCCAGGGGCGCTCATGGATCGCGCTGTTCGATCCCGTCGGACCGGGCGAGGAAGTGGCCGATCTCGTCTGGCGTTTCGTCGAGGAGGCGCGCACGGGCGGCGGGCGGGCGGTATTCTACCAGATCTCGCCCGGTCTCCTGCCCTATTGCACCGATGCCGGCATGCGGGCATTCCGGCTGGGCGAACTCGCCGTGGTCGATCTGTCCCGCTTCGACCTGAAGGGTAGCCGGCTATCCGGCCTGCGACAGGCGGTCAACAAGGGCGTGCGCGACGGGCTGGAATTCGAGATGCTGCAGCCGGCGGATGTCGCCACGCATCTCGAGGCGCTGCGGGCGGTGTCGAATTCCTGGCTCGACGAGCACAATACCCGCGAGAAGACGTTTTCGCTCGGCGCCTTCCGCGACGACTACGTGCTTGCCCAGCCGGTGGCGGTCCTCAGGAAGGAAGGCCGGATCGTCGCCTTCGCGACGCTTGCGGTGACGGATACGAAGCAGGAAGGCACAGTCGACCTGATGCGGTTCGCCCCCGATGCGCCGAAGGGTTCGATGGATTTCCTCTTCGTGCGGATCATGGAATATCTGCGCGAGGCCGGCTACGGGCAGTTCAATCTCGGCATGGCGCAGCGGGAAGCGGCTCCGGCCTGGGACCGGATCGGCACGGTGATCTTCGAACACGGTGAGCGCTTCTACAATTTCAAGGGCCTGAAAGCCTTCAAATCCAAGTTCCATCCGCGATGGGAACCGCGCTATCTTGCCGTTTCCGGCATCGGGCCGGCGGTGGCGATGATGGATGCGACGCTTTTGATCGGCGGCGGCCTGAGGGGAGTTGTAGGCAAATGAAGTTTCGTCATCTGCTGTCGGCCACGCTTGCGGCGAGCCTGTCGCTGGTTCCGGCGGCCCGCGGCCAGGATCAGGGCCAGCAACAGGGCCAGGATTATCAGACCGGCATGATCCCCTCGCCGCATGTCTACGTGCCGCAGGGCCAGGATCTGACGGGAATGATCTTTCTCGTTTCCGGCGGTCAGGGCTGGGGGGCGGAAGAGGAAGGCGAGGCGAAGGTGCTGATGGACGGCGGTGCGGCCGTCGTCGGCATCGATTTTCCCGCCTATATCCGGTCCCTCGCCAGCGATGCGAACGATTGTATCTACATGATCTCGGACATCGAGAGCATGTCGCAGCAGATCCAGCGGCGGGTGGGCAACCGTGACTACCGTCATCCGATCCTGGCCGGCGCCGGCGAGGGCGCAACGCTGGCGCTCGCCATGATCGCGCAAAGTCCGGCGGCGACGATCGGCGCCGCCCTGGCGGTCGATCCGGCCGAGGCCGTGCCGCTGACGAAACAACTCTGCACGCCGGCCGAAAAGCGGCCCGTGGACGGCGGCATCGTCTACGGCCTGACCGACGGCGCGCTGCCGGCGCCGGTCACCATCGCCTTCACGCCCGGTGCCGATCCCGCCGGCAAGGCCCATGGGCAGAGCCTCAAGCAGGTGCATGCCGACATTACCGTGCGCGAAACGTCCGACGACGCGCTGGACTATCTGACGAGCCGGCTGCAGGCGCTCCTGTCTTCGGGTGCAAGTCGGAACGGTCTGGATCTGCCGCTGGCGATCCTCGAGGCCAAACCCGCCTTCGACACGCTGGCGATCGTCTATTCCGGCGATGGCGGCTGGCGAGATCTCGACAGCGAGCTCGGCACCTATCTCCAGTCGCAGGGCGTGCCGACCGTCGGCGTCGATTCGCTGCGCTATTTCTGGTCGAAACGGACGGCCGAGGAAACGGCCGACGACCTCAAGCGCATCATCGATACCTATACGGATCAGTGGGGCGTCTCGAACGTCGTGCTGATCGGCTATTCCTTCGGGGCGGACGTCCTGCCGGCCGCCTACAATCTGCTGCCCAGGGCCGAGAAACGGCAGGTGAAGCAGCTTTCGCTGCTGGCGCTGTCGAGACAGGTCGATTTCGAGATCTCGGTGACCGGCTGGCTCGGCATGGCCGGTGCGGGCGAGGGCGGGACGACGAGCGACGACATCGCCAGGATCAGAAGCAGCCTCGTGCAATGCGTCTACGGCACTGAGGAGGACGACGACCCCTGTCCCGAACTCAAGGCGTCGGGCGTGGAAACCGTCGCGATCGACGGGGGGCATCATTTCGACGAGGACTACGAGGCGCTCGGGAAACGGATACTCGACAGCCTGCAGAAGCGCCTGGCGAAATGATGCGGCCGCGGATATTTCCAGGCCGAGCAACGTCCGCCCCCGGTCCGCGCAAACTCACGAACCGCCCACGGTTTCGTGAACTCGCCACTTGAGTTTCGCGAAGGCCGACGTTAAATCTCGCTCGACCAGGACCGGGCCCCTCTGACAATTCATCTTGGATTGTGATGTCGGACTGGATTTTCCAACTTCGGTGCCTGGTGTCGTGATGGTTGGTCAGACGGCGATGAGATCCGGTCGGTTGTTCCCGACCTCGCCTGCTGATGGTCATCAGGACATGGGGCACCCTGTCTCAAGATTGGGTGTCTAATGATGGAGTTCTTCACGCCGGAGGCGTTGTCCGCTCTCCTGCAAGTAATCATGATCGATCTGGTCCTGGCCGGCGACAACGCGATCGTCATCGGTCTGGCGGCCGCCGGCCTGCCGAAAGACCAGAGAGCCAAGGCGATCCTGGTCGGCATCATCGCCGCGACCGTGCTGCGTATCGGCTTCGCGCTCGCCACGACCCAGCTCCTGCAGATCGTCGGCCTTCTGCTGGCAGGCGGCGTACTGCTCCTGTGGGTCTGCTGGAAGATGTGGCGCGAGCTGCGCACCCCGCATCACCACGAGGAAGAGGCCAACGAGGCTCTCGCCAACAGCGACCTCAACAAGGACGGCACGGTTGCCGGTGGCGCGCCGCGCAAGACCTTCGGACAGGCCGCCTGGCAGATCATCGTCGCCGACGTCTCCATGTCGCTCGACAACGTGCTGGCCGTTGCCGGCGCCGCGCACGAACATCCCGAAGTTCTCATCTTCGGCCTCGTCCTGTCGATCGCGCTCATGGGTATCGCGGCAAGCTTCATCGCCCGCCTTCTCAACAAGCATCGCTGGATCGCCTATGTGGGCCTGATCGTCATCCTCTACGTGGCGCTCGAAATGATCTGGCGCGGGGCGCATGAAGTGATGCCGTATATCGGCCTCTGATCATCGCGCTTCCTCGACCGAAGCGGTTTCATATGCGGCGCGGTCCTCGGGGCCGCGCCGTTTTCGTTGCGCCGTCCATGCGGGACGGTGCAGGTGCCGGAGGGCGGTGTCGCGCAGCTTAAGGCACATCGCGAATGTCGCGCGCCGCGTGGCCGGTTCGAAGAAGCGGGCGATCATCCAGGACAGGGCGACGAGCACCGCGACGGTGAAGGCAAAGACCAGCCAGCGGTTCCCCGTGTCGGCAAAATGCGCAAACATCGCGTAACCGATATTCTGGTGCAGCAGGTATAGCGGGTAGGTGAGCCCGCCGAGCCCGATCGCCACCGGCGGCGACAGCCGGCAGGCGGGCAGGAAGACCGCGGCGATGACGGTTGCGAGCGACAGCGGCCCCATCAGCATCAGCCCGGTTTCCGGCCTCGCGATCGCGTACATCTCGACGAACAGCGGTTCGGTGACGAAGGGCGCGGCACAGGCCCAGATCGCCGCCGCCGTCAGCACGCCGAAATCATCGCGTCGGGCGCTGGCCCTCAGCTTGAACAGGCAGAGGCCGAAACCGAAGAAGCCGGAATATTCGGTGATGAACAGTTTCTGGATCGCGCCGCTGCCGACAACCAGTTCGTTTGTGGCCGAAAGAGCGAGCCAGGCGACGACGATGGCACGCCAATGGCGACCGAAGAGGCCGAGCGCGGAAAAGACGAAGACCCAGACATAGAAGATGATTTCGTAGACGATCGTCCAGTAGGCTCCGTCGAGGAACGGCTGGCCCAGCGCGCGCGAGACGATGACGAGATGGGCGGACCATTGCGCCAGGGTCGGAGGCGCAAGCGTCGGCAGCGGAAGGGAGGTCAGCACGATGGCGGTGATCGTGGCGCAGAGGACGAAGGTCGGCCACAGGCGCGCGATGCGCCCGGCGGCGAATTCATAGGCGGGGCGATCTTCCACCGACATGGCGATGACGTAACCGGAGATCGTGAAGAAGACCAGCAGTCCCGCCTCGCACCACATCGCCACCGGGGCGAGTTCCGGAAAGCCGATGCCTGCGCCTTCCCCCGAAATCCCCATGCGGAAGCCATAGTGAAAGAGCAGCACCATGGCCGCCGAAAAGAGACGAAGGAGGTCGAGATTGAGAAGTCTCGTATTCTTGCTGACCATCCGCGCGTCTCCCGTGGCTCTCCGGATCGGGGGAGCTTAGCGACCCGAGCTTGGAAAAAGATGAATCGGGAAGACAGAAGTGTCACAATCGGCGCATGATCGGAGCGCCCGGCGGCTGCGCGCCTCTCGCGGCCCGGCGGCAGACATGGGAGGAAAGATGACGGTTTTGATCTGCAGCGCCTGCGGGACGTCCTTCGACGATCCGCGCCAGGACCATTGTCCGATCTGCCTCGACGAGCGGCAATATGTGCCGGCGTCCGGGCAGGCCTGGACCGATTCCGACACCCTTGCACGGCGACATGCGAACAGCTGGCGGCTGCTGGAGCCCGATCTCCTCGCCATCCAGACCGTTCCGGCGTTTGCCATCAACCAGAGGGCCCTGCTGCTGCGCACGCCCTCCGGCAACGTCCTGTGGGACTGTATCGCGCTGCTCGACGACGCCACGAAGGAACTGATCTCGTC
>JBQGDG010000015.1:0-3777 GCA_052038935.1 Neorhizobium sp. | reverse complement strand
CCGCGTGAGGAACGCGTGCTGCGCATGCGCTTCGGTATCGGCATGAACACCGACCATACGCTCGAGGAAGTCGGCCAGCAGTTCTCGGTCACCCGCGAACGTATCCGCCAGATCGAGGCGAAGGCGCTGAGGAAGCTCAAGCATCCGAGCCGCTCCAGAAAGCTGCGCAGCTTCCTCGACAGCTGAGCCGCTCTTCAATTTTGCGAGACGAAGCCCGGTGCGCCAAGCGCGCCGGGTTTTTTTCTTGTCCGTTCGCGGGCAGGGGGCTCGATCCGGCCTCTCTTTCATCCTACATCGGGGCGATGCAGGACGGATCGGCAAAACCGCGACACAAGCTTTATGGAGGCATCGCCGCCTCCGTCGCATTGCATGTGGTCATCGCCGCCGTGCTCTTCGCCCGTCTTCCCGCCGCCGAGCCGGCGCCGCCGGAGGACAGCGTCTCCGTCGAACTCGTGCCGCCGCCGGAGGAACAGCCCGAAGCTGCGCCCGAGCCGGAGGCAAAGCCCGAAGAACAGGCGTTGAACCTGACGATGCCGGATACCAAGCCCGAGGAGCAGAAACCCGAGATACCCGAACCGCCGGAGCCGCCGAAACAGGAGGCCGAGGAAGCGGGCGGCGAACCGCCGCCGCCGGCCTCGTCGCCACCGCCGCCCGCAGAGCAGGCGCAGGAGATGCCGGCCGAGGCGGACCAGCCGAAGGCGCAAGCGGACGAAACCCAGGCGCAGCAGGATCAGGCCCTTCAGGAACAGGCGGCCGCCGAACCCCCGCCACCCCCGGAAGCCGGACAGGCGGTGCCCGAACAGCCGTCGCAGCCCGAGCCCGGGGGCGAAACCGAACAGGCGGACGGCCAGCCGCTGCCGGTGCTGCGGCCGGTCTTCGAATTCGGCGAGGAGGACAGCGGTTCAGGGCCGGTGCGCGACGGCAACGCGTCGCAGGGTGCGGAACGCGCCGAAACGCCCGGCGACACCGCGGAGCCACAACAGGCCGCAGGCGAGGCCGAGCAGGCGGCCGAGGCGGCAACCGGGGAGGAGGCGGGGCAGGCTCCGGCTCCGGCACTGCCGCAGGATGTTTCGCCGCCGACGATAGATGCGATGCGCACCGAGCCCCTGGCGGCCGGCGAAAGCGCGACGGCCGACGGCGTACAGGCGAATGTCGCCGCCGAACCCGCCGCTCCCGCATCCGAAAGTCCCGCCGAGGGCGAAACCGGCGCGACGAAGCCTCCGGAAGAGGCGCCGCTGAAGCCGGCAAAGCGGCTGTTTTCCCAGAGCGACACGGGAGACATGATCGCGCGGACGGCAATGGGAAGCGTGCCACGCGAAGCGCGCGGCGGGCAGCTATGCTCGACGGAGCTGACCGAGCAGCTGCGGAACGGCTCTCCGCCATTCTATCCGGACATCGTCCCGTCCTTCGCGCTGCCCGACGGCACTGTTCTCGACGTCCGGCATGCCTCTTTCCGCGCCCGGGCCCAATGGTATGACGTGAAGTTCCGCTGCGAGGTCGATCGGAACGCCACAAGAGTGGTTTCCTTCGCCCTCGAGGTCGGCGAGCCCGTTCCGCGCAGCGAGTGGAAGAAGCGCGGCTTTCCCGAATTCTGAGCCATTGCGGCCGCAGGCCGCCGGAGGCGCCGCAGATCTTCGGGGGGCGTCAAGTCGAGCTCGGTCTCCTGAACTATAGATGAAGGTCCTTCGGCGCTTTTCCCGGTCCTGCCGGAAATATTGTCTGCATTTCCGTTCTGGTCTACAACCGGAGCGGAAGCAACGAGGGGGAACAAGCCGTGGCGACTGTCAGCGGGTCCGGAGGGGCCGCCGAAATCCAGGTTCCGAACTACAATTCCGTCACCTTCGGCACCTCGAAAGTCACATTCACCTATCACCAGATACGATGGTTCGACGACGACGGAGACGGTATCGGCGACAGCTATGTCGAGACGACCAATTTCGTCACCTATAGCGGGACCTTCGAAAAGACGAACGGCGTCATATCCGGCACGTTTTATGCCGCCCATGGCGAGAAATACACCTATTGGAGCGACGAGAGCGGATCGCTTCCGGAGGAATACGACATCGCGGTAGAGGAGGGCTTCCGGCTCGCCGATTTCGCGGCCTTCCAGAAGAGTGGCGAGGCAGGCCTGGCGCAGCTCTTTGCCGGAAACGACACGCTGCACGAGATCGACCGCGGCTATGGCGGCGACGACATCTTCCATACCACCCGGATGTCGGCGGATGGCGGCGAGGGACACGATACGGTGAGCTTCGCGCTCGCGACCTCGCGCATATCCCTGGATCTGCTGGCGGCTGGCAGCGGCTTCATCTCGATCGAAGCCTTTGTCGGCTCGCGTTTCAGCGACACGATGAAGGGATCGTCGCTTGCAGACGATCTGGACGGCGGTGCCGGCAACGACCTGCTGGACGGGCGCAGCGGCAATGACACGCTGCGCGGCGGGGCGGGCGACGACACGCTCTACGGCAGCAACGGCAACGACACGCTCATCGGCGGCACCGGCGCCGACAGGCTTTCGGGCGGCGGCGGGATCGATTTCGCCTCCTATTCCGCTGCGGCGAAAGGCGTCACCGCCGATCTTTCACGGCCCGGCGACAACCGCGGCGAGGCGGCGGGCGACAGCTACAGTTCGATCGAAGGCCTGACCGGCTCGCGTCATGCCGACAAGCTGTTCGGCAACGGCGCCGCCAACAGCATCTCCGGCGGCGGCGGCTCCGACACGATCGACGGGCGCAACGGCAACGACATCCTGCGCGGCAATGCCGGCAACGACATCCTCAAGGGAGGCGCCGGCAACGACCGGCTGATCGGCGGCGCGGGGGCGGACAAGCTCCAGGGCGGCTCCGGCGCCGACCGGTTCATCTATACCGCCGTGTCCGATTCGACGACGCTTGCCGCCGGCCGCGACCGGATCGAGGACTTCGACCGCGCCGCCGGCGACCGGATCGATCTGTCGGCGATCGACGCCCATGCCGGCATCGCCGGCGACCAGGCCTTCGTCCTGCTCGGTGCGGAGAGTTTCACCGGTGCGGGCGGCGAACTGCGCTATGCGCAGACCGGCGGCGCGCTGCGGCTCTACGGCGATATCGACGGCGACGGCAAGGCCGATTTCAGCATCGACATCAAAGGCGTGGACGAACTCCTCGCCGGCGATCTCATCCTCTGAGGGGGGGCGGGCTCGGACGGCAGGGCGTGCAGTTTGCGGACCCAAGACCATCGCTAAGCCAGAAACCTCGACGTGTACGCAGGAACTGCCCCCTGCAGGATTTTTGACGACCTTGTTTTCGAAGAACTTTCCGGCGGGCGCACGAGCGTAGGGCGTCATTGCTTTTCGACGGACGAAGGCCACGGGGGCCCTGCAGCCCTCCGCTACCGGATGAAGCAGCTGGAAGGCTGAGGTTAAGGTAAGGCGAAGGACATCTAACCTCGCCGGACGACGTAGAGGTCATGCCGGTTCCCGGTGCGGCCGACGGCGCGACGAACTATGGAAAGACCTTCCGGCAGAAGGGTAGCGACATACTCCGGTGACATCCACATCAGGCCCCAGCCGGATGTATCTGCATTCTCGACCAGCTTGAGATCACTCTGCTGTCCGACGCTCTTGAACGCCTGGAAATAGTACCCGGTTCGATCGTAGGTGTGGACAAGATCGGTCAGGAAAGTCTCGCGGGTCCACTTGTCGGCGCCGGTGTATCGCTCGTAGCGCGGAGAGGGGAAGTTCAGCAGGATCCGCGAAGCGACGTCGTGTGGACCATGCGTAGAGAATGCAAAGTGGCC
>JBQGDG010000014.1:0-45855 GCA_052038935.1 Neorhizobium sp. | reverse complement strand
AGCTGTTGACCGCATAGGAGAGGAACGGCGTCGTCTCCCACAGGATGACGTAGTTTTCAAATGTCGGCTGGAAGATCACTGTCGGTGGATAGGAGGTTACCTCGAAGGAGGGTTTGAAGGAAGACAGCACCATCCACACGGTCGGCGCCAGGATGAGGATGCCGGCAATGGTGAGCTGAAGCGTGTTCAGCCAGTGGAGCCAGCGATCGGATTGTTGGGTTCCGTTCATCGTCTTCTCCTTACCAGGCCACGGCTGCGCGCAGGCGGTTGAGCATCAGGACGGCAACGAGCACGATGGCCGACAGCGTGATCATCAGCGCACTGGCATAGCCGATGTTGAAGAACTCGAAACCGACGCGGAAACCGTAGATGTTGAGCGTGTTCGACGCATTGCCCGGCCCGCCCTGGGTGGTGATGTAGATGATGTCGAAGAAGCGCAGGAGGTCGACGCTGCGCAGCACGGCTGCGGTGACGATGGTCGGCAGGAGCAGCGGCAGCGTGATCTTCCAGAAGATGCGGGCCGGCGACGCGCCGTCGATCTGGGCGGCCTCGTAGACGCTCGGCGGCAGCGACTGCAGGCCTCCGAGGACGATCAGCGCGACGTAAGGCGCCCATTGCCAGGTGTCGATCAGGGCGACCGTCGGGATGACCCAGGTCGGCGAGGCAAGCCATTCGGAGGCCGGCAGGCCTGCCGCTTCCAGCAGATAGTTGGCCGCACCGAGCGACGGGTCGAGGATGACGAGCCACATCATGCCGGCCACGACCGGCGGCATCATGAAAGGCGAGATCAAGAGCGAACGCAGGAAACCGGACAGCTTCTTCGAATGGAACAGCAGCATGGCGAGCCAGATGCCGAAGACGAGCTGCAGGATCATCGACAGGATATAGAGTGCGAAGGTGACGTAGAGCCCGTTCCAGAACTCGCCGTCCTTCACCAGCGTCGAGTAGTTCGACAGGCCGGCAAAGCTTGCCTCGCCGCTGCTGGAAAAGGACTGGAACCCGAGCCAGATCGTATAGACGACCGGAAAGGCGATCATCGCGACGGTAAATATCACCGCCGGTGCCGACAAGGCCGCAAGCTGCCGTCCCTGGCTGTCGTTCAAGCCTGGTTTCATGGAGGGCTCTCCAATCACGTTCGGGGATCCGGCGACCCTGCGCATGACAGGGTCGCGACTATTCTTGTGCGGTCAGATCACTTGCGGGCGATCAGGCCGTCGAGCGCGCTGTCGGCTGCAGCGCAGGCCTCTGCGACCGGCCGCTGGTCGAGAAGCACGTCCTGCACCGCCTGGCCGATGTAATCGCGGGATTCAGGATTGGCGACGATCGGATAGCCGACTTCCGACGATCCCTTCGAGGCGAGTTCGTCCAGCGCCCCCTGCCAGCTGGCGCGGACAGAAGCCTCCGAAATCCACTTCTTGTATTCCGGATCATCGGAAACCGACGTGCGCGGTGCCGCGATGCCCTGGATCGCCAGGCGCTTCTGCATTTCCGGGCTCGACGCCCACTGCACGAAGTACCAGGCGGCATCCTTCTTGGAACTGTTGGCGGAAATCGCCAGCCCCCAGCCGATTGCCGTCGGCACGCTTCCGGCCTCACCCTGCGGCAGCGGCATCACGTCCGTGTCTTCAAGACGTTCGCCGCCTTCCATGATGGTGCGCAGCTCATTGGAGGATTCGAAGGCCATCGCGGCCCGGCCGGCACGATAGAGCGCCGAAATCTGGTAGAAACTGTAGTTGGAAGAACCCGGCGGGCCGAAATCCTTGAGCAATCCGCCATAATAGCCGATCGCCTTCTGGCCGGCCGGCGAGCACAGGGCAGACTTGCCGTCGACGATATACTGGCCGCCCATATTGTGCAGCACGTTGCTGAACGTGTAGGCGAGCGCAGCCTTCAAGCCTCGGGAGGTGATCGGCGCCACGCCGCTTTCGCATTCGCTGATCTTCTTGGCGGCCGCCGCGAGATCATCGAGAGACGCGGGTTTGGAAATGCCGCATTTCTGGAAAATGTCGGTGCGATAGTAGAGCAGCGGACCTTCGAGATTGAGCGGCACGCTGGTGAGCTTGCCGTCGAAAGTCGCGGCCTTGACGAGCGCCGGGCTGATGCCGCCAAAATCGTAGTCGGGCGCCACGTCCTTCTGCGCATAGGCCGAAAGATCGGCATACCAGCCTGAGGCAGCGAACTGCTGCCCCTCGCGCGATGCCAGCGTCATGAAGACGTCGACTTCGTCGCTCCTGGAATTGAGCACGGTGACCAGACGCTGGCGCATCTGCTGTTCCTGATAGGAATCGACCTTCAGGGTGATCCCGGTCAGCTCGGTGAATTCGTCCTTGTAAGCCAATACGGCCTGAGACCATGGATTGTTGTTGGCGAGAAACGAAACCGTCTCGCCGTCATGAGCTTTCCAGTCGAATGCCAGAACGGGCCCGACTGTCCCTGCCGTGAATACGCAGGATGTAAGCAGAATACGGACTGCGGAGATTTTCAGCATGCTTTCCTCCACTTCGCGCCTCTTCGGCGGCCTCTGACGCTCCTCCTCGAGCGACATGGTCGGGCTTTCGTCTCGAAACCAAACCTTGTAACCGGTTACATAATGTTTCATCGGTCGATCTGTCAACATTCAGAATCGGATAAATTCTCGTTGCGGCGCAGCACATTATTCGTTTGACAGGCCGGGAAAGACAGTCATTAAGCTATGTAACGTTACATCCGAGTAGCCATATGGATCGTGAAAAAGAAAAAACCGGCATTCGCGCCATAGCAAGGCTTGCTGGCGTCTCCACCGCCACCGTATCGCGCGCGCTCAACAACCCGAAAAGCGTCAGCGACGAACTGCGGACACGTATCCAGTCAATCGTCGAGGAGACGGGATATGTGCCGCACGGCATGGCGCGCGCCCTGTCCAGCAATCGTACCCGAACGATCGGCGCGATCATTCCGACGATCGACAATGCCATGTTCGCGCGAGGCATAGAGGCCCTGCAGAAACATCTCTCGTCGCGCGGATACATGCTCATCCTGGCGACGAGCGAATACGACATCGACGTCGAATTGGAGCAGGCGCGCAATCTGATCGGACGCGGCATAGACGGGCTGATCCTGCGCGGCGACTGTCATCATCAGGCGCTGCGGGATCTGCTGCTTGCCCGCGAAGTGCCCTTCATCAACGTCGGCGTCTACAATCCCGGCGGCACCTCGCCCAGCATTGGCGTCGACAACGAAGCTGCCGCCTATCGGGCGATGATGCATCTGATCTCGCTCGGACACGAGGCGATCGGGGTGGTCAGCGCGCTGCAGCGGAACAACGATCGCGCCAGCGCCCGCATCAGGGGCTTCAGGCGGGCACTGACGGAGAACGGCCTGGACCTGCCGGCCAGTTGGCATGTCGAGGTTCGCTACACGCTGGATGATGCGCGCGAAGCGGCACGGCAACTTCTCAGCGGCTCGACGGCTCCCACCGCGATTGCCTGCGGCAACGACGTGCTTGCCTATGGCGTGATGCTGGAGGCCGAGCGCCGGGGATTGCAGGTCCCGAAAAATCTGTCGGTCGTCGGGTTCGACGACCTGGACTGGAGCCGCCACCTGAGACCCGCCCTCACGACGCTGCACGTTCCGACCGATGTCACCTGGAAGGGTGCGGGTGAATATCTCCTGGCCCGGCTGGAAGGGCACAAGGTCCCCAACCACTATGAAATAGACTACTCCCTGATAGTCAGGGAATCGACCTGCGCCCCCACATAATTCGACGGAGGTGCGTGATATTCACGGCAACCGGATCACCCGTCACCACCGGCGGCCCTCGGGCAGGCGAAAAAGCTCTGCCCGTCAATCTTTCAAAATGCGCCGATCGCGCCACATTGACGAAGGTATATGAACCGTAGCTTGTCCTTGCCGCCAAGGAGACCGTCATGACCTCGCCTCGTCCGTCCAAGACCAGCATCGGCAATCACGCGCTTCATCCCGAAACGCAGATGCTGAATTACGGTTACGATCCGGAACTTTCGGAAGGAGCGGTGAAGCCTCCGGTCTTTCTGACCTCCACCTTCGTGTTCAAGTCGGCCGAGGACGGTCGCGATTTCTTCGACTACGTATCGGGCCGCAAGACGCCGCCCGAAGGACGCGGCGCGGGCCTCGTCTATTCTCGCTTCAATCACCCCAACAGCGAGATCGTCGAGGACCGGCTGGCCATATACGAGAAGGCGGAAAGCGGTGCCGTCTTCTCATCCGGCATGGCGGCGATCTCGACGACTTTGCTCGCCTTCGTTCGGCCAGGGGATGCGATCCTCCATTCTCAGCCGCTTTACGGCGGGACAGAGACGCTGCTTTCGAAGACATTTGCCAACCTTGGCGTGGCGGCAGTCGGATTTGCCGACGGCGTTGACGAAGGCTCGGTCCTGCTTGCGGCCGAGGAAGCCATGAAGAGGGGCCGCGTCTCCCTCATCCTGATAGAAACCCCGGCCAATCCCACCAACAGCCTCGTCGATATTGCACTGATCCGGCGGGTCGCGGACGCGATCGGCGCACGGCAGGACCACCGGCCGATCATCGCCTGCGACAACACCCTGCTCGGGCCGGTGTTTCAGCGGCCACTGGAGTTCGGTGCCGATATTTCGCTCTATTCCCTGACGAAATATGCGGGCGGTCACTCGGACCTGATTGCGGGGGCTGCGCTCGGCAGCAAGTCTCTCATCGCGCAGATCCGCTCGCTGAGAGGAGCGATCGGAACGCAGCTCGATCCACATTCCTGCTGGATGCTGGGGCGCTCCCTGGAAACCCTGCAGATACGCATGGAGCGCGCGAATGCCAATGCCGCGGCCATAGCCGATTTCCTGCAGTCGCATCCCAGGGTCACAAAGGTGCACTACCTGACCCATGAGAGCCCGGCTTCCGCCACCGGCCGGGTGTTTTCCGCTCAGTGCAGCGGCGCCGGATCGACATTCTCGTTTGACATAGACGGTGGACAGCCGTCCGCATTCCGCTTTCTAAACTCCCTGCAGATCGTGAAGCTCGCGGTCAGCCTGGGCGGCACCGAGTCGCTCGCCTCCCACCCTGCGACCATGACGCATTCCGGCATTCCTCAGGAAGTGCGCCAACGCATAGGCGTGCTCGACACCACGATCCGTCTTTCCATCGGCATCGAGCACCCCGACGATCTGATTGCCGATCTGGTTCAGGCATTGGAAAATGCTTGAGGGCTGCCTACCGCCCGACATGATGTAGCGGCCCACCGGTCGACGGGCCCAGCTGGCAAGCCACTGCAGGCAGTAGTGCGAGACTGCCGCGCACCGTCACCGCGACATCCGGTTTCCCCAGCATCCACGCCACAAACCCGAAACCCTGATCCCACGGTTCAACGCCTTCCTCTGCCGGTGGAGTAAGCAGGCGGGCCTGACACGGAACAGCAAGCCGCGATGCATTGAGTTTCGCATTTGACTCTCCGTCAATTTTCCGCTTATTGCTTCGTGAAACGTTACATGGAAATTTCATGGCTCGATTTTCGACAATCAAGGACGTTGCCCGCTACGCGGGCGTGTCGGTTGCGACTGTTTCGAATGTTCTCAATGAACGCGAGACGGTGAACCGCGAAATCGTCCGTCGGGTCCGCGAGGCCGTGGAGGTTCTTGGCTACAAGCGTCACCAGAATGGCTGGCAGTTGAAGACCAAGAAGTCGTCGCTGGTGAACGTCATCCTTCCCTCCGTGATCGATCCGCATTTCGGGGCGCTGTTCACCGGCGCCGAACGCGTACTCAACGATTACGGATACACAGCCGCACTGCATGTCACGTCCGAAATCCGTTCGAAGGAAAACGAGCTTCTGGAGATGTCGCTGCAACAGCGCGCAGCCGGCGTTCTTGTTGCCACCTGCCAACCGGACGACATGAAGCGCGCCGAGGATCTGCGCGAAGCCGGCATCCAGGTCGTCTGCCTCGAACGGGAACCGCTCGGCGGCGGCTTCGCCTTCATCGAACATGATCTGCGACGGCTCATGTACGATGCTACGCGCAATCTCCAGCGTCAGGGTTATCGCAACATCGTCCTGCTTACCGGGCCGAAGGAATATTCCAGCGAAGAACGGGCGGGCGCCGGGTTTCTCGATGCGATCGCCGCCTCGGGCAGCGATGCGAACGGCGTCGTGCTAGAGACGAACCACGATCCGGAAACCGCATTCAGGGCTCTTGTCGAGCATATCGCGCGTGGTCGCGCGGCGGATCTGATCGTCTCGACCTCGTCGGCCATCCATCGCGGAGCCCGCAAGGCGCTGCAGGTGCTCGCAAGCCAGCTGCATGGACCCGTGCGTCTCGTTTCGCTGGCGGAGGAATCCTGGACCGACGTGAACGACGACGATCGCCTCGTCCTGCGCAGGTCGGGCGTCCAGCTGGGGGCCGCAGCCGCAGAGGCGCTGCTCGACAGCCTGCGCAATCCCATCGCCCATGGCGGCGGCTATCGCCGGCTTGCGGTTGCCGCCGGGCTGGGCGAGCGCAAGCCCTCCGCACGCCGTTACGGCAATGCGGAGGAACTGCGCGTACTGATGTTCGACAGCATGTCGAGACGTGCGATCACCGACCTGCAGCCGCATTTCGAAGAACGCCATGGCGCCAGGGTTCGTATCGACGCCATGTCCGCCGAGCGTCTTTACGGCGTGCTCAGCGATCCGGCCAAACGCGCCGATTACGATATCTTCGAGATCGATCAGCCTTGGATCAGCGAACTCGCAGCCTCCGGCGCACTGCTGCGTCTCGACGACCGCTTGAACCAGCATCCCGAACTCGTGCGCAGTCTGGTTCCCGGGGTAATGGACGCCAACTGCCGCTTCGGCGACGGCTATTTCGGGCTGCCGTCCCGCTTCGACGTCGAAATGCTGTTTTACCGCAAGGATCTCTTCGACGATCCGAACCAGCGTCTCGCCTATCGCGACCAGACCGGCGGCGAGCTTCGTCCGCCGGAAACCTGGCGTGAATTCAATACCGTCGCTCGCTTTTTCACGCAGGCGACCAATCCGCGGTCTCCGACCAGATACGGCATATCGCTCGGAGCCTCCCCGCCCCATGGCGCGCTGGTCGAATTCCTGACCAGGCTGTGGGGAAGCAAGGGACGTGTCCTCGACGACGCGGGCCGCGTCATTCTCGACAGCCGCGAGGCCGAGGAGGTCCTGGAGAACTACGTCGAGAGCACCCTCTACGCGGCACCCGGCTGGCAGGAAAAGCAGCGCGCCGGACAGGTCGACGACTTCGCCACCGGCGAGGTTGCGATGGTGGCGCTGTTCTGTGCTCCCGCGGCACCACTGACCGACCGCAGCGTCTCGCGCGTCGTCGGCAAGATCGGCTACGCGCCCGTTCCCGGCGGCGTGCCCGTTCTCGGTGGCTGGTGCATGGGCATTGCCGCGCAATGCGCCCGGCCGGATCTTGCCTTCGACTGGATGTCCTGGGCAGCAGGCATGGAAATGGCGATCCCGCTGACGATCATGGGAGGCTCGACGCCGGCGCTGGCGCTCTACAACAGCCTCGAACTGCGGTCCGTGTATCCATGGCTGGGCAAGGCCGTCGAATTTTTCCCGAAATCGCGCGCACGCGCCATTTCGCTGACCACGACCGGCGGGCGACTGAGCGAGTTTCGCTACGAGCAGATCGTCGGGAGCAACATCCATAAGGCGCTTCGTCAGGAAACGCACCCCGCGGAAGCATTGCGGGCGGCGGCGGCGGAGCTGCGCAGCATTCTCGGCCAGTAGCCGAGGACATATTCGCGCCCGGCCCGATGCCAGGCGCGGCGGTTTGAATAGGAGGCTCGGGACGCCAGCGCGTTTCGGCCGGAGGACATGAAGGGAGTGAGGCCATGGCCAACGTTTCGTTGCGCGGGGTTGAGAAGTCGTATGGCGCGGTCAAAGTCGTCCGGCGCATGGATCTCGAAATCCATGACGGGGAGTTTCTCGTCCTCGTCGGGCCGTCGGGTTGCGGCAAATCGACGACCCTGAGGATGATCGCAGGTCTCGAAGACATCAATCAGGGCGAGCTGCGGATCGGGGACCGGCTGGTCAACGGAGTTGCCGCCAAGGATCGCGACATCGCGATGGTATTCCAGAACTATGCGCTCTATCCGCATATGGATGTCTTCGACAACATGGCGTTCGGGCTGGAACTGCGCAAGTTTCCCAAGGCCGAGATCAGGAGCCGCGTCGAACAGGCGGCGGAAATTCTCGCTCTCGGCGAGCTGCTGAAACGCAAGCCGAAGGAACTGTCCGGCGGCCAGCGCCAGCGTGTCGCGCTGGGGCGTGCGATCGTGCGCCAGCCCAAGGTCTTTCTCTTCGACGAGCCTCTCTCCAACCTCGATGCCCAGCTTCGTGTTCAGATGCGCGCGGAAATCTCGCGGCTGCACGCCCAGCTCAAGACCACGATGGTCTACGTCACCCACGACCAGGTCGAGGCGATGACCATGGGGACCCGTATCGTCGTCATGAAGGGAGGGGACGTCCAGCAGGTCGGAGCCCCGCTCGAACTCTACACCAAACCCGTCAACCGCTTCGTGGCCGGCTTCATCGGCACGCCGCAGATGAACTTCCTCGAGGCGACGATCGAGGGCGGCGCCGACGGTCCCGTCATCGCAGCGGAGACGCTCCGCGTACCGCTTGCAGGCGAAAGAGCGGCATCGCTCGCGGGACTTTCGGAGAAACGCTGCACGCTCGGCATTCGCCCGAGCGACCTGCACGTCGTGGGCACGCCGGGCGCCGGCCCGATCGCTTTCGACGCTGCCATCGAGATGGTGGAGATTCTCGGAGCGGTCCAGATCGTGCATCTGCGCGTCGGCGGACAGACGATCCGCGCGGAACTGCCCATCCGCATAGCCTGCAAGCCGGGAGAGACGATCCGGCTCGCGGCGGAGCTCGAGGCATTTCACATTTTCGACGCGGCGACTGGCGCCGCGATCATCTGAGGAGGAGTAAGAGTAATGAAGTTGTCTTTGTTCAAACGAGCCGCGGTGGGCGCCGCCGCGGCACTGGTGATGACCTTGTCGGCGGGCACGGCCTTCGCCCAGGAAAAGCTCACCATCATGCCGGGCGCCTGGTCGGGTGCCACGATCGACTTCCTGCGTCAGCAGATCAAGCCTTGGGAAGAGAAGAACAACACCAAGGTCGAAATCCTGAACGTGCCGAACAACGGCACCGAAATCCTGGCGATCATGCAGCAGAACCTCGCTGCAGGAAATACGGACATCGATATCAACGCCATGGATGTCGTCTGGCAGGGCATGCTCGAGCGGTATGCAGTCGACATGAAGGAATATTTCTCGGCCGACGAGATCGCCAAATACACACCGACGACCATCGCTCTCAACACGATCAAGGACAGACTGATCGCCGTACCGTTCTACGGTGACCTCGGCCTCTTCTACTATCGTACCGATCTCCTGCAGAAATACGGCTACAGCGAACCGCCGAAGACCTGGACCGAAGTCAGGGAAATGGCCGAAAAGGTACAGGCTGGCGAACGCGAAGCCGGCAACGGCAGCTTCTGGGGATTTGTCTATCCGGGCTCGGTCTATGAAGGCTTCGCCACCGACATCGTCGAATGGATATCCTCCTACGGCGGCGGCACCTGGATCGACAAGGACGGCAACGTCACGGCCAACAATCCGAATGCCCGCGCAGCGCTCGAAGAGCTGACGTCGTGGGTCGGCAAGATCGTCCCGCCGGGCGTCACCTCCTACATCATCGACGACGCTCGCGGCGCATTCCAGTCCGGCAACTATCTGTTCATGCGCAACTGGCCCTACGCCTATGCGTCGATGCAGGCGGAAGGATCGGCCGTCAAGGACAAGTTCGCTGTCACGGCCATCCCGCACGGTCCGGAAGGCAAGTCCGCATCCGGTCTCGGCGGCTGGCAGCTCTGGATTTCCAAATTCTCCAAGAACCCGCAGCTGGCGGCGGATCTGATCAAGTTCATCAACTCGCCGGAGAACCAGAAAGAACGGATGCTGAAGCTCGCCCGCCTGCCTGGCTATCCGGAACTGCTGAAGGATCCGGAAATCCTGAAGACCTATCCCTGGGTCGAAACGGCCCAGAATTTCGATCTCGTCGCGCGCCCCTCCGGCTCCACCGGCACGAAGTATTCGCAGGTCTCCAACGCGGCACTCAAGGCGGTCAACGACATGATGACCGGCCGCGCGAAGGTCGATGAACGACTGGAACAGCTCGACAAGGAACTGAACCGTATCAAGGGCCGCGGCTGGTAAGACTGCCTCTCCGCCCTTGTGCATCCGGTATCCCGCGAACACGTCGCGGGATACCTCACCTTCGCCCAAAAACGCATGACCTCGCCCTAGGGCGCGGGTCGCCGCCAAACAGGTCCAGGAGATCGATATGATCCTGTTCAAACGCGCCGAGACCTTGGCCGGTGCCCAGGCGCGCACTGCCGCGCTGTTTCTGGCGCCGACATTTCTGGTGCTGGCCGCCGTCGGCCTCTATCCGCTCGGCCGCACGATATGGCTGAGCTTCACGGATGCCAATTTCTTCGCGGATGAAGCCCGCTTCGTCTGGTTCGACAACTATCTCTACCTGCATACCGATCCGGAATGGTGGACGGCGCTCTACAACACGATCTTCTTCGCCGTCGTCGGCGTGGCGCTGCAGGTCGCGCTCGGCATCGCATTCGCCATCGTGCTGAACGTCAATTTTCCGGGCCGCAAGCTCGCCCGCGCCGCCAATCTCATCCCGCTGGTCATCGCCCTGACGGTCGCCTCGCAGCTGTGGAAGTGGATGTACCACGACGTCTTTGGCGTGGTGAATGACGCGCTCCTGCGTCTCGGCGTCATCAGCGACCCGGTCGCATGGCTGAACGATCCCAACACGGCGCTCTGGGCCATCATCATGATGTCTACGTGGAAGTTCGTGCCCTTCGTGACGCTCCTCATCCTCGCTTCCCTGCAGGGAATCCCGAAGGAACTGTATGAGGCCGCGGAAATAGACGGCGCCGGACCCATCGCCCGCTTCTGGCGCGTGACCCTGCCGATGCTGAAGGGAGCCATTGCCGTCGTCGTCGTTTTCCGCATGCTCGATGCACTGCGCGTCTTCGACATCGTCTACGTCATGACCGGCAACTCGCCGGCCACCGTCACCATTTCCATGTACGCACGCCAGCAGATGATCGAGTTCGGCCTGGTCGGCGCCGGGTCCGCGGCCTCGGTGGAAATCTTCCTGCTGATCATTGTCGGCACGATGATGTACATGCGCATGCTCAAAGTGGAGGATCGCTGACATGCTTGCACGGATACTGTCCCGAACCGCCTTCTACGTCGTACTGGCGATCGGCCTCGTCTACATCCTCTTTCCCTTCTACTGGATGATCGTCAATTCGCTGAAGCCCTCCGCCGAGCTCTTCGCGACACCGCTGTCCTACTGGCCGCGGCAACTGACGCTGGAGAACTATCGCGCCGTACTGGCCGACGGCTCCTTCGTCCGTTCCATCGTCAATTCGATCGTTGTTGCCGGAGGCGCCACCGCGCTTTCCCTCGCATTGTCGTCGATGGCGGCGTATGCGCTCGCCCGTTATCGCTTTGCCGGAAAACAGGCGACGCTCTACACCATTCTCGGCATGAGCACCTTCCCGCAAATCGCCGTCCTCGGCGGACTGTTCACCCTCGCCCGCACGCTAGGCATCTACAACACATACTGGGCGTTGATCCTTTCCTACATGATCTTCACGCTGCCCTTCTGCGTCTGGGTGCTGACCAGCTTCATCAAGGAAATCCCCGACACGCTGGACGAGGCCGCCACGATCGACGGTGCCTCGCCGTGGCAGCTTCTGTGGAAGGTTATCATCCCGCTGGCGGGTCCCGGCCTCGTCGCCACCGGCCTGCTCTCCTTCATCAATGCCTGGAACGAATTCCTGTTCGCCTTGACGCTGACAGCCGACAATCAGGCACGGACGGTGCCGGTCGCGGTCGCCCTGTTCAGCGGCCAGAGCGAGCATGAGCTTCCCTGGGGCAAGATCACCGCCGCCTCGACGGTGGTCACCGTCCCCGTGGTACTGCTCGCACTCCTCTTCCAGAAGCGCATCGTCGAAGGCCTGACGTCGGGCGCGGTCAAGGGTTAATCAAGGAAAGATTTTAATGCGAATTACCGATCTGCGCTGTGTCGTCTACGAAGGCGAATGCGACTATGACGGCCCATATTACGGTAACCGTCAGGTCCGCCCGACGGATATCTACGAGACCTTCCGCGCCCGTGAATGGGGCCGCGAGGACAATCTTCCCCACGAGACGTCGCCCGGCAGGCTCGCCATCACCGGCAGGTTTCTCTACGTCGATACCGACGAGGGCGTATCGGGCCTCTTCGGACCGATCGGACTGGCGCCGGCGATCCTGGCGTTGCAGATGAAGAGCCTGATCGTCGGCCTCGATCCGCTGGCGACGAACATGGTCTGGGACGTTCTCTACCGGGCGGCCATTCATGGTCGCAAGGGCACGCCGATGCTGGCGATCTCGGCTATCGACTGCGCCCTGTGGGATTTGAAGGGCAAGGTAATGGGCCAGCCCCTCTATCGCCTGCTGGGAGGCCCGACCCGCAGCGAACTGCCGGCCTATGTTTCGGCTCTCGCCTATCCGGTTGATCCTGATTTTGTCGCCGATCAGGCGCGCCGGTTCGTCGATCAGGGTTATAGCGGGCAGAAATGGTTCTTCCGCCACGGCCCCGGCGAAGGCAAGGCGGGCATGACGAAGAACCTCGCCATGCTCGAAGCTGCACGCGACGGCGCCGGTGACGACTGCGCCATCATGCTCGATGCCTGGAACAGCTGGACCGTTCCCTACACGCTCGATTTTGCCGCGGCCGCCACGCGCTGGAACCCCTACTGGATCGAGGAGCCGGTTCTTCCCGACATGCTCGATCAGATGGCCGAACTCACCCGCCGCTCGCCCGTCCGGATTGCCGGCGGCGAACATGAATATACCCGCTGGGGCTTCCTCGACATCTTCCAGCGCAAGGCGCTGGACATCGTCCAGGCCGACCCGATGTGGTGCGGCGGCATTACCGAAATGATCTCGATCTGCGCTTTGGCCTCGGCCTACGGCAAGACCGTCATCCCTCATGGCGAGAGCATCGCCGTCTGCGCTCATATCGTCGCATCCCAGCCACCGGATCTCTGCCCGCTGGTGGAAAATCTGGAAAAATTCAACGTCGGTTGGCAACATTTCCTGGCCGACCCGCTGAAGCCGATATCCGGGACGGTTCGCCTCGATGACCGCCCCGGTCTCGGCCTGGTGATCGACGAGAACAAGGTGCAGCGCATGAGCCAACTGGGCTGAGCGGGAGATGCGCAAGAACCCGGTCATCATCAATCAGGTCGGCGCCGAATTCGGGGCGGCGGTTGCGGCACATTCGTCGGAACCGCGGGTCATCGACCAGATCCGTCCCGAGCGTCCCTGGGAAATACCGGACGAGGCCGAGATCCTGGTGACCAATGTCCCGGCCTGGCGGCAGACGCCTGCCCATTTCCTTCCTCCTTCCGGTCTGAGATGGGTCCATACCGAAACAACGGGTGTCGACTTCTATCCCGACAGTCTCAAACGCCATTGCCTGATGACATGCGGACGCGGAACCCATGCAGTTCCGATCGCCGAATTTGTCTTTGCCGCGTTGCTGCGTCGTGAAAAGAAGCTGGAAGAGACCCGCGCCTTAAAGGCATCGGATTGGATCCGGCCGGAGATCGGGACGCTGAACGGGCGGAAGCTGGGGCTGATCGGCTTCGGCTCCCTCGGGCAGGCCGTCGCGACGCGGGCGATCGCCTTCGGAATGCAGGTCTATGCCAGCCGTCGCAGCCGCTGGACGGAGGTCCCGGCGGGCGTGGTTCCGTGCGATCGCCCGGAGGATGTCGTTTCGGCGGTCGATCATCTCGTGGTGGCGGCACCGCTGACGGACGAGACGGCCGGCATGATCGATGCCGCGTTCCTTTCGCTGGCGAAACCGCACCTGCATGTGATCAATATTTCACGCGGCGCGCTCATCAATCAGGAGGCTCTTCTCGAGGCCCTCGACGACGACCGGCTCGGTTATGCCACGCTGGATGTGACGAGCCCCGAGCCGCTTCCCGACGGTCATCCGCTCTATTCACATCCCAGGGTCTTCATAAGTCCGCATATCTCCTGGAGAGGTGGCGGTACCGGTGATCACTTCCTGCAGCGGTTCCTCGATAATCTCGACGCCTATCTGGAGAATCGGCCGCTCAAACATGCCGTGGATCCGCTCCGGGGCTACTGACGAGCCCGGCCGCAGCCGTATGTAATGCATCTCCTGGCCTGCCTGCACCTCTTCCGCATGGAAAGGGGTGGAGGTAGACGGATTCCACACGCAAGCGGAGCTGCGGCCGTGGGCCGATACGGATCGGATCGGCCCCGATCAATGAACGATCTGGCTCAGGAAATTTCTGGTACGTTCATTGCTCGGCGCATCGAAGAACAGATCGGGCACGTTGCTTTCGATGATCGCGCCCTGATCCATGAAGACGACGCGATCGGCGACCCGGCGCGCAAAGCCCATTTCATGGGTGACGACGATCATCGTCATGCCCTCCTCAGCCAGCGACACCATCGTATCGAGCACTTCCTTGACCATCTCCGGGTCGAGAGCCGACGGCGGCGCGTCGAAGAGCATGATCTTCGGGGTCATGCACAAGGCGCGGGCGATCGCCACGCGCTGCTGCTGACCGCCCGACAGCTGGCCGGGATATTTCTGTGCCTGCTCCGGAATTCGGACACGCTCCAGGAACCGCATGCCGCGTTCCTCCGCGAGTTTCCGGGGCGTGCCGCGCGACAGGATCTGCGGGAGAGCGCAATTTTCGAGAACGGAGAGATGGGGAAAGAGGTTGAAGTGCTGGAACACCATCCCGACGTCGCGGCGGATCGCATCGATATTCTTCAGGCTGTCGTTCAGGGTCACGCCATTGACGACGATCTCGCCGCGCTGATGTTCTTCGAGATGATTGACGCAGCGGATGAGCGTCGACTTGCCGGAACCCGAAGGTCCGCAGATGACGATGCGTTCACCCGGCTTGACCGAAAGCGTGACATCCCGCAGGGCATGGTAGTGCCCATACCATTTGTCGACGTTTCTGATAGCGATCGCCAGTTGGCCGATCGCAACGGAAGGGTCCAGCGACATCAGCGGTAATCCTTTGCCTTGACGCGCGATTCGAGCCAGCGCGCATAATAGGAAATGCCGACACAGATCGCGAAATAGATCAGTCCGACGAAAAGATAGGCTTCCGCATAGGGTGCCGGCCAAACCGGATCCATGGCGGCCGACCGGCCTGCGCTCAGCATGTCGAAGACGCCGACGATCATGACGAGGCTCGTATTCTTGACCATGACGATCGCCGTATTGGTAAGCGGCGGAATGACCTTCTGGATCGCCTGCGGCAGGACGATATGCTGAACCGCTTTCCATTGCGGGATTCCGAGCGCCTTGGCGGCCTCGATCTGTCCCGTCGGGATGGCCTGCAGCCCTCCCCGGATCACCTCGGCGAGATAGGCCGCGGCGAACACCGTAAGGGCGGCGAATGTCCTGCCGAGCTTGTCGATCGTCCAGCTCGGCGGCAACAGAAGCGGCAACAGTATAGAGGCGACGAAGAGCAGACCGACCAGGGGAAGACCGCGGACCGTTTCGATCAGGCCGAGCGACAGGAGGCGCGGAATTGGCAGTTTCGAGCGACGACCGAGCGCGAGAAGGATTGCAAACGGAAACCCGAGGCCGAGCGACAGAAGCGCCAGCAGCAATGTTACCGGCAGGCCGCCCCATTGCGATGTCGGCACATATGCCATTCCCGAGAAACCACCCCACATCAGCGCCAGCATGACGGCGACGGCGCCGAGCCAGCCGACGACCAGCTTGCGTCCCCAAAGAGCCGGCGACAGCGACACGAGAACCATCGCGAGAACGAGGCCCATGACGATCGCAGGCCGCCACTGCTCGTCGGGCGGATAGAGACCGAACAGGATGAACCGCAGCTTCGCACCGATGAATGCCCAGCACGCGCCACCGGAGCGGCAGGCGGCCGGATCCTCGGTTGTCCAGGTGGCATCGAAGATACCCCATCTGAGCGCCGGAAGGAGCGAAACGACGACGCCGATGGCGCCCACCGTCAGCACCGCGCTGACAAGATCGCCGAACAGGGTTTTCAGAAAGGACGCGCGTTTGCGTGTGGGCGCCTTTTCTGCGGGCCTGATCTCGGTCGAGACATAGGCTTCGGTCATGGAAAGACTTGTCATCGCGTCACCAGCGCCACACGGGCATTGTACCAGTTCATGAACATCGACACCGCAATGCTGATCGTGAGGAAGACCGCGAGCAGGATGGAGATGCTCTCGATCGCCTGCCCCGTCTGGTTGATGACGGTCCCAACCACCAGGCCGAGTTCGGGATAGCCGACGGCCAGCGCAAGCGTGGTGTTCTTCACGGTCGAAAGATACTGGGAGGTCATCGGCGGGATGATGATGCGCAGCGCCTGCGGGATGATGATGCGGAACATCGTCTGCCTCTCGGACAAACCGAGCGCCCTGCCCGCTTCCCATTGCCCGCGTGATACCGCCTCGACGCCGCCGCGGATAACCTCGCTGATGAAGACCGAAGTATAGAGAACGAGACCGAGCATGAGGGCTGCGAATTCGGGAGAAAGCCGCAGCCCTCCGACGAAGTTGAAGCCTTTAAGTTCCGGAATGCTGAACGTCGGCTCGACCAGCATGACGGCCACGACGAACATCGCCGCTGCTGTTCCCCAAACCACCGGCAGACGCAGCCCGCCCGGCAGGCGCCGGCGCAGGAAGCTCACGCAGATGAGGAGCAGAGCCGCGACGGCGAGGAAAAGGTTGCCATTCTCGCCGAGCGACAGCGACGGGAGATAAAGTCCGCGCAGGGACAGATAGACGCCCGGCAATGGATTGAAGGCGAGCCGCGGCGCAGGCAGCAGCGTTGTCGCGAGCGCGTACCAGAACAACAGCTGCACGATCAGCGGCATGTTTCGAACCCCGCCGGCGAACAGCGCGGCGATATTGGATGCCAGCGGATTGCGCGACAGGCGGACGAGAGCGATCAACAGCCCGAGAAGGGTGGAAGCCACGATCGCCGTGAACGAGATCGTGGCCGTATTGGCGACCCCGACGACATAGGCCCAGCCGAACGTATCGGAAGGATCGTAGGGCAGCACGCTTTCCGAAATCGGAAAGCTCGCCTGTCGGTTCAGGTATTCGAAGCCGACGCGGATACCGCGCGCGGCCAGGTTTGCGGCCGTGTTCGACCAGAGCCAGAAGAAAAGGCCGGCAAACCCCGCAAACAGCAGGACCTGCAGCGCGATGTTCCTGACGCGACGGTTGTCCCAGAGTGTCGACAGCATGCCGGCCTCGATGACTTTACTGGAAGGCCAGCGGGAACATCAGTCCGCCGTCTGAAAACAGGCGATTGGCTCCGCGCTCCAGTTTGAGCGGGCTATCCTTGCCGATATTGCGGTCGAACATTTCGCCATAGTTGCCGAGCTGGGTAACGATGTTGGCAGCGAATTTTTCGTCGAGGCCGAGCGCGGATCCATTTCCCGGTTCGACCCCGAGGAAGCGCTTGACGCGTGGATCTTCCGATTTTTCCATCTCGCCGACATTTGCCTGGGTGATGCCCAGCTGCTCTGCCGCGATCAGCGCCTGGATAGACCAGTTGACGATATCCAGCCATTGGTCGTCGCCGTGACGCACGGCCGGCGTCAGCGCATCCATGAAGCGTGTCGAGGGAAAGATCACGTACTCGTCGGCGTTTTCGGCCTTCGTGGCGCGGATCGATGCCAGTGCCGCGGCATCCGTGATCAGCGCGTCGCAACGACCTGAGAAGAATGCCTGGCTGACGGCCGAGCTGTTTTCGAAAACGACAGGTTTCAGACCGAGATTGTGCTCCTTGGACACGTCGTTTGCCACGACTTCGGTCGTCGAGCCCGTCTGGACGCATACCGACGCCCCTGTCATCTCCTCGACCTTCGTGACGCCGAGCGACTTCGGCATCATGAAGCCGGTGAATTCGTAGTAGTTCGGCGTCGTGAAATTGAGACCGTTGGCATCGCGGCGCAGGGTCCATGTGAAAGTCCGCGGCAGGATGTCGATCTCGCCCGTCTGCAGGGCCGGCACGCGCTGCTGGCCGCTCAGCGGAACGAACTCCACCTTCTCCTTGTCGTTGAAGATTGCCACCGCGACGGCGCGGCATGTTTCGACGTCGAGACCGCGCCAGTAGCCCTTGTCGTCGGGAGCGCCGAAGCCGACCGTCCCTTGGCTGGACGCACATTTCAGAACTCCGCGGGCCTTGACTGCATCGAGAGTCGGCCCGGCAAGGGCAGGAGACACGCCGGCGCCCAGCACGGCGGAGAGCACGAGACCTAGTCCCATTAGTTTCGAACGCATGATTATTCCCCTTTTTATTGATGTTGCGATTTCAGGATTGTCTAGCTTGCGCGCGCTATCGCCCCGCCTTCGGTCCGCGAAACGATGTCGGCGAAAAAGGCTTCGATGTCCGCCTGGATATCGGCCGGATCTTCCAGTCCGACGCTGATCCGCAGCACCAGGTCGTCCTCTCCCCAGTTCGTGGCACTGCGGTTCTGCCTCACCGGCATCGGTGCGATGAGGCTTCGGGTGCCGCCCCAGGAGGCGCCGATCGCAATCGTCTTGAGGACATCGAGTGCAGCCGCCGCATGCGGAACCGCCTGCGGCTTGAGCACGACGCTGAACACGCCGCTGACGCCGAGGAAATCCCGCTTCCAGATGTCGTGACCGGGGAAGTTGGGAAGTGACGGAAACAACACGCGGTCCACCACCGGATGGCGTTCAATCCAGTCGATGAGTTTTCCGGCCCCTTCCGCGGCATGCTTGAGCCGTACCCCCAGGGTCTCCATTCCCCGCAGGACGAGCGTCGCGTCATCCGGCGAAACACCGACGCCGAAACGGCCGAGGGTGGAACGGATCGGCGTGATCAGTTCTTCGCTGCGAACGGTAATCGAGCCCATGAGCAAGTCCGAATGACCTGAAATGTATTTGGTGAGCGCTTCGGTGACGATATCGGCGCCGAGCGTCAGCGGTTTGTAGTTCAGCGGCGTCGCCCAGGTATTGTCGCAACCGACCAGGGCGCCATGGCGATGGGCGATTTCGGCGATGGCCGGGAGATCCTGAACCTCCATCGTCGTCGAGCCGGGAGACTCGCACCAGACGAGCCTGGTCCGCTCATCGATCTTCGCTGCAAGATCCTCGACCGAAACCGGGTCGTAATAGACAACTTCAACGCCGAACCGGACGAGATCGCGATTGGCGAAGTCACGGACCGGCGGATAGGCGCTATCGGCGATCAGGATCTTGTCGCCGGCCTTCAGGAAAGGAAGGATCGCAATCGAGTTGGCGGCTTGGCCAGAGGGTACGAGAAAGGTTCGCACCCCCTGCTCGAGCGCCGTCAACTTGGCTTCGAGCGTTCGCGTCGTCGGCGTGCCGTAGAGACCGTAGGTGTAGCCTTCATGCCCGCGCTGTCCCCGCGTCGCGTAGGCCTCTGCATTCTCGAACACGATCGTCGATGCCCGGTGCGTGGCGACGCCGAGGGATTCGAACCCCTCCGTTTTGACATCCGGCGTTACGACACATTGGGTCAGGTCTTTCATGATGCTTCATCCCGAGCAATTTCTTTGCAAGGATTAAAACATGTGCATGTCAATTCCGTCCAATATGATTATCCTGCCACCTTATTCCTCTCGGTTATGAGGTTGCGATAGTGAATATCCGCCAGATCGAAGTCTTTCATGCCGTCATGACCAACACGACGGCGTCCCGCGCGGCCGAGGTGCTGCGGATTTCGCAGCCTGCCGTGAGCAAGGCTATCCAGGAGCTGGAGCGGGACATCGGCTTCCCGCTTTTTCGCCGGGAAAGGGGCCGGATGTTTCCCACTGCCGAAGCGCAAATCTTCTTCAAGGAGGTCGAGGGCTCGTTTTCCGGTCTGACGAAACTGAAGAGTGCGGCCGCGAGGATCCGCGACTTCGGGTCCGGTGAGATCAAGGTGGCGAGCCTGTCAGCCCTGAGCACGAATGTCCTGCCCCGAGCGCTTCGCGGCTTTCGATCGAAGCATCCGGATGTCGCCATCACCTTCCAGGCGCAACTGTCTTCGACGGTCAAGGATCTCGTCGCCTCCGGCCAGGTGGACGTGGGGCTGGCTGCCGACGAGATCGACACGGATGGTGTGGATGTGAGGCCGTTCGCACGCTACCGTGCGGCGATCGCCGTGCCTGACGGGCACAGGCTTCAGGACGCGGACGTGCTGACGCCGGAAGACCTGAACGGCGAGGCGTTCATAGCCCTGTCGCCGGAAGATACGACGCGCCGCGCTGTCGAAGCCGTTTTCCTGGATCGTGCCGTTCAGCCGAAGGTGGTTCTGGAGACGCCCTACTCGACAACCATATGCGCCATGGTCCAGGCGGGCCTCGGCGTGGGAATGGTCAATCCGATGACGGCCGAACCCTATGTCGGCCGCGGGTTGAGGATCATTCCGTTCAATCCGGCCATCTTCTTTCGCACGCTGCTCGTCCTGCCGCCCAACAGATATCCTTCACGGGTTGTCTCGGACTTCGTCGACGAGGTCATGCGGCATTCGGTCTTTCAGAAATGAACCGGCAACTCCGTCGTTCGGAGGCGTCTCTAAGCAAGCCGAAAAGCCACATCGCAGACGGGCGTTGCCGGTACCCTTCACCTCAACGGCCGGTCAGGGCCAGTTCCCTCGCATCTGCGAGCTCCTCGATGGCCCGCAACGCCGACCGGATCGTGGTCGACCGGTCGCCGAAAACAGTCGCCATCGCGTCGAACTTCTGGTCGAACTCGTCATCCGACATCGGATCGCTGGGCGCCCCGCGGAAGTCGCGCCTCTCGTTTTCGAATTGCCGTCCATCCTTCAGGCGTACGACGAGACGGGTCGCCCATGCGGAGCCCGGCTTCAGGCTTTCCTCGTTCAGGGACGCCTTCACGCGCTGCGCCAGCTGCACGATTGCGGCATCCTTGTGGGGGTCGTCGAGAAAGGATTGGGGATCGGTCGGCTCGCGATAGGCGGCCGTGGCAAGGCAGAACGGCAGGCTGTATTGCACCGTCGTGATGTCGTCGGCTTTCGTCAGATTGTGATGGCTGAGCACCTTTTCGCTGCTCGCGACATCGATCTCGGCGATGTCGCCGCCCTGGAAACCGTGCGCCTTCTTCAACTCGTCGAGCGCGCGGATCGGGGTCTGAGCGGTAATGTGGCAGGGATAGCGCTTCGTGCAGATCCGTGCGGTTTCCCAGACAGAGCCGAGATCGGCGAGGAGTGCATCCATCTTCGGGCCTCGGGTGAATGCATCGAAGACCCCGAACTTTCCTTCCAGAATGACATCCGGTCCCTCGAAGCCTCCCGCAGCCAGTCGGCTGGCAAGCACCCCGCCTTCGGAAGCTCGGCCGGTATGCAGCCGCTTGATCATTCCGCCATTCCCCGCCTTGGAAAAGGCGAGAAGCCCGGAGCAGAGCGACCCCGTGATCCCGAAAGCGTGCGTCAGCTGATCCACGGACAGGCCCGTCAGACGTCCGGCTGCGATCGCCGAGCCGAATGTTCCGGTGATGCCGGGAGAATGAAATCCGAGCTTTTCCGCCGTATTGTCCGCGGCAAGTCCAATGCGCGACATCACCTCGGACGCAGCCACGAACGCCACCAGCAAGTCCTTGCCGCTCGAGCCGCGCTCCTCGCCGATCGCCAGAAGGGCGGGCACGATGGTCGAGCCGTGGTGAACCCCGGCGCTCGGCTGCCGCAGATTGTCCATCTCGAATGCGTGGGCGAGCGTCCCGTTCGCCAGTGCCGCCATGGGGGCGCTGACCCTGATATCCGTTCCGATGATCGAGCTGGCGCCGCCCGCACCGTAGGATTTCGCATAATCGATGACGATGCGGCTCCACGGCAGCGTGGATCCGAACGCCATTACGCCGACTGTATCCAGAATGGCGTTACGGGCGGAGGCGATGATTTCCTCCGGGATATCTTCGAAACGGAGGTCGCATGCGAATTGCGCGAGATTTCTGCTGATTGACGACATTTATAAACTCCGAAAGCCCTTGTCGGCGATTGAGGTAGATAGCGGGGAGCAGTTCAGCGGGCCTAGATCGACGCACCCGTGCGCGATCTTCTGCGCAGGCGGCCAAGCAGCGGCGACACCAGAATCAGCGCCGCGAGAACCAGCAGCACGGCCGAAATCGGTCGATCCACGAGAATGAGCGGATCACCATTCGACATCGTCAGCGACTGCCTCAGCGCCCGTTCCATGGCATCGCCCAATACGAAGCCGAGGATCAGCGGACCGGCCGGGAACCGCAATTGCTGCATTCCATAGCCGAGCAGGCCGAAGAGGATCAGGATGGCGACGTCGAACATGCTGCCCGACACGCTGTAGGCACCCGCGATCGAAACCCCGACGATGATCGGAAACAGCACGTAGAGCGGAATGCGCAGGATCTGGGTAAACAGGCCGACAAGCGGCAGGTTCATGATCAGAAGCACGAGGTTTCCGACATACATGCTGGCGACGAGACCCCAGAAGATGTCCGGTTGCTCGGTCATGAGGAGCGGGCCCGGGCGCACGCCCCAGAGCACCAGGGCGGACATCAGGATGGCGGTGGAAGAGCCGCCGGGAATGCCGAGGGTGAGAACCGGCAGCAATGCGCCGCCGGTATCGGCATTGTTTGCCCCTTCCGGCGCGGCCAGTCCTTCCGGTACGCCGGTCCCGAATTTTTCCGGATGTTTGGAGACGGCCTTCTCGATACCGTAGGACACGAAGGAGGAGATCGTCGAACCCGCGCCCGGAAGCACGCCGATGATGAAGCCGGTGACCGAGCCGTTGAAGAAGGCGAAACGGCACGCCCGCAACTCCTCCCGGCTCGGCAGCAGGTTTTTCAGCCCCTTGGGAATGGTGACCAGCCGCACCTTCTCGCGCGCCGAGATGCTCATCAGGATTTCGGATATGGCGAAGACACCGATCGCGAGCGACATGAAGTCGATCCCGTCGAGAAGCGAAGTCTGTCCGAATGTGAAGCGCGGTTGGGCGGTAAACAGGTCGGTACCGATGCTCGCGAGCCACAGGCCGAGCATCAGGGAGAGTATCGTCTTCAGGATGTCTTCGCCGGCCAGCAGCACGACGAGCGCCAGACCCATCAGCATCAGGGCGAAATATTCGGGCGAACTGAATGAGAGGGCGAATTCGGCGATCGGCGGCGCCAGGAAGCTGAGCAGGATCACGCCGATCGTACCGGCGATGAACGAGGAGATGGCGGCAATGCCGAGCGCCGGACCGGGGCGTCCCTTGCGGGCCATCTCGTAACCGTCCATGCAGGATATGACCGAGGACGCTTCGCCCGGCATTTTCAGAAGGATCGACGTGGTCGAACCGCCATATTTGGCGCCATAATAGATGCCGGCCAGCATGATGATGCCGCCGGTCGGGTCCATGTTGTAGGTGACCGGGAGAAGGATCGCGATTGTAGCCGCGGGTCCGAGACCCGGAATGATGCCGATCACCGTGCCGAGAAAGCACCCGACGAAACACCACATGAGGTTTGCCGGTGAAAGGGCGACGCTGAAGCCATGCGCAAGGCCGTAGATGACATCCATCTCAGCGTCCTCCGAACAGACCGGGTGGAAGATCGATCTCCAGCAGGATCTGGAATACGAGGTAGAGGCCGCCGGTGATGCAGACCGATGCCATCAGGCTGGCTATGGGCGACCTGCCGAAGACGACCTTCGTCATGAACACGGCAAGCGCGAAGAAGCCTCCTATGAAGCCGAGAAGCGACATGAGCGGAACGCTGATAGCCATCGCAACCCAGGTCGCTAGCGCGACCGGTACGCCGCTTGCCTGGTCCACCTCATCTTCGTCCTGCGGAACGGCGGACGGCGGGCTCGGGCGACGCATGCCTCGTGCCAGGAGCAGCACTGCGACCGGCAACATGACGCCCGCATAGATCAACGGAAAAAATCCGGGGCCCGGCCCCGCGTCGCCCATGACGGTCCAGGAAAGCGAGGTGGAGATGATATAGATGCTCAGCAAGGACAGGAGCGCGCCGGATATGACGTCTGCCGGCGACATACTAAGATTTTTCATGATGGCTTCCATTCGGATGCTGGTTGTCAGGACGTCTACCCTGCTCCGCTTCCGGAGCAGGGTAGACGTTCGCCGGCTGTCAGCGCGCAACCGCGATGTTCGCGCTGGCCAGGGCCGCCCGGGTCGTGTCAGCAACCTTCGCAAAGAAGCCCGAGAGATCGTCACCGACGATGAGCGACGTCTGGACGCGCGTGTCCTCGACATATTTCTTCCATGCAGGGGTCTCGACCACCTTGGCGAAAAGCCTGCGGTAGTATTCGCTTGCCTCTGCGGACATGTTCGGCGGCGCGACGATACCGCGGGGCTGCAACGGCGTCGGCACGTCGTAACCGGCCTCGCGGATCGTCGGAACATCCGCCGGGAAGGTCGGGATCTTTTCGTCGGACACCTGTGCCAGGGCCCGCAGCTTGCCCGAGGTCAGGAAATCGCCGACTTCCGAACCGTCCATGACCAGCGTATCGACATGCCCGCCCAGAATGGCCGAAAGGCGCTCGCCGCCGCTCGGAAACGACACGAGCGGCCATTTCGCCCCGGTATTGGCAACGAGGATGTGATGCAGCATGGCATCCCTGCCGAGCGGGCTGCCGCCCGCCTGCTTGTAGATGTTCGGCTCGGCCTTCGCCGCGTCGATGAACTCTTTCAACGATTTGAATTTCGAATCGGCGCGGACCATGATCAGCGCCGGCTCGAATATCATGTTGGCGATCGGCGTAAGCGACTGGAGGGAGGTCGTCGCCTCCTTCTGCACGAGATAGTCCGTCGTCCAGTTGCTGGCATAGACGCCGAGCGTATTGTCGTCGCCGTCCTTGCTGGCAAGGTAGTTGATAGCATTCGTGCTTCCGCCGCCGGTCTTGTTCACCACGACGAAGCGGGCATTGCTGAGCTTCTCCTGCTCGATGACGTTGATGACGGCGCGCGCGAAAGCGTCGGCGCCTGCACCGGGACCGGTGTGAACGATGACGTTGACAACCCGGCGCGGCTCCCAATCCTGCGCTTCGGCAACGCCGAGCGTCGCGCAGAATGCGACCAAGGCGCACATGCTCTTCTTGAAATACCTCATTGAGGCTCCTCCCCTTATGGCTGATCCTACCTGATCACTGCCCGGCCCATCCTCTGGCCAAGGCGACTATGCCTGCGTGCAGAATCCGAGAGAAATGAATTTATTTGCGAAATTGATACGCATTTCGTATCAATTCGAGCATGAACATTTCCTTCCCGGATCTCCGCAGCTTCGTCGTTCTTGCCCATAGCGGCACGTTTCACCATGCCGCCATGGCTCTGGCGATCTCCCAGCCGACGCTCACGCGGCGAATTCAGAAACTCGAGGAAACGCTCGGCGTACAGCTTTTCGAACGCGATACCCGCAACGTCTCTTTGACCGCGGTGGGTCGGGAATTTCTGCCTAAGACGCAAAGGCTGCTCGAGGAATTCGACGGCTCCGTCCTGTCGATTTCCGGCATGGCGGAGAAGATGTCCGGACAGATAACCATCGCGGCCGTCCCGACGGCTGCGCAGTACTTCCTTCCCCGGACGTTGACCCTTTTCGCCACCAAATACCCGCGGATGCGCGTGAAGATCGTCGACGAGCCTGCGAATGTCGTGCTCACCAGCGTGCTCTCCGGCGAGGCAGACATCGGTCTGGCCTTCGGTCGCAATCTGGGCGACGGCGTCGATTTCGATATTCTGATGGACGATCCTTACGTGCTCGCCTGCCAGCCTGGCCATCCCCTGGCAGAGAAGCCTCAGGTGACCTGGGCCGATCTCGGCCCCTACCCGCTGATCGTTGCGGGCAGCAAGAACGGCAATCGGTTTCTCATCGATCTCCATCTGCGCAACAGTCGCGCCCCGCAGAAGGGTGTCTACGAGGTCCAGCATCTCAGTTCCTCTCTTTCCCTCGTCGAGGAGGGACTGGGCATAAGCGTCGTCTCCACGTTGCTGATGCTGATGAACCACAATCCCAACATCGTCTTCAGACCGATCGTCCAGCCCACGCTGTTTCGCGGCGTCGGAATCCTTCGGAAGCGTCACGGCGCGCTGACGCCTGCGGCCCAGGCATTCTACGAGGCGCTCAGGCACGTCTGGCTGGATGCGCCGAGCGGAAAAAGCGGCATGCGGCCGTAGGCGAGCGGCGTCCGCCCGTCGGTGGCGGGTTCACTCGCGATATTTCCGGGACACGACATCCTCCGGCAGATATCGCCGCTCTATGTCGATATACTCCTCATATCCCATGAGCTCGGTAATCGTCGCCATGTCAGCGACGAGCTCGGGGCGTTCCTGGATTTCCTCCGACACCATCGCCTCGCGCATGGCGGCGAGCGCCCGGGTCATGCCCTGGATGGCGGCAGCCGGCAGAAGACGCGACAGGCTTACCCAGCGCACACCGAGGGCCCTGAGTGCCGGAACCGACATCAGCGGGGTCGTCGAGCGGGTACGGATACCAAAACCCATGTTGATCCGGACCGGAATTGCGACCGCCTCGACGATCCGGGCGATGTCGTCCCGGCCGCGCACCGCATCGGGAAAAATCGCGTCCGCGCCGGCGGCCTGATATGCCCGAGCCCGGGCCACGGCCCCGTCGATACCTTCGACCGCGATCGCATCCGTGCGCGCGACGATCATGAAGTCAGGGTTTTTGCGGGCGTCTACGGCCGAGCGGATCTTGCCCACCATCTCGTCAAGCGAGATCACGTCCTTTCCCGCAACATGGCCGCATCGCTTCGGTGCGACCTGATCCTCGATGCTGATGGCCGAGACGCCGGCGCGTTCGAATGCCTGGACGACGTAATGAACGGTTGCCGCATTGCCATAACCGGTTTCGGCATCGGCAGAGATCGGCAGCCTGGTGGCGTCGACGATCGCGCGGCACGCCTCGATGTTGTCGCGAAACGAAAACAGGCCGACGTCCGGCTGGCCCAGTCTCGAATTGACCAGACCGGCGCCCGTCGTGGACAGCATGGCGAAACCGGCACGCTCCGCGAGCCTCGCGCTATAGCCGTCATAGACGCCCGGCGAGACGAGGATGTCCTCTCTTTCGAGCAGCGCGCGTACACTTCTGGCCATGGGATCGTCCTCAGTTCCGGATGGATTGTAGAAACATGCCGGCATCCAGACGCCGGCCGACACCTGCAGCCTTGGCCCGTTCGAAAATCAGGCCGGCAACAGCCGCGAACTGGATGCCGTGGATATTGCCCCGCTCGGAGAAGGTGATCTCGTCGGATTCCAGCCGACCGCCTGACGGTGCGGCGAGCAGATCGCCGAAGCTGATGCGCCGATCGTCGGAAATCTCCGCATAACGGCTCGTGCCGCCATGCGCGGTCTTGGCACCGCCCTCCGCAAACGTCAGGCTTTCCGGCTCGAAACCGAGGCCGGGCAGTTCGGACGGGTCCGGCGCCAGCCCGAACCGCAGGGCCCGGTCGATCCGGGCATTGGCCACCGGATCGAGTGTCCCGCCGATGCAGGTGACATGCTGCCCCTTTTGCAGATGCTCGCCGAAGATGACGGGGCCGATGGCACTTGCGCAGGACGCGACGATATCCGCCCCGGCATAGACGTCTTCCGGCTGGTCGCAGCTGATTGCATCGAGACCGAAATCCTCGGATATCTCCCGGGCGAACGCATCACGGTTGGCTCTCGTAGGGCTGAATACTTTCACGCGCGTCAGCGGCCGCACGGAAGAGATCGCCGCGACATGGGCTCGTGCCATGCCGCCCGACCCGAGCAGTCCCAGGACCTGGCTGTCGGCGCGCGCCATGTATCTGACGCCCAGCGCCGAATCCGCCCCCACCCGCATCTTCTGCAGCAGCCCGTCATGCAGGATGGCCAGCAAGGCGCCGTTGCTGCGGTCGAACAGGAGAACCAGTCCCATGTAGGTCCCGGGCTGCACGCAATATTTGCTCTTCCGCGCCCTCCCCTCGACGATTTCCCGCGTCACCACATCGGACTTGATGCGCAGAACGCCGTATCCACCCGACATGCCGACGGCCAGTCCCAGCTGATAGTTGCTGTCCCCGACCGACGCCCCGGACTGGATGTCGATCCTCGGCGCACAGACGCCGTCTCCCTGCGCGAACGCCCGGTAGGCGTGATCGAGCGCCCCGACGAATTCCTCCGCCGAGATCAGCGGCCCGATATCTGCGTTGTCCAGCAAGATCGTCATCGAGGCGTCTCCATCAGTTCAGGGGCTCCGGAAGGCTGATGAACTCCTGCAGATAGCCGGGCGCAAACGGCGTCTGGAATGCGTAGTTGACCAGCCAGAGGAAGGCGAAGAGCCCGATCGCCATCGCTGCGCTGAAGACTACGCTGCCTTTTGCCAGCTTGCGCAGGAAGACGAAGACATAGACCGGAGCGGCAATCGCAAAGCCGACGAGCAGGGACAGCGCCGGAAGAAGCGCGAGTATGCCCGCGATATAGGCCGTCGATTTTGCGGACGGGTCGCTTTCGGCAAGCTCGGCGTCGGTGTCGAGCAGCAGGCCCGGAGCCGGACTGCGCCGGACGATCCTGACGATGGTGATCGAAAGGAGGACCGCTGCAATCGCGGCGACGCTCAGGGGAAAGACCGACGCCAGGAACTTGAGGTGCGCCGCGTCGATCGCCACTGCGCACACGAACAGCAGCATGACGGTCGCGAAGGCGGCCTGGGGCCAGACGACCCGTCGGGACGCTTCCGAAACCTCGTGTTCATCCCCGGACGTCCTCATCCTGGAGCGGATGGCGAAAGCGATCGACAACACCGCGAGGATCAGGATGCCGATCGCGATGGGCCGCAGAAAAATGTCGATCCCGTAGATCTGCACCGTGCGATAGAGCGAGGCCTCGAGCCGCTGCGAAAGCACCAGGCCGATCAGCAGCGCCGCGCGCGACCATCCGAAGCGGCGCATGTAGACGCCGACGATACCCACGACAAGCAACGCGACGATGTCGCCCCAGTCGATCTTGGCCTGATAGGCGGACATGAAGATCATCACGATGATGAACGGCGCGATGAGGGAGAACCGGATCGCCGTCAGGGCGGCGATCGGGCGCGCGAGCGCCATGCTGATCACCGTCGCGAGAACGTTGGCGACCGCGAGCGACCAGATGATCAGATAGATGAGATCGCTCTGGCCCGTCACCATCTGACGACCCGGCGTAACGCCGATGACGACCAGCCCCCCCATGAACAGGGCCATGGTGCCGGATCCCGGGATGCCGAAGAACAGGGTGGGAATGAGGTCGGCGCCATCCTTGGCGTTGTTGGCCGATTCCGGCCCGATCACGCCGCGCACATCGCCCTTGCCGAACTGGCTGCGGTCGCGTGACGACTGCACCGTGTGTGCGTAGGAGATCCAGCCGACCACCCCGCCGCCCAGCCCGGGCAGGATACCGGTGAGAGCTCCGAGGATGGAGCAGCGTACCACCAGTCCGAAATTCCGCACGACGTCGCGGATGCCGGCGATCCAGCCGCGTCCGACCAGCGCCTTCTGGGCGATCGATCCTTCCTGGCGCATGACGTCGACGATCTCGGGCAGCGCGAACGCCCCGAGCGCGACGATAACGAGCGGCACGCCATCGGAAAGGTAGATCGTATCGAAGGTGAAGCGGTATTCCGCGGTCGCCTGCGACGAGCCGATAGTGCCGATCAGCAGACCCAGAGTACACGAGGCGAGCCCCTTCACGACATTCGCCCCGGTCAGCATCCCGACCAGCGTCAGCGCCAGGATCACCAGCATCAACTGCTCGCCGAAGCCGACGGCGAGAAGGATGGGGCGAGCCGCGACAAAGGCGAAAGTCAGCACCAGGGCACCGATCAGCCCGCCGATCAGGGAAGCGGCGCAGGCCGCGCTCAGCGCGCGCGCCCCTTCGCCGCGTTTCGTCATGGGAAAGCCGTCGAGCACCGTCGCTGCCGTTCCCGCCCCGCCCGGCACGCCGATCAGCACCGAGCTGAACGTATCGGACGTCGCGGTGACCGCGGTCAGTCCCACCATCATGGCGAGCGCCGGCCCCGGCTCCATGCCGAAGATGTAGGGCAGTACCATCGCCATGCCCGCCAGCCCGCCGATGCCGGGAAGGATGCCGACGACCATGCCCAGGCCGACGCCGAGGAGAAGGTAAAGGAGGTGCGGACCGGTCAGCAGATGAACGAGCGCCGGACCGGCGTTTTGCAGGACGGAAAAATCCATGAAATCGCTTCCGATTGAAGAGGCAGGGGCGGCCGGCAGGCACCGGCCGCAGTACCGGGGCGGCGGACTATTGCGGCAGCGTGATGCCGTGGACGTCCTCGAGCCATTTGCGCAGATAGGCCTGCTGCTCCGACGTCACGTCGAGACCGCCCTTGAAGACCGTCTCGGACGCCTTTCCGGCGCTCTGGGGATAAACGCTCAATACGAGCTTGGCCTGGTCACTCTGGAGAAGCTCGGATTTCGTCGCGTCTTCTGCCGCCTTGGCATAGACGTCGACGATCTCCTGCGGCGTGCCGACGGGCAGGATCAGCATTTTCGATCCCATGACGCGCACGTTGAACAGCGCTTTCCAGACATCGTATTCGATACCGGACAGCGGCTTGCCCTTCACCTTCTCATAGACTTCGAGAAAGGTCGGCACGTCGGGCAGCATCGGATCCCGAACGATCTTTCCGTCGGCCTGCTCGAAGCCGAACGTGAAGAGCGGCTTTGCGGTCCCCTCCTCCACCAGCGCCTTCACCTCCTCATTCCAGGAGGCCGCATTGTCGTACTTGATGTTGAATTCGCCGCGCTCGAACCCGGCGCGCGATTCCGCATTGCTCAGTCCGTAAACCCCCTTCTGCTTGATGCCGAGGAGATCGAAGGCGAACAATGCAGGCAAGTCGGACGAGGTGGGACCGGAGCCACCGTAGATCGGCGGGGTCTCGATCAGCTTCCTGACGTTTTCGACCGGGTCGTCAGTCAGGCCGATGTCGGTGCGTGCGTAGGTGAGAAGCCCGAACGGCGAAGTCAGGAACGGCTTGAAATCCGGCATCGGATAGGCGACGGCCTTGTCCTTCAGCAGATACTGGAAGAACGTTCCCGTACCTATCGCGGCAAACATCATGCCGTCCGGCTTTGCGTCCTTGTGGAAGTGGTTGATGCCGCGCACCGAGCCGCCGCCATCGATGTTCTTGACGATGATCGTCGGGTTGCCGGGCAGCGTCTTTTCCAGCGCCATGGCGTAGAGCCGCCCGTGGATCGTCGAACCGCTGCCCTCCTGATAGGGAATGATCATGGTGATACGCTGGCCGGCGAAATCGACAGCCTGGGCCGCGGTTGCGGAGAGCGCTACGAAGGCCGAACACAACACTAGCTTCCATCTGGACGTCATAACAGTTCCTCCACGTTATTGTCCGTTGCCGACCGACCCGCTCCCTCCCCGGAGCGCAGCCCGTCAATTCGATCGCGTTCGCGCAAAGGCGGCGGCATGCGAGCCGGCGAAGCGCCCGAAGGTCGCTCCCGACATCAGCCCGGTACCGCTTGCGTAATTGTTGTAGAAGAGCCCGCCCACCATTTCCCCGGCGGCGTAAAGTCCAGGCAGGGTGTGACCGTACAGGTCGATCACCTCGCCGTTTTCCGAGACCTTCAGTCCGCCGAAGGTGAATGTGATGCCGGTCGTGACGTGAAAGGCGTGGAAGGGCGGCGTGTCGAGCGGGTTCGCCCAGTTCGTCTTGTCGATCGCCAGACCTCGTGTCGCGCGGCCGTCGAGAATGTTCGGGTTGAACGGCTTTTCGACGTCGCAGGCGGCGTTGAACTCGCGTACGCCGCTCAGGAACGCAGCGGCATCGACGCCGTCGAGCTTGGTGGCCAGTTCCTCGAGTGTCTGCGCTTCCGCCTTGGTGCAGCGCCGGATCCGGTATTCGCTGCGCAGCAGATGCATCACCTTCGCATCGAAGACCTGCCAGGCGAACATGCCCGGCTGCTTCAGGATCTCCGCACCGTATTTCGCATAGGTGTGGCTGTGGAAATTGGCGCCCTCGTCGACGAAGCGCTCGCCCCTCGCATTGACGACGATGCCGAACGGATAGTTGTGCTTCTGGAACTGGTCGCCGATCGTGAGGTCACCGAAGGGCGGCGCGTTGACGTCCCAGGCGACCGAGTGGCAGCCGGACCAGTTGCCGTGCGGCTGGGCACCCGCATCGAGTGCCATTCTGAGCCCCTCGCCCATGTTGTATCGGGTGCCGCGGACCTTCGCCACGTCCCATCCGGGGCCGAGATATTGCGCCCGCATCCGCGGATTGGATTCGAAGCCGCCGCAGGCCAGCACGACGGCCGCGGCTTCGATCTCGATGTCGCGGCCTGCCGAACGCGCCCGCACGCCCGTTATGCGGTTTCCGGACCGAACCAGATCCACGACGGGTGTCGCATAGGCGATCGGGATGCCGCGTTGTTCGGCGGTGCCGTAAAGCGCCCGCAGCAGTTCGGCTCCGCCGCCGTTGATATGCAGCGCCAGACCGCCCCAGAACTTGAACTTGCCGTCCACCTTGTAGGCCTGGCGGCCGAGACCGGGATGCAGCTTGACACCCTGGCGGGAGACCCATTTTGCCGTTTCGAAACTCGACTTCACCAGCAGCTCGCAGAGTTCGGGGTCGGTGCGGTATTCGGTCAGCTCGAACATGTCGTCCAGGAACTGCTCTTCCGTATAGGACCCGAAATCCACGTTCGCCAGATCCTCCTCGCCGATCTGCGTCAGCTGCTTGAGATCCTCGACGCCCGAATAGGCGAAACGGAAGGCGCCGCCGGTGTAATGGGAATTGCCACCGCGGTCCTCGTAGGGCGCAGCTTCCAGCACCAGTACGCTCGCGCCGCTTTCGTGGGCGGACAAGGCCGAGCAAAGCGCGGCATTGCCGCCGCCGACCACGATGACATCGTATGCGGCGTTCAGTATGCGGTCTGCTCTGTCTTCTGTTTCTATCTGCATCTGGCTTCACTGATGTTGGATGGGACCTGGCATGCATGCGGTCGCCGGTGTCAGCCGGCCTGCCGCACCGGCTGGGCTGGCTTCAACCCGTCACGGATCGACTGGCCGAGACCCCGTACGGACCGGAGATTTTCAAGCGAGAGGATCATGCGCTCGACCTCCGCGACGGCTTGTTCGGAAAGCACGAGAGCCGCACAGTCACGGAACTTCCTTTCCAGCGCGCCGGGCGGCAGCGGATGCGTGCGATCACGCCCGAGCGGTCGATCGACATGCGCTTCGAACACATCGCCATCATTCGTCTCCACCCGGACGTCGGCGAAGAAATGTTCGGTCGTGTCCATGATCGCCTCCGGGTGCGGCGCGGCTTCTATCCGCGTCATGAAGCGCCGGACGGCCGGTTCGCGGATGGCGGCGTCGGTGAAATGGTCGATACGGACGGCGCCCTCCAGGGCGGCGCGGGCAAGCACGTACTGGATGCTGAATTTGGCATCGAGGCCGGATTTCGGATCAGGCCGGTTGGTGTGGCGGAGCCGGCGGGGATGCGTCCATGAGCGAATGGATCGGATGCGATCCGCGGACAGGCCATGGTCACTTACGATATTGAGCAGCGCGTCGAGTGCAGGATGCGTGCTGGCACAGCATGGATGGCGCTTGAAGGCGACCCCCGGCTCGATGAGATCGAAAGGCGCCGCAAACCCGTCGAACAGTTTTTCGACATCGTAGGTCCCGGGGCCGTTATAGACGTTCAGGAATCCCTGGCCGTCTTCCAGCGCCGCCATATTCGCGGTCGTCCCTTCCCGTGCCAGAAGAGCGGCCATCAGTCCGTTCCTTGCCGCCTGCCCGACATGATAGGGCTTCGTCATCGTCCCGAAATTCGCCTTGATCCCGCAAGCCGCCGATGCCGCTATCGCCAGCGCCGTGGCAAACCGCTCCGTATCGAGGCCGAGCATCCGGGCACAGGCCGCTGCGGCGCCGAACGTGCCGAGCGTGGACGTCGGATGCCATCCTTTTTCATAGTGGGTGAAGTTGACCGCCCGGCCGAGCTTCGTCTCGACTTCGAAGCCGGTGACATAAGCTTCCAGCATCTTCGCGCCGGAGGCGTCCGTCATTTCGGCGAGAGCGAAAAGCGCCGGCACGATGGGCGCCGAGGGATGCCCGCCCATCGTATTGCTGCAGTCGTCGAAATCCAGCGCGTGGGACGCCGTGCCGTTGATGAGCGCCGCATCCAGAGGCGAGATCGTCGCGGCAGCGCCGAACAACGTCGCCGGACCCGGGCCGGGCAGCAGACAGGCACGCGCGGTAATTCTGGTACAATCTTCCGCGGCACCCGCGAGCGTGACGCCGATCGTATCGAGCAACGCCAGACGAGCGGTATCCAACGCCTCTGCCGGAACGTCGTCCACGCGCACGGACCGCGCGAGATCTGCCAACTGCTTGAGCAACATGGGCCACCTGGTGAAAGCCTTCAGCTCCTCCCGAGCTTCCGGCAACTCCTCCTGAAGATGCCCGATTGTAGACAATCAAATTTTGTATTGTCAACAATATTTCTGTGAGCTATACGAAATCCGGCACTTGCAAGGGATTATGAGCCGTATGAGTGTTTTTATTGTCAACAATGAGGATGCCGTTGTTAACAATGGCGCCGAAGTGGGGGAAGCGGATCGCGAGGCGAAGTCACGGTCCGAGCACGCTTTCGACTTTATCCGCCGACGGATCTATTCAGGCGACATCGGCCCGGGCGACCGCATCAACGAACTCGAGATCTCACAGCATCTCGGCATCAGCCGCGGCCCGGTTCGCGAAGCGATACGCCGGATGACATCGTCGGGCCTGCTGACATTCGAGCCCAATGCCGGAGCCCGGGTGATCACCCTCAGCGCGGAAAAGGTAGCGCAGCTCTACGATGTGCGTGAAGCGCTCGAGGCCAAGGCCGCAGCCCTGGCCGCGGAACTCATGACGGCCGAGGAAAGGCAGGCGCTAGAGGCGACGCTGGACGCCCACGCGGCCCAGATGACCGAAGACAACGCGACGAGCTACCCCCGCGGCGGATCGGACTGGGACTTTCATATGCTGATCCTCAAGGGAGCGCGCAACGACGTCATCTGGCGGATCTGCGGAGACGAGCTGCGCGACATGTTCTCCCTCCTGCGCAGTCGGCACGGATCGAGCCCCGGACGCGGCCACAAGGCGCTGCAGGAGCATCGATGGGTAGCCGAGGCCGTCATCGGCGGCCATGCGGATCTGGCCGCAACGTTGATGGCACAGCACATCAGGGCATCGAGGGACAATCTGCTCGGCGTCATGCGGATGGCGTCGCCTTCGGAACGAAACATGACATCGAGGTCAACATGACAGCTCAATGGCTTCAAGGATCGAACAAACCGGCAGACCTGACCTCCGGGATAGCCGCACTCTGTCAGGAACGCCGCAGCACGGCGGTCGCCGGCGCCTGGGACGGGATTTCGGCAGCCCTGGCTGCCGAAGCCGGGTTCGAGGCACTCTATCTGTCCGGCGCGGCACTCTCGGCCTCGATGGCGCTTCCCGATCTCGGCCTGCTGACGCTCGACGACGTCTGGCGTGCTGCCAGAACTGTTGTCCGGGCTTCCAACCTGCCCCTGATCGTCGATTGCGACACGGGTTTCGGCGAAGCGCTCAACGTCATGCGCATGGTCAAGGAAATGGAATCGGTCGGCGTGTCCTGCCTGCAGATCGAGGATCAGCAGTTCCCCAAGAAATGCGGACATCTCAACGACAAGAAGGTCGTGTCCGCCGACGACATGTGCCGCAAGATTGCGGCGGCCAAGCATGCCGCCGACAGGATTTCGATCTGCGCCAGAACGGACGCGGCTTTCATATCGATGGATGAGGCGATCAGGCGAGCCAACCTCTATGCGGACGCAGGCGCGGACATCATCTTCGTCGAGGCTCTGACGAACCCCGAGGACATCCGTCGGGTTCGCGCCGAGGTCAAGGCGCCGCTCCTGGCCAACATGACCGAGTTCGGGCGAACCCCGCAGACGACCCTGAAGGAATGGGATGACTATGGCTACGAGCTGGTCATCTATCCGGTGTCCGCGCTGCGCATCGGCGCCAGGGCGATCGAGGATTTCTACCGCTCTCTTGCGAACCAGGGCAGCGCCGCCGTCAACATCCCCCAGATGATGACGCGTGCCGAACTCTATGAGCGGATCGGTTACTTCGACTACGAGAAGCTCGATGCGCAGATCATCGAGACGGTTCTGCCCACCTAGGCCGCACGGCCCGACGCCGTTCCCAATAATTCCGGAGATATCCCTGATGGCTGCTCATTCCGCCGGCAACCGACATACGAAAGCTATCGCGTCTTTCGTCTCCTCACTTTCCTACGACGAAATTCCGGACGAGGTACGCACCCGCATCAAGCTCCTCGTGCTCGATTCTCTCGGCTGCGGCCTCTATGGCGTCAACCAGCCCTGGACCTCCATCCTGCGCACCGGACTGGCCGAAGTCGACGCCACGCGCACCTCGCCGGTCTGGGGTACCGCCGAAGCCCTGTCGCCGCCGCATGCGGTGCTCGTCAACGGTACGGCAATTCAGGGCTTCGAGCTCGACGACGTGCACCGCCAAGGCGTCCTGCATGTCGGCGCAGTCACCCTGCCGGCTCTCTTTGCGACAATCGGCCCGGATACTGCGATGAACGGCCGGGACCTTCTGACCGCGATCGTCGCCGGATACGAGATCGGACCTCGGGTCGGGATCTGCATGGGTCAGGAGCATATCGGTCAGGGTTGGCATTCCGGGGCGACGCTCGGAGTATTTTCCGCGGCGGCAGGCGCCGCACGCGCGCTTGGCCTGGATGAGGAGAAGACGATCCATGCCCTCGGGATCGCCGGCACCCAGGCTGCCGGCCTGATGGCCGCCCAATACGGCGCCATGGTGAAGCGCATGCATGCGGGGCGCTCGTCGCAGAGCGGATATTACGGCGCGCTGCTCGCCTCGAAAGGCTTCACCGGCATCATCGATGTCTTCGAAGCGCCCTATGGCGGTTTCTGCAGCACCTTCTCCCGCTCGACGGATCGCTTCAATCTCGAGGAGTTGGACAGCACGTTGCGGCAGGTCTACGAGACCATGCGGATCGCCTTGAAGTTCTATTCCTGCGTCGGCAGCAACCACACCACGCTCGATGCCATCCGAACCATCAGGGAGCGACACCCCTTCACCCTGGACGAACTCGACGGGATCACCGTCTACGGCTCGCAGGTGACGGCCGACCATGTGGGCTGGCCCTACCGGCCGGAGGGGCTGACCTCGGCGCAGCTCAACCTTCCCTTCTGCGTCGCGACGCTTCTTCTGGAAGGCGATGTCTTCGTGGACCAGTTCCAGGAAGGCTGCGTCACCGACGAGAAACGCATCGCACTGTCCAGGAAGGTCGACGTCCGGGAAGACCCGGCGATTACCGCACTCGGATCGAAGTTCCGTCACAAGGTTCACGTGGAGGTTCGCCTCAAGGACGGCAGCGTCGAGCGGGAGACCTGCGAGGCCGCCCGGGGCAGCGAAAAATCCTTTGCCTCCGAGGCCGACATCGTCACCAAGTTCGGCAAGCTCACACGAAACCTCATGGACGATCGCCGCAGGAACGCGATTGTCGAAACGGTTCTCGGCATGGAAACGCTCGACCATCCGCAACGGCTGATCGATCTCCTGCGCCTCGACCCGGCCTGAACAACCTGGGGATCCACGCATGAAGCTCGGCTGGAATGTCCGGCGACCGCCGGCTGCGCCGCTCGCCGTACTGGCCGCCGCCGCCGTGACCGGTTACGCGGCACATGCGGCGCATGTGCCGCTTGCCTGGATCCTCGGACCCCTCATCGCGACCGCCGTCGCAGCCATGTGCGGCCTGAAAGTGTTTGCGCCGCTTGCCGGGAGGCGGTTCGGGCAGGTGCTGGTCGGCACCAGCATCGGCCTCAACATCACCGCGCCGGTTTTCCTGCTGATCGTCGTCTGGTTGCCGGTGATGATATTGACGGCCCTGGTGGGCATCACTCTGGCGGCCGTTGTCTCCGTGCCGTTCGCTGCAGTTGCAGGGATCGACCAGAAAACCGCCTACTACTCGATGATGCCGGGGGGCCTGTCCGAAATGGCCAATCTCGGAGCGGCGGCCGGGGCGCGCAGCGAGCCGATCGCAATCTCGCAGGCACTGCGCGTCGCCATATTGGTCATAGTCCTGCCGCCGTTGATCGTCGCGCTCGATATTCACGGCTCCGCCGACGACGTCGCGATGATCGCCATACTGCCGCCGCCAGATATCCTGGCCGTGCTGGTCATGGCTGTTGCAGGTGTCGCCGTCGCGCGTTTGGTACGGCTGAACAACCCGTGGATGATCGGAGCATTGACCGGCGCCGGCATGGCCGCGGCGACCGGCCTCTATCATGGACGCCTGCCGCAACCGCTCTACTGGTTCGGCCAGTTCATGATCGGCATTTCCATCGGCGCGCGTTTCAAGAGGGAAATCGTCTCCCGGCTTCCTCGGGTCTGCCTCGCCAGCTCTCTCTTCGTTTTGATCCTGGCTGCTCTGCTCTTCGGTTATGCGGCGATAGTGACCGGCGCCAGCAATCTCGATCTCGCCAGCGCCACGCTCGGCTCTTCACCAGGCGGCCTGGCGGAAATGGCCATTACCGCCCAGACCCTTCACCTTTCGGTCGGCCTCGTGACGGGTTTCCACATAATCCGCGCCTTTGCGGTCAACGGCTTCGCCAACCGGCTCTGGAACCTCTACAACCGGATCCGGCTGTTCGAGCGGGTGGCGGGCTGTGGCAGGATCTTTCGATAACCGGCTCGCCTATCTGCCATTTCTGTCAAATACGACACGTCCATCCTTGGCGACGAGCAGAGGCCGCCTCAGCGTCGAGATGTCTTCGACAGGGTTGCCGGCAACCGCGATCAGATTTGCGCGCTTGCCCACGCTCAGGCTGCCAGCATCCGCCTCTATGCCGAGGACTTCGGCAGCAAGGATCGTTCCGGCGCGCAATGCATCTTCCGGCTTCATGCCGAGCTCCGTCGCCAGGACGAATTCCATGGCCGCTTCCTTCAGCGGATGGGTTGGCCCACCGATGAGATCGGTTCCCAGCACGAAACGCACCCCCGCCTCCAGTCCGAGCCTGAAGTCGCCAGACATGAATTGCCAATGGCGCTCATAGACCTCCCGCTCCCACTCCGGATAGCGAAACGGTTCATAGGCCTGCCGATGATAATGGATTTGCGAGAGCGTGGTGACGACCGGCTTCTGCGCCTCGGCGAGGCGGAGGCGCGTTTCCGCGGCAATGCCGTAACCGTGCTCGACAATATCGATGCCTCCGTCGAGCGCGAGCCTGACCGCCGGATCGCCGATTGCATGGGCGCTGACTTTCAGACCGTTCCGATGCGCCTCCTCTACCGCGGCACGGACCTCTTCGAGGGAGAAACAGACGACCTGCGCAAGGGGATCGTCACCCCATGCATGGTAGCGGTCGCGGACCCCGCCCTTCGAAAGCCCGAGCTTGATGAAGTCGGCACCCTGGCGGACCCTTTCGCGCACGGCGCGGCGAAGTCCGTCCGGCCCGTCAGCCAGTTCGCCGCCGGCTCTCGCCAGATCCAGCGGCACGCCACCCGAATCCCATGTTCCCGATGTCGAGGAGATGAAAGCGCCGGCGGCTTTCAGGTCCGGCCCTTCGGCGAACCCCTCGTCGATGGCGCGTCGAACCTGCGGACCGATCGTCGAACCGAGGCAGCGCGCGCCGGTAAACCCGGCATGCAGCATCTCCCTGAGTTCGGAAAGCGATCGGGCGGCACGATACCCGGCATGTTCGGTGGCCAAGGTGTCGAGCTTCATGCTGTCGACGCCGAACGTATGCATGTGCGCGTCGATCAGTCCCGGCATGAGCGTGCAAGCGCCGAGCTCGATGTTTCTCGCATCGTCGCTGTGGGGAACCGACGAGGATTCGCCGATGGCGACGATCCGACCGCCCCTGACGAGGACGGCTCCGTTTCGGACTGCAGTCAGGCCGTCCCCGACAAGCACGATATCGGCCGACAATCTCAAACTGCCCATGTCCGTCCTCCTCCAATTAGTTCGATTTAGAACTAACAAAAATAATTATATGTGCATGATTTGACATAACGATTTGATCGTGTCAAACCTCGGCCGGAGGAAGATTTTCAGCCATGACACCATCCCAGACTCGCCTGAGGACCGGCGCTCTCGACGTCCTTGCCCAAGGCCCGCAATCACGCGCCGAACTGGCGCGCGGCCTAGGCGTTTCACGGTCGACGATGTCGCTGCTGGTAGCCTCGCTGCTGACCGAAGGTCTGGTGGAAGAGGTGGATGACGGGACCGAAGCGTCCAAGCTCGCCGGCCGCCCGGGCCGTCGGATCGCTCTTGCCGGGGCGAAGGGGTATTACGTCGGCATCGATTTCGGCCGGATCTTCATCAAGGCGGCAATTTCCGACGCCAGATACCGGATCATCGAGCAGACCTCCGGCGATTTCGATATCGACATGCCGGCCGAAGCGGCGCTGGACCTCGCCGCGTCCAAGGTCGAGAAGATCATCGCGTCTTCCAGTATCGATCGCGCCCAGATCCGTGCCGTCGGCATCGGCGTACCCGGTCCCGTCGACGCGATGACCGGTCATCTTCATTCCGGATCCATCCTGGCGCGCTGGGTCGGAACCGACGTTCCCGGCGGCTTGTCCGCGCGTCTCGGCCTGCCGGTCTACATGGACAATGACGCCAATCTCGGCATGCTTGCCGAAGCGACCTACGGCGCAGCGCGGCATGCGAGCGTCGCGCTCTACGTGCTTCTGTCGATCGGCGTCGGCCTCGGCATTGCCATCAACGGCAAGATATTCCGCGGTGCAAGCGGCATAGCCGGCGAACTCGGCCACGTCGTCGTCGACGAACATGGCGACGTCTGCCGATGCGGCAGCCGCGGCTGTCTGGAGGCCAAGATATCCGTTCATGCCCTTGCCAGGACATTGGCGGCTTCGCATGGCGACATCTCGTCCGACGAAATGCTTCGCAGGGCAGTCGCCGGGGACGTCGGCGCCAACCGGGTCGTGGCGGATGCCGGCGCTCTCGTCGGGCGGTCCATCGGTGCGCTCTGCAGCTATTTCAATCCGGAAATCGTTATCGTCGGCGGCGAACTCATGCGCGCCGGCGACAGCCTGCTCAATCCCCTGAAGGACGCCATGCGGCGGTTCTCGATCGCGCGTGCGACCGAGAATGTCAGGGTCGTGCCGGCAGCCCTGGGCGAACAGGCCGAACTGATCGGCACACTTCTCTTTGCGGGTGAAAAGTCGCGCGCGACGACACCGGCAGCACAGCTCTTTGGAGGCCAAGCATCATGACTACCGACCAGGGCAAGGCGCCCGGCCAGATCGCCGTGAGGGTGGAGACCAGGTCGAGCGCGGCGCGCTGGTCCTCGCTGTCCTCCTATGCGCTCCTGATCATCTTCGTGCTGCTTCTGATCGGGTTCAGCCTGACGGTGCCGCATTTCGCCACCTGGGCCAATTTCGCCAACGTCCTCCAGCGCAACTCGATCATCGGCATCGTCGCATGCGGCATGCTGCTGATGATCATCACCGGGGGCTTCGACCTTTCGGTCGGCGCCGTGGGCGCGATGTCGTCGGTGGTGGCGGCCGCCGTCATCGTCCAGTATTCCATGCCGCTCGGCGTTGTCGTCGCCCTGTTCCTCGGCCTTGCCGTCGGCATCGCCAACGGCTTCTTCATCGCCAAGCTGGGCATCAACCCCTTCGTGACCACCCTTGCCACCCAGGTCCTGGTGACCGGTTTCCTCTTCGTCGGCACGGCGGCCCAGCCGGTCTATGGCGTTCCCGAATCCTTTACCGTCCTCGGCCTCGGCCGCATCGGGCCGATCCCGATCCCGACCATCATCTTTGCTGCGGTTGCTCTTGCCTGCTGGGCGATCCTGCGGTTCACGACGCTCGGACACCACATCTATATCGTCGGCGGCAACAGGACGGCTGCACGTCTCGCAGGCATCAACGTCGATCGTGTCCTGATGACGACATACGCGCTCGGCGGTTTCTTTGCGGCAGTGGCCGGCATCGTGCTGCTCGGCCAGACCAATATCGGCCAGCCCGCCAGCGCGACCGATTGGCCGCTGACGGCGATCGCGGCCGTCGTGGTGGGAGGCGTGCCTCTGTCGGGCGGCGTCGGACAGGTCTGGAGCGCCGTGCTCGGCACGCTGCTGCTCGGCATCATCGCCAACGCGCTCAACCTTCTGGGCGTTTCGCCCTTCTGGCAGCCGGCAGTGACCGGCGCCGTCATTCTCGTGGCGGTCGGCCTCGACAGTTATCAACGCAAGCGGCGCGAACTGCGCTGAAAAATCCAGAGGAGGAGATGGACATGCCCAATATCAATCGCAGAACGATACTCATCGGTGCCGCAGGTCTCGCAGCCCTTTCGGCCACCGGCTTGGCCCAGGCCCAGTCCGGCAAGCGGATCGGCTTCATGATCTGGAACACGTCGGTTCCGTTCTATTCCAACCTGATCAGGATGGCGAACGAGACGGCCGAGAAAAACGGTATCTCGCTCGACATCCAGAGCGGCAACGGCGACCTCGCGACCCAGATCTCGATCGTCCAGCAGTTCATCGCCCAGCAGGTCGATATGATCATGATCGCGCCGAGCGATCCGAAGGGCATCGTGCCCGTCATTCGGCAGGCAAGCGCCGCCAACATTCCGGTCATGGCGGTCAACACTTCGGCAGACCTCAGCTCGGGAGCCAAGGTCCTGACCTATGTCGGCGTCGACGATTTCGTCTTCGGTCAGCGTCAGGGAGAGCTCGTCGTCAAGGCGGTGGGCGAAACCGCCAAGATCGCCTACATCCTCGGCAAGCTCGGAACCTCGGCGCAGCTCGCCCGTGAAGCCGGCCTGATGGATACGCTGAAGAAATATCCGGGCATCGAGATCGTCGAGAAACAGGCCGCCGACTGGGATAATTCCAAGGCCCTGGCGATCACCCAGGACTATCTCAGCAAGTATCCGCAGGGAACGATCGCCGCGATCGTCGACCAGGGACCGGAAGGCGTCAACGGCGCGAATTTCGCGGCCCAGTCCGGCCGCACCGACGTCAAGTTCATTCTCGGCGACTACCCCGCCGATGTCCGCAACGCCATCATCAAGGGCACGGTCTACGGTACGGTCAACCAGGATCCGGCACCGCAGGGTTCTACCGCGATAGAGGACGCCGTCCTGTTCTTTGCCGGCAAGGGCGACCAGATCCCCACCCCGAACCACTATCTCGACCTGCCGATCATCACGAAGGAAAATGTCGAGCAGTTCAAGGCTGCCTGGGGCGGTTGAAGATGACGGGCAGCGAAACGATGCTTCTGGAGATGCGGAACATCCGCAAGGCTTTTTCCGGCGTGCGGGTGCTCCAGGGCGTCGATTTCGTGCTGAAGCCCGGTGAAATCCATGCTCTTGTCGGCCATAATGGCGCCGGCAAGAGCACGCTCATGAAAACGCTCGGCGGAAATTTCGCCGACTATGAAGGCGATATCAGGCTCGCGGGCCGGGACGTCCGGCTCGCATCGCCGCGCGATGCGCTGGAACAGGGCGTTGCCATCATCTACCAGGACTTTTCGCTCGTTCCCGAGCTTACGGTCGCCGACAATATCGCGCTCGGGCGCGAACCGCGCGGCAGTCTGCCCGGGACGGTCTCGCATGCGAAGATGCGCGAGCGTTCCAGGCGGGAGGCCGAGGCGCTCGGCATCTCCCTGCCGATGGACATCGCTGTGCGCCGGCTCGGCGTCGGCGCGCAGCAGCTGACCGAAATCGTCCGCGCCTGCTCCCAGGATGTCCGGATCCTCGTGATGGACGAGCCGACCGCGCGCCTTGCACCGGCAGAGCGCGAATTGCTGTTCGCCACGATGCGCAGGATGGCGAAGGAACGGCAGGTCGGCATCGTCTATATCAGCCATTTCCTGGAAGAGGTGTGCCGCCTGTCCGACACGATTACCGTGATGCGCGACGGTCTGGTCGTCGAGACGGGGCCGGGCTCGAACTACAGCGTCGATTCGCTGGCGAACCTGCTCGTCGGACACGATCTTCCACCCCAGCAGGTAGCGCCCGCTTCGGCGCACGTGGCGCCTTCGGAAACAGAAGACGTCCTGACCGCCACCGGCCTTGCGGTCCATGGCCGCAGACCGGTCGATCTCGCCGTCAGGAAGGGCGAAATCGTCGGGCTTGCCGGCCTCGTCGGCTCCGGCCGGACCAGGCTGGCGCGTGCCCTGATCGGCGATGTGCGCAGCAGCGGCGAGATCACCATCGGCGGACGGCGGATGCGTCGCCTGACGCCGGAGCGTGCAACGCGGGCCGGCCTCGCTCTCGTACCGGAGGATCGCAAGTCCTCCGGTCTGGCGCTCCAAGCCTCGATCGAAGCCAATGTCGTCGTCAGCGCGCTCGGCAAATTCCTTTCCCTGGCAGGGATCGTCAGGCCCGGCGGCCGGCGCAGACTGGCGGAGGACATGATCAGACGCTTTGTCATTCGTCCGCCGGATCGCAAGAAGACGGTCGGAAACCTGAGCGGCGGTAACGCCCAGAAAGTTCTCCTCGCCCGCGCCGTGGGTTCGAAGCCGGTGGCGATGATACTCGACCAGCCGACGGCCGGCGTCGATATCGGGGCGAAGGCGGAACTCCACAATCAGATCCGGCAGGCGGCCAACGAAGGGGCGGGCATACTCGTCATTTCTGACGATCTTGACGAACTGCTGGACCTCAGCGACCGCATCGTCGTCATGAATGCCGGCGCGCTGACCGGGAGTTTCGCCAGCGCCGGCCTGTCGCGATCAAGCCTGCTTGCCGCGATGAGCCGCTCGGGTACCGCGTAGGTCAGCCGTTGCGATAGGCCTTGAGGGCCGCGAGCATCGCCTGCCCTTTCGCGGTATCGCGAAGATCGAGTAGATCGGTGAAGGTAAAGACGCAGACGCCCTCGACGGGCCCGTCCTCGGTTGCGCGCAGCGCGGTCGCGAATTCCTCGGCCGACAGCTCGGATTTTCGACCGCGGCCGGCATGCATCCCTTCCAGATAGAGCGCCCGGCCCTGCAGCGTGCAGATCGCCTTCTGCCCGCTTCGGCTGATGATGTCGCCGGCGATCCGCGCCGGCCATTCAGGCGGCTTGGCGAGTATCTGGTGATAGGCCATGACCTCGAAAATATCCACGACCGACGCCAGCTTGACGACGTCCTGGCCGAACACTTCCTCCACCGCTCCGTCAAAATCGCTGCGGAAGAACGGAAGCGTATTGATCGAGTATCTGAGCCCGGACTTGATCGGGGCAAGGGCTGATCGGATCGCGGCAATCGCCTTTACGACCTGGTCGCATTTCCATTCGGTCCAGGCACGGCGTTGAAGACCGGAGACCATTGCCGCCGCCGCGCGAACGTCGTTCGTCGGCACATCGAGCCCGGTATCGTTGTTGAAACGGGTGATGGTCTCGGCTGAGAAGCAATATTCCGGCTTGTCGGCGCGCCGGTCACCCTCGAGCCATGTCTCCCAGAAACCCGGCCACCGGATGAAGCCGAGATGGATCGCGTCGGGCTGCAGGGCTTCCACGGCGGTTTCGAGCAACCCGATCTTGTGGTTCAGATTGAGCGTTCTGTCCGGGGGAATGCCGATATACCAGTCCTGCTGCCTGATCGGTTTTCCGTGTTGATCGATGGCTCCGATCTCGGGATGCGCCGCCGAGAATTCGGGATCGAAGCATATGTTGAGCACCGCAAAATAGGCGATGCCTCGCTCGGCGAGCAATTTGCGGAAATGCACGTCATCCAA
>JBQGDG010000013.1:0-2927 GCA_052038935.1 Neorhizobium sp. | reverse complement strand
AGGCCCGGATCGGTCATGATCGTCGCCGGGTTGGAGTTCACCAGGATGACCCGGTAACCTTCTTCCTTCAGCGCCTTGCAGGCCTGGGTGCCGGAATAGTCGAATTCGCATGCCTGGCCGATGACGATCGGACCTGCGCCGATGATGAGGATCGATTTCAGGTCTTGGCGCTTGGGCATGGTCTCTATCCGCTTTTTTCTGCGCGAAAAGCCGGCTCGGGGCATGGGAGCTCCGGTCGGGTCGCTTGTGCATCATTTTTCAGGCTAGACGCGGCTTATAGGCAAATGTTCTGACGAACGGAACCCCATAAATCGCAAATCGACAGGAATTCGGCCTGCCGGGTCGGCGCACCGGGACATGAATTTCCAGGGGCGTACCGCAACCGCGCATCGCGTCATGGACAGATCGGAACTGCAGGACTAGAGCTTGCTTTCAAAAGGCGCGGCACGCTTTGCAATGATCGCTGCGCGGAGGAAATGCCATGGCCGATGCCACGTCGAAGCCCGCTGCAACCATCGCGGCAGAGAAAACGGTGCTGCCGATCATCCTGGCGGCGAGCTTCTCGCACATGCTGAACGACATCATGCAGTCGATGATCTCGGCGATCTATCCGATGCTGAAGGCCGATTTCAATCTGGACTTCTGGCAGATCGGCATCCTGACGCTTGCCTTCCAGTGCACCGCTTCGCTGCTGCAGCCGCTGATCGGCATAGTCACCGACAAGAAGCCCTATCCCTATTCGCTGCCGGTCGGCATGGGATCGACCTTCATCGGGCTTATCCTGCTGGCCTGGTCGCCATCCTACGGGATGCTGGTCATCGCGGCGGGACTGGTCGGCATCGGCTCGGCAGTGTTCCATCCCGAAGCCTCCCGCGTCGCGCGTCTTGCAGCGGGCGGGCGTTACGGCTTCGCACAGGCGACATTCCAGGTCGGCGGTAATTTCGGCCAGTCGATCGGGCCTCTGCTTGCGGCATTCATCATCGTGCCGAACGGGCAGGGCAGCGTCGCCTGGTTCTCCGGCATGGCCCTGCTCGGCATCGTCGTCCTCAGTTTCGTGGCGCGCTGGTACAAGGCGCACATGCTGGCCAACAAGGGCCGCAAGAAGGTCCTCAACGCCCACGCGCTGTCCAGGCGGACCGTCGTCATCGCGTTGACGGTCCTGACGATCCTGACCTTCTCCAAGAATGCCTATATGGCGTCGATCAGCAGCTACTACACGTTCTTCGCCATCGAGCGCTTCCAGGTCACCGTGCAGCAGTCGCAGGTCATGCTGTTTGTCTTCCTCGGCGCGGTGGCTCTCGGCACCGTCGTCGGCGGGCCGATCGGCGACCGGTTCGGCTCGAAGGTCGTGATCTGGGTGTCGATCCTCGGCGTGCTGCCGTTCACCCTCGCCATGCCCTATGCGAACCTGCCGACGACGATCGTCCTGTCGGGCATCATCGGTTTCATCATGGCATCGTCCTTCCCGGCGATCGTGGTGATGGCGCAGGAACTCGTGCCCGGCCGGGTCGGCATGATCGCCGGCATTTTCTTCGGCATCGCCTTCGGTGTCGGCGGCATCGCGGCCGCCGTGCTCGGGGTGCTTGCCGACAGCTACGGCATCACCTTCGTCTACAGCCTGTGCTCCTTCCTGCCGGCGATCGGTCTTCTGACCGTATTCCTTCCGAGCAAGCGGCAGCTGCAGGTCGCGTAAGCACATCGATCCATCCGCACATCGCCTTTCCGAATATCTGCATTATATTCGATCGGCAGTGAGGCATGCCGTCTTCGAGGAGTGGGCAAGATGGAATGGAAGGGTCGCCGGCAGTCGGACAATGTCGAGGATCAGCGGGGCGCTTCGATGGGCGGCAGCCCGTTCGGCCGCGGTCGCGGGATCAGGATCCCGATCGGCGGGGGCCGGAGGGGCGGCGGGATCAGCATCGGCGGCATCGTCGTTGTCCTGATCATCTGCTGGATCACCGGCATCAACCCGCTCACGCTTCTGTCGGGCGGCGATATCGGTTTCGACGACGGCGGCTATCAGCAGTCTCAGCCCCGGTCGCAGGCGCCGGCCAATGACGAGATGACCGCCTTCGTGCGGACCGTCCTTGCCGATACCGAAGACACCTGGGGCGCGATCTTCAAGGCGAACGGCCAGACTTACGAGGATCCGACCCTGGTTCTGTTCTCGGGGCAGGTCAGTTCGGCCTGCGGCTTCGCGTCTTCCGCCTCCGGACCGTTCTACTGCCCCGGCGACCGCAAGCTCTATCTCGACACGACCTTCTTCAACGAACTGTCGCAGCGTTTCGATGCCTCCGGCGATTTTGCCGAAGCCTACGTGATTGCGCATGAGGTCGGCCATCACGTGCAGAACCTTCTCGGCATCCTGCCGAAGTTCAATCAGGCCCGCCAGCGGATGAGCGAGACCGAGGCGAACCGGATGTCGGTTCGCGTCGAATTGCAGGCGGATTGTCTCGCCGGCGTCTGGGGCAAGCATACCGACCAGAAGGGGCTGCTCAGTCAGGGCGATCTCGAGGAGGCGCTGAATGCCGCCCAGCAGATCGGCGACGACACGCTGCAGAAGCGCAGTCAGGGCTATGTCGTGCCGGAAAGCTTCAACCACGGCACCTCCGCCCAGCGCATGCGCTGGTTCAGGCGCGGCTTCGACAGCGGCAACATGAACAGCTGCGATACGTTCTCGAACGACGTCTAGGCGACGCGAGGCGTTCGGTTTTCGATCTTCGGCCTCGTCCGGGCCGGAATCCGCGCGCTGACGCCCGACGGGAATGATCACCGATTTCCTGCCATGATCGTGATGCTGCGAGGATAAAACCGGGCCTGCGCTCAACAGATCCAGTCACTTACCTTCATCTTCATCCCCGCCTGCAAAACCCGCGCCTACAATGTGCCCGCTTCCGTCGCCGGAGTGTTTCGCGAGACGTTCGCGG
>JBQGDG010000012.1:0-3507 GCA_052038935.1 Neorhizobium sp. | reverse complement strand
GCCAGTTCGCCATGTCCTCGGCCGTCAGCACGCCCTTGTGTCTGGAGCCGCTGGCATCCATGACTTCGGCCGTCTTCAGGTAGGTGTCGATCGCCTCGGCGACGAAACCGCGATAGAAGGCATCGCGTGCCGCCTCGACCTGGTTCTCGCGGCCGGACTTCGCTTCGGACTCGGCGACGATCCTCTTCCATGTCTCGGCGAGAACCGGATTCCGGAAATTGGCGAGCGGTTCGGGAGCGGCACCACCCGGAAGCCAGGTTTCATAAGATGTCGGCCATTCCTTTTCGAAGAAGTCGGCCAGCCCCTTGATGGTGTTGGAAACACGCGGCAGCGCCGGATGGCCATGTTCGGCGTAATAGATGGCGGGCTCCAGCACGTCGCGGACGGACATGGTGCCGTAGTCGCGCAACATCAGCATCCAGCCGTCAAAGGCCCCGGGAATGACTGTCGAGAGCAGTCCGTCGCCCGGAATCAGCTTCAGGCCTTCCGACGTATAGTGGTCGATGGTGGCGCCGGCCGGCGCTGGTCCCTGGGCGCAGATGACCTCGACCTTGTCCCTGCTCTTCGAATAGAAGACGGCCGGCATGTCGCCGCCCGGACCGCAGAGATGCGGTTCGACGATCTGCAGCACGAAGCCGGTCGCGACCGCCGCGTCGAAGGCGTTGCCGCCCTTTTCGAGGATCGCCATGCCGACCGCCGAGGCGATCCAGTGGGTGGAAGTGACGACGCCGAAATTGCCGAGGATCTCGGGCCGCGTGGTGAATTCAGTCATTCTTGGAATTCCTTATGAAATCAGTGCCTGGCGCGGCGATCATGCTTCGCGGGGATCGAGCGCGTCGCGCAGTCCGTCACCGAGCAGGTTGAAGCCGATGACGACGAGGAAGATCGCGATGCCCGGCCACATCGCCATCCATGGCGCCTGGGTGAGGAAGTTCTTGGCGATGTTCAGCATCGAACCCCAGGAGGCGGCCGGCGGCTGCTGGCCGAGACCGAGGAAGGAAAGGCTCGCCTCGGCGATGATGGCGGTCGCGACCGTCAGCGTCGCCTGGACGATGATGGGCGCAAAGACGTTCGGCAGGATGTAGCGGGTCATAATGTCGATATGGCCGAGGCCGATCGAACGGGCGCCCTCGACATAGTCTTCCGTCTTGACAGCCAGGACCTGGCCGCGGGTCAGGCGCACGAAGATAGGCATGGCGGAGAGGCCGATGGCGATCATGGCATTCATCAGGCTCGGTCCGAGGAAGGCGGCGAGCGCAATCGCCATGATCAGGAAGGGCATGGCGAGCAGCGCTTCGGTGATGCGGGAGATCACCATATCGACCCAGCCGCCGAAATATCCGGAGATCAGGCCGAATGGCACGCCGATCGCGACCGCGATCAGGACCGAGACCACGCCGGCCATCAGAGATGCCTGGGCGCCCCAGATCATGCGAGAGAGGATGTCGCGGCCGAGATCGTCGGTGCCGAGCCAGTGGGCGGCGGAAGGCGCCTTGCGGATCGCAGACCAGCTGGTGGCGACCGGATCGGGGATCGGCAGCAGAGGGGCCGCGGCGGCAAGCAGCGCGAAGAATAGGACGATGCACATGCCCGCGAGCGCGCTCCTGTTGCGCTTCATCTTCTTCCAGGCACGGTTTTCCTGCCGCTTTGCCGGGACCGGAGCGGTTTGATCGATGGCGGTCATAGGGTTGCCCTCAGGCGCGGGTTGAGAAGGACATAGGCGATATCGGCCAAGAGGTTCATCAGGATGAAGCCGACGGCCGTGCAGAGGACGATGCCCTGAACCACCGCATAGTCGCGATTGAAGACGGCATCGACGGTCAGCTTGCCGAAGCCGGGAATGGTGAAGATCTGTTCGGTCAGGACCGCGCCGGCCAGCAATTCACCGAAGAGCAGTGCCAGAAGCGTGATCACCGGCAGAAGCGCATTGCGGAAACTGTGCGACAGGATGACCTCGCGCGGCGACAGGCCCTTGGCCCGCGCGGTGCGGATATAGTCGGCATTCATCACCGCGACCATCGCCGAGCGGGTGTGGCGCATCAGCGTCGCGGCGAGTGCCGTGCCGAGCACGAAGGCCGGCATGATCATCGTCTGGATCGAGCGCACGGGATCGACGAAGATCGATTCGTAGCCGGATGCCGGAAGCCAGCCGAGCTGGACGGAAATCAGCAGGATCAGCATGATGCCGAGCCAGAAATTCGGGATGGAAAGGCCGGAGAGCGCCACGATGTTGGCGACGTAATCGACCCAGGTATTCTTCTTGACGGCGGCGATGATGCCGATCGGAATGCCGATGATCATCGCAAAGAACATGGCCATGACGGCAAGCTGGATGGTGACCGGCAGCTTCTGTCCGATCAGTTCCAGCACCGGCTGGTTGGTTCTCAGCGAAATACCGAAATCGCCGGTCACGATGCCTCCGAGCCAGGAAACGTACTGCACCGGGAGCGGATCGTTGAGGCGATATTTCTCGCGCAGAAATTCGATGACCTGCGGATCACGTTCTTCACCGGCCATGGCCAGGATGGGATCGCCGGGCAAGAGCTTCTGCAGGGAAAAAACGAAGATGGAGATGATCAGCAAGGTGGGTATCGCCACCAGGAGACGCTTTCCGATGTAAACTGGCATGAGTGCCGCCCCTTATGTCTCATAGGTGCGTTGGAAAGATGCCGCACGGAGCTTGGCCCCGTGCGGCCGAAACGGGCTCAGCCCTTCTTGACGCCCTTGAGGCGGATCATGCCGTCGGGATTGGGGACGAAACCGGTGACGGACTTCTTGTAGGCCCAGATCCAGGACTGATGACCGAGATAGATCATCGGCAGTTCGTCGGCCAGAATGACCAATGCGGCGTCGTACTTTTCCTTGCGGACTGCCTCATCCGTCGATGCGCGTGCCTCGTTGAGCAGCTTGTCGACTTCCGGATTGCAGTATTTCACGTCGTTGAGGCCACCCTTGCAGGTGACGAACTGGTGAACATTGCCGTCCGGATCGACGCGGCCCGACCAGTCGGAACGGCTAAGCTGATAGTTGCCGCGGGTCTGCTCGTCGAGAAGCGTCGCGAATTCGGTCGACTTCAGGCTGACGTCGAAGCCGGCTTCCGCGACCATCGACTGGACGATCTGCATCATCTGCTGCGCGACCGGGTTGTTCGGGATTTGCAGTTCGATCGGTACGCGGTCGAAGCCGGCTTCCTTGATCAGGGCCTTGGCCTTTTCGACGTCGCGGGCCGGAACCGGAATGGACTTGTTGAACCAATGGCTGGTCGGCGGATAAGGCTGGTTGCCGCCGACGGCCGTGCCCTCGTAGACGATCTGGTTCAGCGCCTCGCGGTCGATTGCCAGCGAGAACGCCTGGCGCAGGCGCTTGTCCTTGCCCATCGGGTTGTCGGCGCGCGGGCCGTTGCCGATGTTGACGTAGATCGCCATGTTGCCGATGTTGACGACGGCATCGAAACCGAGGCTGGAATCCGCCTTCACGGTCGCGACGTCGGTCGGCGCCAGGCGATCG
>JBQGDG010000011.1:0-2393 GCA_052038935.1 Neorhizobium sp. | reverse complement strand
TATTTCGTCAAACCGGCACGGCTGGTCGGCTACGAATTCAAGGAGGGCATTCCGGAAGAGGCGAAGACGCTCGTCGTGGTTCCGTGCCTGATTTCCGACCGCGATACGGTGGACGAGCTCATCCGCAATCTGGAAGTCCATTACCTGGCCAATCCGAAGGGTGAGATCTACTTCTCGCTTCTCAGCGACTGGCGCGACAGCAAGACCGAACAGAGCGAGGCCGATCTCGAGATCCTCGAATATGCCAAGCGCGAGATCGCGGCACTCAACGTCCGCTACGCCGAAGAGGCGGGCAACCGGTTCTACCTCCTGCATCGCCGCCGCCTTTTCAATCCCGGCGAAGGCGTCTGGATGGGCTGGGAGCGCAAGCGCGGCAAGCTGCACGAGCTGAACCTGCTCCTGCGCGGCGATCGCGACACGACCTATCTGCAGGGCGCCAATACCGTCCCGGAAAACGTCCAGTACGTGATGACGCTCGATGCCGATACCCGCCTCATCCGCGACGCGGCGACCAAGCTCGTCGGCAAGATGCATCACCCGATCAACCGGCCGGTGCTCGATCCGGCGACCAATCAGGTGATCAAGGGCTACGGCCTGATGCAGCCGCGCGTCACGCCGTCGCTGACGACCGGAACCGAAGCCTCGGTCTTCCAACGCGTCTTCTCGGTCGGCCGCGGCCTCGATCCTTATGTCTTCGCCGTATCCGACGTCTATCAGGATCTCACGGCCGAAGGCTCGTTCACCGGTAAAGGCCTCTATCACGTCGATGCCTTCGAGGCGTCGCTCAAAGGGCGTATCGAGGAAAATGCCGTTCTCTCCCACGATCTTCTCGAAGGTTCGTTCGCGCGCTGCGCGCTCGTCACCGACGTCGAGCTGGTCGAAGATTTCCCGACCCGCTACGAGGTGGAAGTATCGCGCCAGCATCGCTGGGCACGCGGCGACTGGCAGCTTCTTCCCTACATTCTCGATGCCAAGCGCGGGGTTACCGCGCTCGGCCGCTGGAAGATGCTCGACAACCTGCGCCGGTCGCTCACGCCGATCGCCTGGTTCTTTGCATCGGTGCTGGGCTGGTATTTCATGGACCCGCTCGGCGCGCTGATCTGGCAGATCCTGCTGATCTTCTCGCTGTTCGTCGCACCGACGATCTCGCTCCTGACCAATCTCCTGCCGCGCTCCAGCGACAACGTCGCCAGCGCGCATTTCTATTCCGTCTGGACCGACGTGCGTTCGACCAATGCGCAGGTGGCACTCCGCATCGTCTTCATCGCCGACTCTGCCTGCATCATGACCGATGCGATCGCACGCTCCGTCTACCGACTGCTGTTCAGCCGCAAGCTGATGCTGGAATGGAAGACCGCCGCCTCGATCCAGTCGAATGCCCAGGGAAGCCCGGCAGAATATTACCGGGCGATGTGGCACGCGCCGACGATCGCCGTGCTCAGCATCCTGCTCGCCGCCATTCCGGGCGACAACGCCTTCCTGGTCGGGATCCCGTTTGCCGTGCTGTGGATCTTCTCGCCGCTCGTCGCCTGGTATGTCAGCCAGTCGGCCGAGACGGAAGACAAGCTGTTCGTCCCGGAAAACGTCTCCGTCGAACTGCGCAAGATCGCGCGCCGCACCTGGCGGTATTTCGAGACCTTCGTCACGCTCGAGCAGAACTATCTGCCGCCGGACAACTATCAGGAAAAGCCCAATCCTTCGATCGCCAAGCGGACCTCGCCGACCAATATCGGCGTCTATCTCCTGTCGACCATCTCGGCGCGGCACTTCGGCTGGATCAGCTTCACCGACACGATCGAGCGGCTGGAACAGACGATGGCGACCGTCGAGCGGGCGGAGAAGTTCCGCGGCCACATGTTCAACTGGTATCATACGGATACGCTGAAGCCGCTGATGCCGCGCTACGTCTCGTCCGTCGACAGCGGTAACTTCGCCGGCCACCTGATCGCGATCTCGTCCGCCTGCCGGATCTGGGCGGAAGCACCGTCGGCGCATCTGCAGGGCAATCTCGACGGTATCGGCGACGTCGCCGGCATTCTCGGCGAGACGCTGAAGGCGCTGCCGGACGACCGCAAGACGGTCCGGCCGCTGCGCCGCCGGCTGGAGGAACGGATCATCGGCTTCGCCAACGCGCTTGCCGCCGTCAAGCGCGAGCATGAATTCGCCTCGATCCGCATCATCAACCTCTCGGTACTCGCCCGCGACATCCAGAAGCTCGCCGCCAATCTCGATCACGAGGTGAGGTCGGCGCAGAGCGACGAAGTGACGAAATGGGCGGCCTCGCTGGTTGCCGTCTGCGAAGCGCATATTTCCGACACGACGTTCGACAACGCCAATGTCGAGGAGCTGCGCGATCGTCTCGCCGTGCTGCGCGACAAGGCACGCAAGATCGC
>JBQGDG010000010.1:0-6598 GCA_052038935.1 Neorhizobium sp. | reverse complement strand
TACCATATCGGCCCGATCGACGGCCATTCCTTCGAGCATCTCCTGCCCGTGCTGCGCAACGTGCGCGACAATGCCCGCGGCCCGGTGCTGATCCATGTCGTCACCCAGAAGGGCAAGGGCTACCCGCCGGCGGAAGCCGCCGCCGACAAATATCACGGCGTCAACAAGTTCGACGTCATCACCGGCGCGCAGGCCAAGGCCAAGCCGAACGCGCCGTCCTATACGAGCGTCTTCGGCGATGCGCTGGTGCAGGAGGCCGGTTTCGACGAGAAGATCGTCGGCATCACCGCCGCGATGCCCAACGGCACCGGCCTCGACAAGCTGCAGCTCGCCTTCCCCTCCCGCACTTTCGACGTCGGCATCGCCGAACAGCACGCGGTGACCTTTGCCGCCGGGCTGGCGACCGAAGGGTTCAAGCCGTTCTGCGCCCTCTATTCGACCTTCCTGCAGCGCGGTTACGACCAGGTCGTCCACGACGTCGCGATCCAGGGCCTGCCCGTGCGCTTCCCGATCGACCGCGCCGGTTTCGTCGGCGCGGACGGGCCGACGCATGCCGGGTCCTTCGACACGACTTTCCTCGCCACCCTGCCCGGCATGGTGGTGATGGCGGCAGCCGACGAGGCGGAACTGAAGCACATGGTGCGCACCGCGGCCGCCTATGACGACGGCCCCATTTCCTTCCGCTATCCGCGCGGCGAAGGGGTCGGGATCGAGCTGCCCGAACGTGGCCAGATCCTGGAGATCGGCAAGGGCCGCATCGTCAGGGAGGGCTCGAAAGTGGCGCTCCTTTCCTTCGGCACACGCCTCAAGGACTGTCTGACGGCAGCCGAGGATCTCGAAGCGGCCGGTCTTTCGACGACGGTCGCCGATGCGCGCTTCGCCAAGCCGCTCGACTTCGGCCTGATCCGCCAGCTCGCCCGTCATCATGAAGTGCTGATCACCATCGAGGAAGGCGCCGTCGGCGGTTTCGGCAGCCATGTGCTGCAGTTCCTCAGCCTGGAAGGCATGCTCGACCACGGGCTGAAAGTACGCTCCATGGTGCTGCCGGACATCTGGATGGAACAGGCGAGCCCGGACGTGATGTATGCCAAGGCCGGCCTCGACCGCGCCGGGATCGTCAGGACGGTGTTCGGCGCACTCGGCAAGACGCAGATCGGCGTGGGCGCCGCGGGATAATCCGTGAGCGAAAACGCGTGATCTCCTCGCCGTCCGCCTTCACTCGTGGCCGACGGGCAGCCGCGCCTCGAATATCGCGCCGCCTGACGGTACGTTGCGGACGGAAACTTCGCCGCCGTGGCCACGGGCGATCGCCCGGCAGATGGAGAGCCCCATGCCCATGCCGTTCTCCTTGCTGGTAACGAAGCTGTCGAATATCTCGGCTTCAGCGCCCTCCTGAATGCCGAGGCCGGTGTCTTCGACCTCGACGACGATGTAATCATCGCGCAGCCGCGTTCGGACGAATACCTGGCGCGGTTCATGGTCGGATTGCTCCACCGCCTGGATCGCGTTGACCAGGAGATTGACGAGCAGCTGCTGGATCTGGACGGCATCCATCTCCACCGACGGCAGGGCCTCGTCCAGGTCCGTGGAGAACCGGACCGACCGGCGGCTGCCTTCCCGTGTGACGAAGGCAAGAGCATCGCTGACGAGTTCGTTGATGTGGCAATAGACCTTGGTGGGCTGCGATTTGCGCGAAAGGTCCTTGACGCGCTGGATGACATCGTTGGCCCGGTGAACGCTGTCCTTGATCCGCCCCATGAGCTGGCGAACCTTCGGCAGGTTCGGATCCTCCTTGGCGAGCCAGCGAAGCGTCGTCGCGACGTCGGTCAGCACGACGGAGAGCGGCTGCCGTACCTCGTGCACGATCGATCCTGAAAATTCGGCCAGCAGCGACAGCCTGGCAAATCGGGTGAACTGCTCGTCCATCCTCTTGAGCTCGCGCTCGATACGGACTTGTTCGGTGATGTCCTTGAGCAGCAGGATCGTGCGGTCGAAAGCCAACGTCTCCTGGGGGTATGAAACCATGAAAAGCGCATCGATCAGCCGGCCGTCGAAAGTCTTTATGCGGACCGTCTGCGTGAGATTGGGCTTTCCCCTGAAGCGCGCCGCCATCACCCGTTCCGCTGCACCCGGCGTCTCGCGGAAGATGAAGGAGACAGGCCCGATCAGTTGCGAGGCGCAGGTGGCGCCGAACATCGCGACCGCGACGTCGTTCACTTCCTTGACCTCCACGGATGCGTTGGCGAACTCAACGAGATCAGGGTTCTGCGCGAGATGGTCCTCGATATCGGTCACGCCCAATTTCTTCAGGTCGCGGAAGATGAGGCCCATATGGCTGGCATCGACCTGGAGGATAGCGGCAGGAATGTTGTTGAGCAGGGTTATGTACCGCGCCTCGCTGGCCTGGAGGTCGGCCAGACGTTGCGCCATGTCTTCGTCGTTCGATGGCTGACCCGTCGTGGTCGTCATCGTCAATCTCCTCGAATCGAACTCTCGCTACCTATGCGTTCAGGCGACAGTCATAGCAGGGGCGATTCCACCTCCGATAGATGCTCAGGAATGAGAAAAAAGTGATTTTTTCAAATTGATGCCCGACTCGGGAGCCCGGATCGGGACAGACGGGAGCGCCGGCGGAGGCCGGCGCGTAACGGGAAGCCTGGCGCGGAAGCACCACTCACTCCGCCGCCGTCAGAAACAGCATGTGGAGGTCTTTTTCGGGGGTGAAGTCCCGCGCTGTCATTTCGAAGGTCGTAGGACCGATCTTCTTCACGTCCTTGCCGCAAAAGCTGACGAAATCCTGCGGCCTGCCCTTGTCGACCGTGAGCTTGAACCTGCCGATCGGCCCCGCCCAGTTGGCGCCCGTGGTCAGGACATAGGATAGCCACTGCTCGGTATAATGCGGGCCGGATCCGGCAGCGGCCGCCTCCAGCTTCGCCGCCGTCTTCATGAAGGCGCCATCGATGCAATAACGCTCGGTATAATCGGCATGGCTGAAGGCGGGCCTGCCGTTTTCAATGAAGCTCATCGCCACGGTTCCGCCGACGCTCGGCTTGTAGCGGTGGCTGACCCTGACCGGTTTCCCGGCGGGAAATTTCGTCTTCCACCAATAGGCGGAACGCAGCGTCCAGGCCGGCCGCAATTCCTCCTGCCAGCCCTGACCGGCATCGTAGCGGTCGACCTGCACGAGGCCCTCGGCAATCCATGCGGCCTTGACGTCGTCGGGCAGGGTCTTCAGTGCTTCCGCCGTCCTGTCGCTATAGGGCAGGAGCGGCACGTTGCGGGCCTGAAGCTCCTCGGTGCGATCGATACCGGTGGCGATCACCCGCTGCTGCAGCTGCGGCGTGATCTCACGGCCGTCCTGAACGACGGTAAATCCGAGGAAATTGTCGCTTTCCGCGTCCCCGAGGGCGATGTCGCTCTGCGAGCCGCCCACCACGTCCGGCATCGGGAAGGCGATGACGCTTTCGACATCCCCGTCGCCGTTGTTGCGGAAGACGTAGTCGACCAGAACCTCCTCCCGGGAGATATACAATTCCTCCTCGGCCATGGTGATATCGGAGGTCTGGACATAGATCAGTCCGCCGGTCGTCAGTTCCGCCGTCGTATCGTTGGCATGGGTCGCAGAGGCATGAAGCATCAGCATCCCGGCAGTCACCATCACTCTCAGCATATTGCCCTCCAGCCGAAATCCGCGCGACCATAAATCGAAACCGGCCTGCCGAGAAGCGGGAAGCGCTGTCCGCGGCAGGTCGGGCATGCAGCAGGAAAGGCTTGCATCGCAGCGCTTCCGCAGGCATTGACTGCCGCCATGTCCGATACAACCTCGAATTCCGGCGAAAGCCAACGCCTCGACCAGCTCCTGGTCTCGCTCGACCTGTTTGCGAGCCGGGCGCGCGCCCGCGATGCGATCAGCCGCGGCACCGTTACCGTCAACGGTCGCGTCGTCACCAAGCCGAGCCTCACCTTCACCGCCGACGCGGTGATCACCATAGACGACCCGGCGCAGGACTACGTTTCGCGCGCGGCCCTGAAGCTCGTTGCGGCGCTCGACCATTTCAAGCTCGATCCGGCCGGCCATGAATGCCTCGATATCGGAGCCTCGACCGGCGGCTTTACCGAGGTTCTGGTGATGCGCGGCGCCGAGCACGTCACCGCGATCGACGTCGGCCACGGGCAGATGCATCCGCGGCTTCTGGCCGACGACCGGATCACCAATATCGAGGGGCTCAACGCCCGTTATCTCGAACCGGAGGACTATGACGAACGAGAAATCAGCTTCATCGTTTCCGACGTATCCTTCATCTCGCTGAAGCTGGCGCTCGCCCCGGCACTGGAACAGGCGGAACCCGGCGCGCAATGCGTGCTGCTGGTCAAGCCGCAGTTCGAGGCAGGCCGCGACGCGATCAGCAAGGCGGGACTGCTGAAGGCGCCGGAAACGGCCCCGGCGGTGGCCGCCGAACTGGAACGATGGCTCGTCGAGGACATGGGCTGGGAGAGCCTCGGCCTGATCCCCTCGCCGATCGACGGTGGCGACGGCAACAAGGACTTCCTGCTGGCCGGCCGCAAACCCGAAGACAGCGACAAGGACGGCGAAGAGGAATGAGCACCGTCATCGTCACGATCAACCGGCTGGGCGCGCAGGGCCACGGCATCGCCGACGGCGAGGACGGGCCGGTCTACGTCCCGCACGCGCTGCCCGGCGAGACGCTGGCCATAGCCCGCAACGGCGACCACGGCACCGTGATGTCGACCTCCAACCCTTCTCCGGACCGGATCGAGCCGCTCTGTCGGCATTTCGATCCGGATCGCGATGCCTGTGGCGGCTGTTCGCTGCAGCATCTCGCGGCGCCGGCCTACAACGCCTTCAAGCGTGGCCTGGTCGTCGATGCCCTGAAGTCGAGGGGACTGACGCCCGAGGTGGGCGATACCGTTCCCTGCCATCCGGGCGAGCGGCGGCGTACGGTGTTTTCGGTACGGAAGACGGAAAAGGAACTGCTGCTCGGCTTCAACCGGGCGGAAACCAACCATATCGTCTCGATCGAGGAATGTCCGATCGCCTCGCCCGGCATCGTGGCGAGGCTTCCCGCGATCCGCACCGTGGCGGCAGCGATGGCGACCGGGTCGGAAACCTTCCGCCTCTCGGTGCTGGAAACGCTCACGGGGCTCGATCTGGCGGCCGACGGCCTGAAGCCGCTTGCGGACAGGCAGCGCCGCGCCGTGACCGAAGCGGTCCTTTCGCTGAAGGGCATCGCCCGGGTTTCGGTGAACGGGGAGATCGTGCTCGAACCGGTCAAACCGATGATCGATTTCGGCGGCGTGCAGGTATCGCCACCGCCCGGCGCCTTCACCCAGGCCACCAAGCCGGCGGAAGACGCGATGGCGGAACTGGTACTTGGCCATCTCGGCAAGGCCAAGCGGGTGATCGATCTCTTCGCCGGTTCGGGAACATTCACGCTCAGGATCGCCCGCAAGGCCAAGGTGCACGCGGTCGAAGGCGAGGACAAGCCGCTCCGGGCGCTCGACGCCGCGGCGCGCAGAACCCAGGGCCTCAAACCTGTCACGGTTGAAAAGCGCGACCTCTTCCGCCGGCCGATGACGGCGCAGGAACTCAAGGTCTACGATGCACTGGTCTTCGATCCGCCACGCGCCGGGGCCGAGGTGCAGGTCAGGGAGATCGCCCGCTCCGGCATCAGGACCATCGCCGCCGTCAGCTGCAATCCGGCGACGCTGGCACGCGATCTGAAAATCCTCGTCGACGCCGGCTACAGCATCAAGTCGGTAACGCCGATCGACCAGTTCCTCTGGTCGACGCATGTGGAGGCGGTCGCGCTTCTCAGCAAATAGCCGGTCAGCGGCGCAGGAAAGCCTCGAAGGCGGCGCGGGCTTCGTCGCTCTTCAGTCGCGCGGAGAAATGCACGAGTTCCTCCTCCATGCGGGCGATCACTTCGGTGCGGGGGCCGCGGACGAGATCACGGGCGATCTTCAGCGCCTGCGGCGGCTTTCCTGCCAGGCCGGCGGCGATCGCCAGGGTTTCCGTCTCCACCGCCTCGGGCGCAACGATCCTCAGGATCAGCCCGGCCTCGAGTGCGGCTTCCGCTGAAAAGCCTTCGCCGGCAACGAGGAGCGCAAAAGCACGCTGATGCCCCATGATGCGCGGTGCAAGCAGGCTCGATGCAGCTTCCGGCACCAGCGCCAGATCGACGAAGGGCGTCCTGAACAGGCTGCGGGCGGAGGCGACCGTCATGTCGCAATGGAGGTTGAGCGTCGTGCCGATGCCGATCGCAAGTCCGTCGACGCCGGAGACGAGCGGTTTTTCCGCCAGTGCCAGCGCCTTGATGAAGATCGCCGCCGCCGGAGCTTCCGTCGATCCCGACATGGCCTGCGCGAGGAAGTCGGCCATGTCGTTGCCGGCGGAAAAACATCCCTCCGTGCCGAGAAAGGCGACCGCCCTCACCGCGTCGTCGCCGTTCGCTTCGTCGAGCGCCGCGGTCATGCGGTGATACATCGCGGCGGTAATCGCATTCTTCTTTTCCGGCCGGTTGAAACGTACAACCATGACGCCTGGATGGGCATCGGGACGTTCAACGATGATATGTTC
>JBQGDG010000009.1:0-4725 GCA_052038935.1 Neorhizobium sp. | reverse complement strand
TCGAAGGCGACCGACAGGCCCTTCTGCCCGGCGGCGAGATTGCGGCGGTAGAAGGCGTTGGATTCCTGCGCGGTCGAGAAGCCGGCATACTGGCGGATCGTCCACGGGCGGCCGGCATACATGGTGGCGCGTGGACCGCGGACGAAGGGTTTCAGGCCCGGCATCGTGTCGAGATGGTCGATACCCTCAAGATCCCCGGCCGTATAGAGAGGCTTGATGTCGATGCCTTCGGCCGTATGCCAGGTCAGCGTTTCCGGGGAGGCCCTGAGTTCCTTTTCCGCCAGCGCATGCCATTCCTGCCTTGAGGCCTTCGAGCTTCCATCCGACACCGGTTTCCTCCTGAACATGCGGTTTCGTCACGCGCGCTGAAAGGCGCGGTGATGTCCAATATAGAACGCGCGCGGGGCACTGAAAGCTGCCTTGCGAAGTTAGTTTATGCGATGCCCGTCGGCATGCTCCATGGCGACGTCATCCCGCTGCGTCATGTTTCCGCTCCCGGCGCTGCGGGGGCCAGTCGCCTTTGCCTTACGGGGGCGGCGGCGGCAGATTGCCGAATGCATCGACGATCTGCCAGAGCTGAACGGGTTTCTGGAGCCGCGGCACGCCGGCGAACTGGGCCGGAAAGACGTACTCGTCATATCCCGTGATGAATACGAAGGGAATTCCCGCCTGCTGAACCGCGGCCGCTATCGTGAAGTTGGCGCCATGACCCAGATTGATATCGAGCAGCACTGCCGTCGCTTTCCCTTTCGACAGTTCCTCGAGGGCGCTCTCCTCGTCTGGACAGGGTCCGAGAACCTTCGCCCCGGCGCCGCGCAAGGCGCGCGCGGCGTCGGATGCGAGATAGAAGTCGTCCTCAACGACGAGAATGACATGCCCCGAGAGGTCCGCGGCGCCGCTCATGTCCAGCGTTCCTCCGAAGACGGTCGCCCGCATCGGTGCGTCGGTTTCCAGGATGCTGTCACCATCCTTGAGCGGAAATTCGATATGGCAACGCAGGCCCTCCGGCTCGAGGATCCTGACGCCCTTGCCCCGCAGTTCGTAGGGAATCTTGCCTTCGATGAGTTCGGATCCGAAGCCGCGTCTGCGGGGCAGGCCCGGTGCAGCCTCTGCAGGTTTCGGCCCGCCCCGCTCGACCCATTCGAATTCCAGCCAGGGTTTTTGCCGCCGCTCCGCAACCTTCCACCTGACTTCGATACGGCCATGCTCGACGGACAGCGCGCCGTATTTCAGAGCGTTGGTGGAGAGTTCGTGAAGTGCGAGCGTCAGAATTTCCGCCGCCTTCGGAGACAGGACGACATCCGGGCCTTCGAGCGTGAACTGGCCGTCATGCCCGGCCTGTGCGCTGATCTCATTCCGGACGATCGAGCCGATCGATATGTTCTGGTTGGCCGACCGCGTCAGCAAGGCCTGGACGCGCGAAAGCGCGAGAAGCCTCCCGGCCATGAGATCCCTGTAGTCGTCGACCGCCTCCGCGCTGTCCGCCGTGCGCGCGTTCACGGCCCGGATCATCGCCATGATGTTCCTGACGCGGTGCTGGAGTTCGGCCAGCAGGATCTCCTGATGTTCGGTGGCGAGTTTGAACTCGGTCACATCCTGCGCGATCCCGCCGATGCGCTGCACGCGACCCCGCTCGTCCAGCAGCGGAAAGCAATGGGAGCGTATCCATCGGAATGCGCCGTCGGCCTCCCGCAGGATCCGGAACTCGTAGACCTGGGCCTCGCCCCGGCGGGCGGCTTCGAGCCGCTGCAGAACCATGTCTCTATCGTCGGGGACGACCAGCCTAGTACTATGCTCGACTTTACCCATGACCGCCGTACCGGGGATGCCGAAAACCGCCTCGAAGGCGGAACTGAGATATTCGAGCTTCATCGTCTCGGCATCCCGGATCCACAGGACGTCGCTGGAAGAGTTTGCGAATTGCTGGAAGCGCCGCTCGCTTTCGTGCAACGCAGCCTCGACCCTGGCACGCTCGACAGCCGCCCATGTCCGCTCGGCGACCTCCAAGACCAGCTGGACCTCGCGGGGCTGGAAATCATGAGCCGTCGGATAGTTGACGCCGAGAAACGCAATGAGCCGCCCATCCTTCACGAGCGGCACATCGATCGAGGCGCCGACGCCGGACGCCGCCAGAGCCTTCCTTTCCTCTTCGCCGAGGAACGGATCGTTGGCGATATCCGGCTGAATTCGGGTCTTTCCGGTGCTGAGTTCGATCAGCGTGCCCGGGCCATATACCCCGTAACGATAGGAACCCACGACCTCCCGAACCCCGTCCACGTAATTCGGCGAGACGATGAACGAGCCGTGTTCCTCGTCGTTCTCGGCATAGGCGACGCGGCAGGCGCCGAGATGCCGGCCAAGCACCCGGACTGCGGTGAGCTTTATCTCGTTGGGGTCGCTCAGAGGCCGCAGCGCATCGCTGAGTTGCAGCAGGAACTCCTGCCGTTCCTGGGTTTCGCGAAGAGTGGTTTCCGCGCGGGCGCGCTCGATGGCGAGCCACACCTTCTCGGCGGCGTCGCCGAGTATCTCCCTGTCCTCTTCGGACCATTGCCGAGGTTCCCGCGTGGTCACCGTCAGCGACCAATGGAGGCCGTGCTCGCCCTTGCGTATTGTCCTGGTGAGGAATGATCCCATGCCAAGTCTGGCGAACGCCGCCCTGTCCCTTTCGGAAAGCTGCGCGTCGTTGCGGCAGTCGCTGAAGGCGAGCGCCCCGCCTGTGCGCGGCATCGGTTGAGGGAAGTCGCAAAGCCGGTAGTCGCCGGCGATGGACCGCAGCCCGTCCCCGTGGAAGTCCGCCAGAACCGTCGCACGGTCCTGCGCCACCGAGATCTCGCAGAAATAGCAGCGGTCGGCTGCGAGCCGCTCTCCGAGCATCTTCACCGCAAGTTCTCCCACGGCCTGCGGATCGGGCTCGGACCGTAGCGCGTCGCCCAGATCGAGCAGGAAAGTCTTGCGCTCCTCGCTCCTGCGCAATGCATCCTCGGCGATCTTGCGGCGCGTGCCGTCGTTGAACAGGACGCCCACCCGCCGGCTCTCGCTATCGTCGGGCTCCGTCTTGAAGACGTAGAATTCGTACCAGATACCCTCCGGCGCCGCGTAGCGTTCGAGCCGCTCGGGCTTGCCGGTAACCGCGACGCGGCCCCAGATCTCGTACCAGTATTCCTCGTAGTCCGCGACGTCACGCAGCCGCCGGCCGGTGAGATCGATCCCGACCATGCGGATCGCCGCGGGGTTCGACGTGACGTATTCGATATCCACCGCCTTGCCCGTGGCATCGAAGATGACGTCTGCGAGAAGATATCCTTCGTCCATTGTCTCGAACATCGTCCGGTAGCGCTCTTCGCTGGCGGCGAGCGCTTCCCGGGCCCGCACCGCCTCGGTGGTTTCGACCACCGTGTCCATCATGCCGAGCACCGAACCGTCTGCACCGCGCACCGGGCTGTAGGAGAAGGTGAAGAAGGCCAGTTCCGGTTCTCCGTTTCTCTCGACGACCAGCGGATAGTCCTTGATGAAAGTGGCCTCGCCCGCCATGGCGCGCTCCGCGATCGGGCCTATGTCGTTCCATGCCTCGCTCCAGATATCCGCAAACGAGCGACCGAGCGCTTCCGCCTTGCCACCCAGGATGGGCCGGAAGCCATCGTTGTAGATGGTGATGAGCTCACGACCCCAGATCAGCGCCGCGGGGAACGGATTGCCGAGAACGAGCATGGCCGTCGCCAGGAGCTCGGGTGGCCAGCTCTCGATCGGGCCGAGCGGCGTCGAACTCCAGTCGAGAGCACGGACCAGATCCGCCATCTCTCCTCCGACATACGGCCATTCTGACATCGCCGGGTTCTCCGATCTGGATCGCGGCCTCCCGGCCATTCTAGCACGCGGCGACGCCGGATAGCGCGATGTTTCGCGATCGATATCGATTGGGGTGGACCGGAGCCCGGTCGCCGCGCGACCTTTCGCTTCGCCTGAAGACTTGGACGGCGGAAATCCGGCAAGCCGGACACGAGGAGCGGTCGCGCCGACGGGTTTGCGACTGCGCCGCTACCGGCTGCCGGCCTGCGTTTCCTCCGGCGGCTGCCATTGTTCGACCGCCTTCGCACCGGTGTCGCTCAGGCCATAGACGCCCTTGTCGATCCGTTCGAACCACCCGTAATAGTTGTTGAGCAGGATCTGGCCGGCGTTGGGCACCGCAGCCTTCAGATCACGTGGCCTGAGCGGGCCGCCGGCGAGGGCCGCAGCGCAGGCGAGCGCCTGCTGTCGATAGGCGGTCATGATAGGCACCTTGGTCGAGCCGCCCAAGGCAGGGTCGCCCTGGCGCCTGCGATGTTCCCTGATGAGCCGGGTACGCCGTTTCGGATTGGTGCGCGGCATCGGCGAAACGGAACTGACGAGAATGCCCACCTCTCCCGTGTCGGAGACGCCCAGCATGCCGATGCCGAGCCGGCGGCAGAGATCGCGATACCGCCTGTCGGCCTCCCGCCCCTTGCCTTTGGCCGAGACGCGGGCCGCGATCCAGACCTCGTCGGCGGCGCAGGCGCGATCGACGGCCTGCAGGATGAGTTCGAGATTGAAGGTAAGCTTCAGCTCGCAGACGACCACGACCGTCGGGTCGCCATCGCTCAGACCCAGCATGTCGCAGCCGCCGACCTCGCCCTTGACGGTGTAGCCGGCGGCTTCGAGGAACTGTTTGACGGGGAGGTAGAGCGAGGTTTCCATGGAGGTCCGGGATCA
>JBQGDG010000008.1:0-32246 GCA_052038935.1 Neorhizobium sp. | reverse complement strand
AATCCGCCAGCGACGTGTCACCGTGATCGCGATACTTGTCACGCAGGCGCTCGCGGTGGCCGTGGTAATGTTCGGCGGTCTCGGCGGCCGCGCCGGTCTTCAGCGACGAGCGTTTGGCGTCCTGTTCGGCAAAATGGCCGCGCTCGTCGGAAAACAGGTCTTCGCGCCCGGTCTCCTCGGCAGGTTCGGATGAATCGGGCGAGGAGGCGGGGCGCTTGGTCATGAATCAGGCCTTGAGCGGCGGAAGTCCCGGGCGATCGAGGCCGGCCGGTGAAAGGGTGAAGACCTCGCAGCCGGTGGCGGTGACGCCGACCGCATGCTCGTATTGGGCCGAAAGAGAACGGTCGCGGGTGACGGCCGTCCAGCCGTCGGACAGGACCTTCACATGCGGCTTGCCGAGATTGATCATCGGCTCGATGGTGAAGATCATGCCCTCCTTGATTTCCGGTCCTTCGTCGGCGCGGCCGTAATGCAGGATGTTCGGCGAATCGTGGAACAGCCGGCCGACGCCGTGGCCGCAGAAATCGCGGACGACGGAGCAGCGTTCGGCTTCCGCATAGGACTGGATCGCCTCGCCGATCGCGCCGGTGCGGGCGCCGGGCCTGACGGCCGCGATGCCGCGCAGCAGGCATTCGTACGTGACTTCCATCAGGCGTTCGGCGGCACGTTTGACCTGTCCGACCGGATACATCCGGCTCGAATCTCCATGCCAGCCGTCGAGTATGTAGGTGACGTCGATGTTGACGATGTCGCCATCGCGCAGCGGCTTGTCGTCGGGCATGCCGTGGCAGACGACGTGGTTGATCGAGGTGCAGACCGAATATTTGTAGCCGCGGTAATTTAGGGTTGCCGGCAGCGCCCCGTGATCCATGCCGAACTCGAACACGAACCGGTCGATGGCGCTGGTGGTGACACCCGGCTGGACGATCGAGGCCAGTTCGTCGAGGCAGCGCGCGGTCAGCAGGCAGGCCTTGCGCATGCCGGCGAAATCGTCGGTCGTATTGTAGAGGCGGATGGCACCCGTGTTTTTTGGGGGGGCGGAAACCGCCTCGATGTAATTGACCATGATGTCTCTCTCTCAACTCCCCCGTTCATAAAACAGCAGCCCCTTGTTCGTCCATGCCGAACCGCTTTTCGGATGTGCTTTCCCTTAGCGCTGTTCGACGATGTCCACGAGGCCGATCGGTTCGATCGCCTCCCGCGTGATGCGGCAGCGCAAGGCATAGGCCTCCACCCCGCGCTGCCTGGCGCGGGCAAACGCCGTGGCATAGAATGGATCGAGGTCGCCACAGATCGAGAAGCGGAGGCAGTCCGCCCTCTGGACAAGATAGATCATCACCGCCCGGTGACCGGAGTCGACCATGTCGCCGAGTTCCTCCAGGTGCTTTGCTCCGCGTTTCGTCACCGTATCGGGAAATTCCGCTAGTCCCGTCATCCTGCTGAAATGGACGTTTTTCACCTCGACATAGGCATCCGGCAGGCTGCCGTGTCTGAGGAGCAGGTCGATGCGCGAGTTGCGTCCGTATTTCTGCTCGCGCAGGATCGTGTCGTAGCCGGAGAGGGCCGGCACGAGCCCGGCGCGAAGGCCTTCCTCGGCAAGGCGGTTGGGCAGGCTCGTATTGACGCCGACCATTTCTTCGCCGACCTCGATCATTTCGAAGACATGCCGGTACTTGCGTGTCGGTCCGTCGTGCTGCGACAGCCAGATGCGCGATCCCGGCGCCGTCAGGCCGCGCATCGAACCGGTATTGGCGCAGAAACCGGTGATCGGCGTCCCGTCGTCGAGAACGGCGTCGAAGAGGAACCGCTTGTAGCGCTGGACCAGCGTTGCCGGAATGAGGGGAGGATCGAAATGCACGGCGAGCCTTCGTCAGGAGCGGGCGAGAACATAGGTGCCCGGCGCGTCGCCGAGCGGCGGCAATGCCTCTCCGCCGGGCCTGCGCGCAGGAACCTGTCGCCCGTCTCTCGCCGCGATCCACTCCTGCCAGTGCGGCCACCAGGAGCCGGCGGTTTCCTGTGCGGATTCCAGCCAGCCATCGAGATCTGCCACCGGTTTTCCTCCGGTCCAGTACCGGTATTTCCTGCGGCCCGGAGGATTGACGACGCCGGCGATATGCCCCGAACCGGAAAGCACGAACTCGACCGGCCCTCCGAAGAAGGAGCCGCCGTGATAGACGGATCTTGCCGGGGCGATATGATCCTCGCGTGTGGCGAGATTGTAGATCGGGACCTTGATGTCCTTGAGGCTGATCGTCCTTCCGCCGAGCTGCATTTCGCCGCCGCTCAACGCGTTGTCGAGGTAGCAGTTGCGCAGGTAATAGGCGTGATTGGCGGCCGCGACGCGGGTCGAATCGGAATTCCAGTATAGAAGATCGAAGGGCAGGGGCTCCTTGCCGCGTAGATAGGTATTGACCACGTAGGGCCAGATCAGTTCCGAAGAACGCAATAGGTTGAAGGCGGTGGCCATCTGCGAGGCGGCAAAATAGCCGCTCGCCTCCATCTGCTTTTCGATCGCCGCAAGCTGTTCCTCGTCGATGAAGATCTTGAGGTCGCCCGCCTGGGTGAAGTCCACCTGCGCCGTCAGGAAGGTCGCGGAGGCGATCCGCCCATCGCCGGTCTGCGCGTGGCAGGCGAGCGCTGCCGCCAGAAGCGTGCCGCCGACGCAATAGCCGATGGCGTTGACGGAGCTTTCGCCCGTCGCCTTCTCCGCCGTATCGAGTGCGAACTCGATGCCTTCGCCGATATAGGATTCCCAGTCCTTCCGGGCATGGTTGCCGTCGGGATTGACCCAGGAGATCACGAAGACCGTATGGCCCTGGTCGACACACCACTTGATGAAGCTTTTCTCCGGCGTGAGATCGAGAATGTAGAATTTGTTGATCCAAGGTGGCACGATCACGAGCGGCCGTCTGAAGACGCTGTCGGTCGATGCCTGATACTGGATGATTTCGCAAAGGTCGTTGCGGGCGACCACCTTGCCCGGGGTCAGCGCCAGGTTTCCGCCGACGGCGAAATGGCTCGTGTCCGTCTGCCGCAGCTTGACGTGCCCGCCGCCGGCCATGATGTCTTCCGCCAGCATCTTCATGCCGGTGACGAGGTTCAGACCGTTGGACGCGACCGTCTCGCGATAGATTTCCGGATTGGTGACGGCGAAATTGGCCGGTGAAAAGGCGGCCGTGATCTGCCTGACGTAGAACCGTGCCTTGTATTTCGTCAGCTCGTCCAGCCCCTGCGCCTCCGTCACCAGCATTTCCGCCCAGGAGGCGCTTGCCTGATAGACCTGGCGAAGGAAGGAAAAGAACGGGTTTTCGAACCAGTCCGGATCGGCAAAGCGCCGGTCCGTGTTCGCCGCAGCTTCCGCTTTGGCCGTCTCGCCCGCGTCATCGCCGGCGAGACGCTGCGCACTTCTGGTCCAGATGTCGAAATAGCTCTTCAGCAGCAGGGTCTGCGCCTCGAGCGTGCGCTTCGGATCCGACATCCAGTATTCCGACAGATCGGACATCGTCTTGACGAAGTCGCCGATCGGTGCCGACAACAGGTTGCCTTCGATTTCGCCGCGTTCACGCGGCTGGAGCCATTCGGAGGCGGCGCGGCCGACATTCTCCAGCGCCCTGGCGACATTCATCGCCAGTGCCTGCGGATCCCTGATCAGATAGGCCTCGAAGGAAGCGGGATCGAAACCCGGAAATTCCTGTCCGGCAGGCCCGTGATCGTCGGACTTGTGCGCCAATCGCAGCCTCCCGTGCATGACCGTTGTTTTCGTTTGTACATCGGGCCCGAAACCGAATACAAGTGCCAGCGACGGCGGGACGCCATGCGCGATGGACCTTGCGCGGCATTGAATGGAGATGGGGCAGGCTTATGGGAATAATAAGGCACGGGATCAGATGCTTGTCCATCTTGGCGCCCCTGGCGGCACTCCCGCTGCTCGCGTCCTGCAACAGCAAGAGCTTCGCGCTCGATGACGGCATACCCAACACGCCGCCGCCGGCCGTGATCGTCCAGTCCTCCTCCTCGGCACCGCCCGGTCCCGTGACGCGCAGGAACACCGGCACTTATCCGACCTTCGACCGCACCCTCACTGCCGCCAACGAGCAGATCGAAGACGCCGATTACGAAAAGACGGAGCCGCGGCTCGCAGCACTCGCCAGGGCTCGCAAGGCTGGTACGGTGAGCGAGGCGGAATATCGCCGGCGCGTCGCCGAATACCGCCGGCTCGCCGCCGAACACGGCAATGACGCGCTGACCGACATCGCGAATTAGCGCTTGCCTTTCATCCTGTTTGGCCGCAAAGCAGGCGGATAGCGTGCGACATTGACGTGTCGTGTTTCGATGCTTCGTGCCCTGATGGGAAGAGAGATGGAAGAGTTTCATAAAGTCCGCAGACTGCCGCCCTACGTATTCGAACAGGTCAACCGTTTGAAGGCGAGCGCGCGAGCGGGTGGCGCGGACATTATCGATCTCGGCATGGGCAATCCCGACCTTCCGACCCCCAAGGCGATCGTCGATAAACTCTGCGAAGTCGTGCAGGACCCGCGTACCCACCGCTATTCCTCGTCGAAGGGAATTCCGGGTCTGCGCCGCGCGCAGGCCGCCTATTATGCGCGCCGTTTCGGCGTCAAGCTCAATCCGGACACGCAGGTCGTGGCGACGCTCGGATCGAAGGAGGGCTTCGCCAACATGGCGCAGGCGATCACCGCACCGGGTGACGTCATCCTCTGCCCGAACCCGACCTATCCGATCCACGCCTTCGGCTTCCTCATGGCGGGCGGCGTGATCCGGTCGCTGCCGGTCGAGCCGGACGAGAGCTTCTTCCCGCCGCTGGAACGTGCGGTCCGCCACTCGATCCCGAAGCCCCTGGCGCTGATCATCAACTATCCGTCCAATCCGACGGCTTACGTGGCGACGCTCGATTTCTACAAGGACGTCATCGCATTCGCGAAGAAGCACGACATCATCGTGCTGTCCGATCTCGCCTATTCGGAGATCTATTTCGAAGACGGCGCACCTCCGCCTTCGGTTCTCGAGGTTCCGGGCGCCATCGATGTCTGCGTCGAATTCACGTCGATGTCGAAGACCTTCTCCATGCCGGGCTGGCGCATGGGCTTTGCCGTCGGTAACGAGCGGCTGATCTCGGCTCTGACGCGCGTGAAATCCTATCTGGACTACGGCGCCTTCACCCCGATTCAGGTCGCGGCCACCCATGCGCTGAACGGAGACGGTTCCGACATCGCGGAAGTCCGCAACGTCTACAAGCGCCGCCGCGACGTGATGGTCGATACGTTCGGCAAGGCCGGTTTCGAGGTTCCGCCGCCCGCCGCGACCATGTTCGCCTGGGCCAAGATCCCCGAAAAGTTCCGCCACCTCGGCTCGCTTGAATTTTCCAAGCTTCTCGTCGAGAAGGCCGATGTCGCGGTCGCGCCGGGTATCGGCTTCGGCGAGATGGGCGACGACTACGTTCGTCTGGCGCTCGTCGAGAACGAGCACCGCATCCGCCAGGCGGCCCGCAACATCAAGAAGTTCCTCTCGACCGCCGACGACACGATGCACAACGTCATTTCGTTGAACACCCGTCGCTGACGTCTCAAGAAATCCTTCCGGCGGCTTGCGGCCGCCTTTTCAACCATCGGGAATGCAGAATGGCAGACGCCCTCAAAGTCGGCATTGCGGGTCTTGGAACCGTTGGCGCCTCGCTCGTCAGGATCATCCAGAGCCGTGCGAGCGAACTCGAGACCACCTGCGGTCGCCGTATCGAGATCACGGCGGTCACCGCGCGTGACCGCAATCGCGACCGCGGCGTCGATCTCTCCGCCATCGCGTGGTTCGACACGCCCGAAAAGCTTGCGGCGGAAGCCGACATCGACGTCTTCGTCGAGCTGATGGGCGGTGCGACCGGTGCCGCAGCCGATTCGGTGCGCGCAGCATTGCAGCGTGGCCTCCATGTGGTGACCGCCAACAAGGCGCTGCTCGCCGCCTCGGGCGTGGAACTCGCGGCGATAGCCGAGGAAAAGGGCGCGCTGCTGAATTTCGAGGCCGCAGTTGCCGGCGGCATTCCGGTCATCAAGGCGCTCCGCGAATCCCTCACGGGCAACACGATCTCGCGCGTCTACGGGATCATGAACGGCACCTGCAACTACATCCTCACCACGATGGAGAAGGAAGGGCTGTCCTTCGCGGAATGCCTGAAGGAGGCCCAGCGCCTCGGATATGCGGAAGCCGATCCGGCCTTCGACATCGAGGGCAACGACACGGCCCACAAGCTGTCCATCCTCACGACGCTTGCCTTCGGCACGAAGATCGCCGCAGACGAGATTTATCTCGAGGGTATCACCAACATCTCGATCGACGACATCCATGCCGCCGCCGACCTCGGCTACCGCATCAAGCTGCTCGGGGTCGCCCAGCGGACCGACAGCGGCATCGAGCAGCGCGTCCATCCGACCATGGTGCCGCATGACAGCGTCATCGCGCAGGTGGACGGTGTCACCAATGCCGTCGCGATCGAATCCGATATCCTCGGCGAACTTCTCATGGTCGGTCCCGGTGCCGGTGGAAACGCCACCGCCTCCGCCGTGCTTGGCGATATCGCCGACATCGCCAAGAGCCAGCCGGGTGCGCAGCGCGTGCCGGTGCTCGGAACGCCGGCCGTGGCACTCGCGCCCTACCGGCGGGCACAGATGCAGAGCCATGAGGGCGGTTACTTCATCCGCCTGACCGTCGCCGACCGGACCGGCGTTTTCGCCAGCGTTGCCGCCAGAATGGCGGAGAACGGCATATCGCTCGAATCGATCGTCCAGCGTGCGAAGCCGGATGAAGCCGATACGTCCAAGACGATCATCCTCGTGACCCATGCGACTACCGAGGAATCGATCCGCAGGGCGGTGGACGGCATCAGGCTCGAGAGCTATCTCGTGGGCGAACCGCAGGTGATCCGCATCGAGCGGCCCAAGGCCTTCTGATCAGGCGGCCGCGGCCTGCGGTCCCTCTTTCGCAAATAAATCCGCCTTCATGACGGTTGCGTGACTGGCCCGGCAGGGCAAATCGCCCTACAATCTCCTGAGGATCACCATCGCAGGAGGAGGCGTTTGCGTGATGTCGATAGATACGTCCGAGGAAACCTATGGCGGCATCCCTCCGCGGGAGGGCGGGCCGCGTTCCGTTCCCTATCTCAGGCTCGTTCATTCGTCGGATGTCCGAGCTGTCCGCGAGGAACCTGAGAAGGAAAGAAACGGCTCTTTCGTCGTGGCCATCCTGGCTGTCGGCCTGGCTGCCGCAGCTGCCGTCTTCTGGTGGCTCGCCTGACTTACGCCACCGGCCGGCCGCAGAATGCCTGGCGCGGAAAAGCGATTCCGGTTTGACGCGTCATCGGTTATGGATAGCCGATGACCACAAGGATATTTTCCGTACCTTCTTTTTCCCCGGAGCCCGCTGACCCGATCCAGCGGGCGTTTCTGGGTGTCGAGCGATCTTCGTCCGGCCAGCGCTGGATTTCCCGTCTCGATCAGGCCGCGCAGAACAGGGCGCTCGCAATCGCCCAGATCCACGGCATTCCCGAGATCGTGGCGCGCGTTCTTGCCGGTCGCGGCGTGGCGCTTGACGACGCGCCTGCCTTCCTCGACCCGACCATCCGCTCGCTGATGCCGGAACCCTTCTCGCTCACCGATTGCCAAAAGGCGGCCATGCGTCTCGTTGCGGCCATCCGCGACCGGGAAAGAGTGGCGATCTTCGGCGATTACGATGTCGACGGCGCGTCGTCATCCGCCCTGATGTACAGGTTCCTCTCGCATTTCGGCGTGGAGGCGGAGATTTATATCCCCGACCGGGTGTTCGAAGGTTACGGCCCGAACGCCGCCGCGATGCAACAGCTCATCGAGCGCGGGGCAAGCCTGATCGTCACGGTCGATTGTGGTTCCACCAGCCACGAGGCGCTGGCGGCGGCTGCGGCGGGCGGCTGCGACGTCGTCGTCATCGATCACCATCAGATGGGCCACGAGCTTCCGGATGCGGTAGCTCTGGTCAATCCCAACCGGGAGGACGATCTGTCCGGCCAGGGGCATCTGTGCGCTGCGGGTGTCGTATTCATGGTCCTCGTCGCGACGGCGAGGCTTCTGCGGGAGGCCGGAGACCGGCGGGCGGCGAGCCTCGATCTTCTCTCCTGGATCGATCTCGTGGCGCTTGCCACCGTCTGCGATGTCGTACCGCTGAAGGGCCTCAATCGTGCCTATGTCGTCAAGGGGCTGATCGCCGCGCGCCACATGTCGAATGCCGGACTGGCGGCGCTGTTTCGCAAGGCGGGACTGGCGGGGCCGGTGACGCCCTATCATTTCGGCTTCCTGATCGGGCCGCGGATCAATGCCGGCGGGCGAATCAGCGATGCCGCGCTCGGCAGCAGGCTGCTGACGCTGGATGACGAGGCGCAGGCCGAGGAGATCGCCGCGCGCCTTGACGAGCTGAACCGGGAGCGCCAGGCGATGGAAGCCGCAATGCTCGCCGAAGCCGAGGCCGAAGTGCTGGCCGAATACGGTGACGGGGAGGGCGCCAATGTGCTCGTCACCGCCCGTGAAAGCTGGCATCCCGGCATCGTCGGCCTGATCGCCGCCCGGCTCAAGGAGAAGTTCAAGCGGCCGGCCTTTGCGATCGCCTTCGATCCGTCGGGAAAGGGCACCGGCTCCGGCCGATCCATCAACGGCTTCGATATGGGCGGCATGGTGCGCGGCGCGGTGGAAGCCGGCCTGCTCGTCAAGGGCGGCGGTCATGCCATGGCGGCAGGACTGACGGTCGAGCGCTCCAGGCTCGGCGCCCTGCGGGCCTTCTTCGAGGAAAAGGCCGCCGAGCGGGTGCCCTCGCTCGTCTCGAACCATGCGCTCAAGATCGATGGCGCCCTGTCGGCCTCGGGAGCAACTCTGGACCTCTTCGACCAGCTCGAGAAGGCAGGGCCTTACGGATCGGGGCATCCCCAGCCGGTCTTCGCCCTGCCGGCGCATCGGGTGAAGGATGTCCGGCCGGTCGGGGCCGCGCATATCAAGGTGACGCTCGAATCGGCGGATGGCACGCGGCTCGACGCGATCGCCTTTCGTGCCGCCGATACGTCGCTCGGCAATCTCCTTGCAAATGCGCGGGGGACGCAGATCCACGTCGCCGGAACGCTGAGTGCGGATTACTGGCAGGGAAACCGGCGCATGCAGCTCCGTATCCTGGATGCCGCGGCGGCTTCTTAGACGTCGAATATCAGGAGAGGGATGGCACGCCCTAGGGGAGTCGAACCCCTCTTTTCAGAATGAAAATCTGACGTCCTAACCGATAGACGAAGGGCGCGTGCGATGAGCGCTCTTATAGGGGGGCGGATGCAGGACCGCAAGCACAAAAATCCCCTTGCGCAGCATTCGATGCGACAAGGACACGCTCGCCCGATTTCCACGAATGGCTATCGTAAACAATGGCTTGGAAGGAGAGGGGAGTGGCACGCCCTAGGGGAGTCGAACCCCTCTTTTCAGAATGAAAATCTGACGTCCTAACCGATAGACGAAGGGCGCGTGCGGTGAGCGCCCTTATAGAGAGGGTCTGTCATTCCCGCAAGCTGGAAAAAGATCTTTTTTGCAAAAAAATGACAGTCGCTTCCGCTTCGGAAAAAATTACGAATGCCGTACCGAATCAGCAGCTTAGCGCATTGCCTGCTGCATCCGTGCCGCAGCCCGGGATGGACTGGCGCGCGCTGAACACGCTCGTCATGGCGGCATTGACGCGCCCGGTTGCCTGGGCCGGGCCGGGAGCTTCCGGCACGAGTGCCGAGGCGCTCGTTTCGGTCGCGACAGCGCCGGTGGCCATCTCGGGCCCGGAGTTCGGCGCCACAGGAGAGGAGAATATGCTGAAGCTTCCTGCCCGCACGCCGGTCGGCTGGGTCGCGAGACCTGCGATGGAGGGCGATGCCTGGGCGGTCGTTCCGCCCGCTGCCGGATCCGTGACTTCCGGCGCAGCCTCCGTCGGTATGCCGTTGCGGGCCTGCATCTGTCTCGCCCCTGTCGAGACCATCGGATCCCTGTAGCGATTGGAAGCGGTCGTGCCGCCCTTGGCGAGGATGCCCTTCGCGTCGGTTGCGGTGCCGGTCTTCGGTGCCGCTGCATCGGTTGCTTCAGCCGATGTCCGCGTCGTCGTGCAGCCGGCGAGCAGGACGAGGCACAGCGTGGCGGCGATTCTCGGCCGCAGGGCGGAGAACGGAAGGGGGCGGGATGGGCTGCGGGCGTTCGTCACGTATCTTGCCTCTTCTCATGGCAGCGCGGCTCGCGGCCGCGAATCATCCTGCCGAGCTTCGCGCCGTTAGCTTGCGCGAGCATGAGGCGTTGCGGCGGCGCGTCAGGCCCGCGCCGCTGCGCTAGTCCCGGCCGTTACCAGTTGCCCGTGTTCGGCATCGATGCCCAGGGTTCGGCCACCGGCAGGTTTTCGCCCTTCTGCAGGATCTCGATGGAAATGCCGTCGGGAGAGCGTACGAAGGCCATACGGCCTTCGCGCGGCGGCCGGTTGATCGTCACGCCGTTCTTCTGCAGGTGCTCGCAGAACTCGTAGACGTTGTCGACCTCGTAGGCGAGGTGGCCGAAATTGCGGCCGCCAGTGTAATCCTCGGTATCCCAGTTGTAGGTCAGCTCGAGGCACGGCGCCAGCTTGTCCTGCGCTTCGGCCAGGTCGTCGCGCGCGGCGAGGAAGACCAGCGTGAAGCGACCCTGTTCGTTGTCTATGCGGCGGATCTCTTTCAGCCCGAAGAGCGTTGTGTAGAAATGAAGAGAACTATCCAGATCTTTGACCCGGACCATGGTGTGCAGATAACGCATTGTGGCCCCTTGAAAACGCGGTTTGGCAGAGCGGGATATGGATCAGGCACCAGCCTGGAGCAAGCCACCGCCCCTACAAAGAGAGTTAATAAGAAGAAGACGAGACTTGCGCTGGACGGTTGGCGCGATGTTAATCTATCCTCTAAGAATCAGTTAACCGTCGTGTTTTGGCGCGTAACCGAGGGGCCGACAGGGATATGGCAGACAGAATGTCATCGAAGGGCGTTGCCAGTTTCGAGGAGCTCGCAGGCGAGCCTGTCGACCTGATCGAGATCACTGGCGTCGTGAAATGGTTTGATGTGGCGAAGGGTTTCGGCTTCATCATTCCCGACAACGGCATGCAGGACGTGCTTCTCCACGTCACCTGCCTCCGCCGCGACGGCTATCAGACGATCCTCGAAGGAACGCGGATCGTCGCGATGATCCAGCGGCGCGACCGCGGCTACCAGGCCTTCCGCATCCTGTCGATGGACCAGTCGACCGCCGTGCATCCGTCGCAATTGCCGCCGGTCCGCACCCATGTCCAGGTCACGCCGACGAGCGGGCTTGAACGCGCGCTGGTCAAGTGGTTCAACCGCACGAAGGGCTTCGGCTTCCTGACCCGCGGCGAGGGGACCGAGGACATCTTCGTCCATATGGAGACCCTGCGCCGCTTCGGCCTCACGGAATTGCGTCCGGGACAGGTCGTGCTCGTCCGCTTCGGACCAGGCGACAAGGGTCTGATGGCGGCGGAAATTCATCCCGACAACGCCCCGCCCGTAAACCGGTCGCACTGATGCGCTCGGCCCTCCGCACGCTCGCGCATGGGGCCGTCCTGGCGCTCCTGCTGCTCTTCGCAGTCTCCGCTTCCGCCCAGCAGGCGGAAGGTGACGTCACCTTCCCGAAGGGGGAGCTGACGGTCCGGACGGCGGCGGGGAAATATCATCCATTCTCGGTCGAACTGGCGCTGGACGATGCGCGGCGCGCCCACGGCCTCATGTTCCGCAAGGAAATGCCGGCAGATCACGGCATGCTTTTCGACTTCGGCGCCCCCCGTCGGGTCTCGATGTGGATGGAGAACACTTTCCTGCCACTCGACATGCTGTTCATCCAGGCCGACGGCACCGTTTCCCACATCCGCGAAAACGCCGTCCCCCATTCCCGCGACATCATCGATTCGCGCGGTCCGGTGAAATACGTGCTGGAGCTGAACGCTGGGCGGGTAAGGGCTCTGGGCCTGCGGATCGGCGACAAGGTAATCGGCAAACCGCTCGGCACCGACGGCTGACCAGAAGGCGCTTATCGCCGATTTTCGGGAAAACATGGTCGGAGTGGAGAGATTCGAACTCCCGACCCTCTGGTCCCAAACCAGATGCGCTACCAGACTGCGCTACACTCCGTGCCAAGGTGCAGGCCAGATACACGGTTCCTGGATGAGCCGCAACAGCAAAATCGTCGACCCGCACCGCTCCGTCGAGGTTTGTCGGCATATGGCACGGTGATGCCGTCGCCGAGCTGGGTTGCGGGAGGTGATCTACGGAAGATTTTCGGCCTCGGCAGAGGTCGTCGCATGTCGCTTCGGGGAGGGAGAGGATAGAATTCGCCGAGCCGACCCGGATCCGCCGCCTCGGTTCCTCGATCGGCTGGCGAATTCTATTAGATAAAACTAATATAAAAGACGAGGGAATTCAACCCTGCCGACTGCGGAAATCCTGTCGGTCGGCCCGCCCATGAAAATTCTTCATGGCAGCGATTTGTTCAAGCCGGTGGTCATCCCCTGGAGCATCCCCTAAGAAGATGGAAGATGTCATGCCAGCCCGGGTGATCCCATGCCAACGCTCCTGTCCGTCAATCTCAATGCCGTCGCGATGCTGCGCAACCGTCGTGACCTGCCCTGGCCAAGCGTCGAGGCTCTCGGCCGGATCGCCTTGCAGGCAGGGGCTTCGGGGCTGACGGTGCATCCGCGGCCGGACCAGCGCCATATCCGTTTCACCGATCTGCCGATCCTCCGCGCTTTGATCGACGACGAGTTTCCCGATGCCGAATTCAATATAGAGGGGTATCCGAGCGAGGATTTCCTCGAACTGTGCGAACGTATCCAGCCGGAACAGGTGACGCTCGTACCGGACGATCCGGCCCAGGCGACGTCGGATCACGGTTTCGATTTTCGCCAAAGCGGCGAGATGCTGAAACCGATCGTCGCCCGGCTGAAGAAGGGCGGCATGCGTGTCTCGCTGTTTGCGGATGGCGACGGCGATGTCGAGGCCGTGCGGCTTGCCAAAGCGACCGGCGCCGACCGGATCGAACTCTATACCGGCCCCTATGGGGGCTGTTTCGACGATCCCGAAAGGGGCATGGCGGTTCTGGAGGATTTGGGGCGGACGGCGGACGCGGCCCAGGCTTCGGGACTGGGCGTCAATGCCGGGCATGACCTGACCGTCGCAAACCTGCCGGCGCTCGTCGGACGTATTCCGAACCTTGCGGAAGTATCGATCGGTCATGGCCTGACCGCCGATGCGCTGGAATACGGGATGGCGGAGACGGTGAGGCGCTTCCGCCGCGCCTGCGGCCAGACGGTGTAGCGAATGCCTGCCTCCCCAGGCCGCCGGGGCAGGATCCATCGGTGCTGTACGGCAGCATTTCAAAGGCGGCCTTCTGTCGGAAGGTGCATATCGTGACGAAGCACAGGATCGTAGTTGTCGGGGGAGGATTTGGAGGATTGCAGACCGTGCACGGCCTTGAGGGGGCCGGAGCGGAGATCACGCTGATTGATCGGCGTAACCACCATCTTTTCCAGCCGCTTCTCTATCAGGTGGCGACGACGGCGCTGGCGACATCGGAAATCGCCTGGCCGATCCGCCGGCTCTACAAGAATCGTCCTGACGTAACCACGATGCTCGACGAGGTTCTGGGCATCGACCGGGCAGCGAAGCTCGTTACGCTCGCCTCGGGGCGCACGGTCCCTTACGATACGCTGGTGCTGGCGACCGGGGCGCGCCATGCCTATTTCGGTCACGACGAATGGGAAAGCGTTGCGCCCGGACTGAAGACCCTCGAGGACGCGACAACGCTGCGCCGCCGTATCCTCCTCGCCTTCGAACGTGCCGAGGTGGCACAGAAGACCGCGGACCTCGATTCGCTGCTGACCTTCGCCATCATCGGAGCGGGGCCGACGGGTGTCGAAATGGCCGGAATGATCGCCGAACTGGCCAACAATGTACTGCCGCCGGAATTCCGCAGGATCGATACGACACGCACCCGCGTGCTGCTGATCGAGGCCGGCCCGCGGGTTCTGCCCGCCTTTACCGAGGACCTTTCGGCCTATGCGAGGGGCGCGCTCGAAAAGCTCGGTGTCGAGGTGCGGACCGGTGAACCCGTGACGGCGATCACCGGCGAGGGCGTCACCATCGGAGAGACGTTCATCCCGTGCCGGACGGTCATCTGGGCTGCCGGCGTCCAGGCGTCGCCGGCGGCGCGCTGGCTGGACGCTGCGGCCGACCGGGCCGGCCGCGTGGTTGTCGAGCCCGACCTGACGATCGGTGCCGACCCGGACGTCTTCGTCGTCGGTGACACGGCGCTGGTCAAGCAGGCGGACGGCAAGCCGGTGCCGGGCATCGCACCCGCCGCCAAGCAGCAGGGAAGTTATGTCGCCAGGGTCATCAAGGCCCGGCTCAACGGCAAGCCGGCGCCCGCGCCCTTCCGCTATCATCATCAGGGCAGCCTGGCGACGATCGGCCGCCGCGCCGCCGTCATCGATTTCGGCAGGTTCAAGCTGAAGGGAGGGCTCGCGTGGTGGATCTGGGGCCTCGCCCACATCTACTTCCTGATCGGCACCCGTTCACGACTCGCCGTCGCCTGGAGCTGGCTGTGGATCTATCTGAGCGGCCAGCACAGCGCCCGGCTGATCACGCAGAAGGAAACGCTCAAGGACGAATCCTGACGCGGCCTTTCGAAGGGAGGGCGGGAGCGCTCCGTCCTCCGTCTCCGAGCCCCGGACCGGTCACGGCACTTGCGGCGCCGCCCGCCGAGCGGCCCGGTCTGATCCCCCGGCGCGATGCCGGGGGCGAGCTGGAGCAATTGCGAGGGATCCTCAGACCACGACGCCGGTGCGCGACGTGTTGACCGTCAGCTTGCGTTCGGCGCGTTCCTGCTGCGGCGAGCGGTTGTAGACCTCGCGGTAGCATTTGGAGAAATGCGACGCCGAGACAAAGCCGCAGGCGACTGCCACTTCGACGACGGGCATGGACGACTGCACGAGCAGATGGCGCGCCCGGTCGAGCCGGATTTCCAGGTAATAGCGGGCGGGTGACCGCCCCATCTCCTGACGGAACAATCGTTCGATCTGCCGGCGGGAGAGCCCGGCGTCGTCGGCGATCTCGATCAGCGACAGCGGCTCGGCGAGGTTGTTTTCCATCAGTTCGATGATCGACAGGACCTTGGAATTCTGTACGCCGAGACGGGCACGCAACGGCAGGCGCTGCCGGTCGTGCGGATTGCGCACCCGGTCGGTCAGCTGCTGTTCGCAGACGCGGTTGACGAGATTTTCGCCGAAATCCTGGCCGATCAAGTTCAGCATCATGTCGAGAGATGCGGTGCCGCCGGCGCAGGTATAGAGATTGCCGTCGACCTCGTAGAGGTCGGCATAGACTTCCGCCTGCGGAAAGGCTTCGGCAAAGCCCGGCAGGTTTTCCCAGTGGATGGCGCAGCGCTTGCCGTTGAGAAGTCCGGCCTGGGCCAGCACGTGGGCGCCGGTGCAGAGGCTGCCGACCGCGATGCCGCGGTTATAGGTCTCGCGCAGCCAAGCATTGACCGACTTGTTGTTGAACTCCTCGACATAGATGCCCGAGCAGACCAGAACCATGTTCGGCCTGTTCTCGCCGGCAAGATAACGGCGCTCGTCGGCGAGCGAGGAATTGACCTCGATGCCGATGCCGCTGGAGGAATAGACCTTCTGGCCGTCGGCGGAACAGAGCCGCCAGGTATAGGCCGGATAACCCAGCATGCGGTTGGCGATGCGCAGCGTCTCGATCGCCGCCGAAAAGGGCAGCATGGTGAAATGCGGAACCAGGAAGAAAACGAGTGACCGTTTCTTGGCAGGGCTCTTGCTCATGAGATCCATAGTCGTCGTTCCCCTTGCTGCCGCTTGTGCGGTCTTGCATTGCTTCAAAAGCGACACTCGCACGGACGCAATCGATTAGAAGAGCTTTTGACGACAGGGAAATGGCATTTTTGCGACATGCATTCGTCGCAGTCGTGACAGGACCTCGGTTTTCGGCCCCGCGATGCGTTTTCCGAATGCGACATGCCCGGCAAGCTGCCCCTGGTGGGGTCGCCGCCGGCCATGTCGCGATTCGAAAGGCCTACTTGCTGATCGTGGTCGGCCAGCCGATATCCTTGCGGATTTCCTGCGGCAGACCTTCGAGCATTCTTTCGGTCTTGCGGCGCTGCCAGGCGATCGCCAGCTTCGCCAGCAGGGACGGGCGCGTCTCCGGAAGGCGGGTGGAAGAACGGGCGCCGTGCATACGGTGTGCATCGAGATAAGTAATGGTGGTCATGTCTGTGCTCCTTGGGTGTTTCGCTGCCGGCGCCCGACTGGGAGAGAAGGGCCGGCAATCCATCAAACAATCGGATGACAGACCGGCTTCCTATGACTTCTTGTTTTGAATGGAGGCCGTGTTCCGATGTTTAGGAGTATCTAATGGGTTTGACTTTCAATCAAACGAAATGATATGGTGTTTAAGTTCAGATTTTTTGAAGGTTGGCGCCATGTCCGCTCCGTTCCGCCCGCCGTTGCCGCTCCTCGACAACGATGTCCTCAGAACCTTTGTCGCCATTGCCGAGACCGGCAATTTTTCGACGGCGGCCGAAGTCGTGCTGCGCACCCCGTCGGCCGTGTCGATGCAGATCAAGAAGCTGGAGGAGCAGCTGAAGACCGTCCTGTTCCTGCGCGATGCCCGCTCGGTGTCGCTGACCCAGCACGGCGAAATGCTGCTCTCCTATGCGCGGCGCATGCTGGCTTTGTCGAACGAGGCCGTGTCGCGTTTCGTCATGCCTGAGCTTTCGGGCGTCGTGCGGCTCGGCGCTCCCGATGACATTGCAGAAAGGCTGTTGCCGAAGGTCCTGAAGGATTTCGGCGAAAGTTTCCCCGGCATCATGGTCGATGTGACGGTGGATCAGAGCCTGCTGTTGCGCAAGCGGCTCGAGGAACAGCGCCTCGACCTGGCGCTCATCAATTGCGCCACGCGGCCTTTCCCGACGGCGGGAGAAATCATCCATACGGAAAAGCTCGTCTGGGCCGGCGCCAAATGCGGAACCGCGCACCTTCGCGATCCGCTGCCGATTTCCGTATGGGAGGAAGGCTGCGTCTGGCGGCAGGATGCGATCTCGCAGCTCGACAAGCACAAGCGTGCCTATCGCATCGCCTATGCCAGCGCCCATACGATGGCGCAGCGTGCGGCCGTGGTGTCCGATCTCGCGATCGCGCCTTTCCCGCTCTCCTATATCACCGAGGACATGCAGATCCTCGGTCCCAAGGAAGGATTGCCGGAGCTCATCAATTTCGACATCCGGCTGCTCACCTCGCCGAACCTTTCGGTTCCCGGCAAGGCCGTGGCCGAAAGCATCAAGGAAGCCTTCGAATCCCTCGAAGCGGTGGCGGCCTGACACTGCCGCCGGGATGCGGCAGGCGCATGGGCCCTGCCGCCCCGAACCGGGTCACTCCCGCGACCGGCGGCGCCTGCGTCCGCCATCCGCTCCCGCATCCGCGGAGACCTTCCGTTCCGGCAGGGTTACGACGGCCGCGAGATTGGGAAAGGCATCGACTTTGTTCGGCAACGCCATCGCGGCGACGAAATGCTCCTGGAACTTCGGTTCCAGCGCGGTCTCGATCTTTTCGATCCGCTGTACCGTGGTCTCGATCTCGCGACGATAGTCGCGGTTGAGCAGGCACATGCGGGCGCCGGTGCCGGCGGCGTTGCCCACGGCCTTGACCTTTTCGAGGTCGCAGTTGGGGATGAGGCCGAGCACCATCGCGAATTTGGGATCGATGAACGTGCCGAAGGCGCCGGCCAGTCCGATGCGGTCGACATGGCCGATGCCCTGCTTGTCCATCAGCAGCTTGACCCCTGCGTAAAGCGCCGCCTTGGCGAGCTGGATCGCACGCACGTCGTTCTGAGTCACCGTGATGCGCGGTGTGCCCTCATGCAGCAGATAGGAAAAGGTTCTGCCGTTCTCCAGGATGCGCGGGCTGCGGGCGGCCATGGTGCCATCGACCACGCCGTCTTCCGAAATGATCCCCGAAAGATACATTTCGGCGATGACCTCGATGATTCCGGACCCGCAGATGCCGGTCACGCCGACCTGCGAGACCGCGTCCGCGAAACCCGGCTCGTCCGACCATGGCTCGACGCCGATGACCCTGAAGCGCGGTTCGAGCGTTGCGGGATCGATGCGCACCCGCTCGATGGCGCCGGGAGCGGCACGTTGGCCGGAGGAGATTTCCGCGCCTTCGAAGGCGGGGCCGGTAGGCGACGAAGCCGCGACCACCCGTATCGAGTTGCCGAGAACGATCTCCGCATTGGTGCCGATATCGACCATCAGCATCATCTCGTCCTGCCGATGCGGGCCTTCCGAGAGTGTCGCCGCCGCGGCATCGGCGCCGACATGGCCGGCAATGCAGGGCAGCACATAGGTGCGCGTGCCGGCATTCATCGGCAGTCCGATCTCGGCAGATTTCACCTCGACCGCGCCGGAGACGGCGAGAGCGAACGGCGCGCCGCCGAGCTCGGTGGGATCGATGCCGAGAAAGAGATGATGCATGATGGGATTGCCGACGAACACGCTGTCGAGAATGTCTTCGCGCCCGACGTCGCCCTGGGCGCAGACCTTGTCGATCAGTCCGTTCAGCGCTTCGCGTACGGCTTCCGTCATGGCCGCCCGGCCATCCGGGTTCATCATCACGTAGGATACGCGGCTCATCAGGTCTTCCCCGAACCGGATCTGCGGATTGGACGTGCCGGCGGAAGCGACCGTTCGGCCCGAAAGCAGCGACGACAGATGCATGGCGATCGTCGTCGAGCCGATGTCGCACGCAATGCCGTAGGCCTCGTTCTTCAGCCCCGGATAGAGCGCGATCAGGCGCGGGCGCTCGTCCTCGCGGTCCTTGTGGATCGCGGCGGTCACCTTCCATTCGCCCTTGCGCAGGATCTGCTGCACCTGCGGCACCAGATGGAAGTCCACCTCGACGTCTTCGAAATGCCAGTCGGTGGCGAGCGCCGCTTTCAGCCGGTCGAGATCGCCGAGCGGTTTTTCCATGTCGGGTTCCTCGACCTCGACATAACACATGCGCACCGCCGGATTGCGGTCGAAGACCCGCTCGTCGGCGGCCTTGCGCACCACCTGCGCGTTGATGACCGTGTCCTGCGGCACGTCGATGACGAGATCGCCGAGGATCTGGGCGGAACAGGAAAGCCGCCGTCCTTCCGGCAGGCCGCGCACCCGGTCGTAACGCTCCTCCTTCGGTCCGACCGGTGACAGGTGTCCCTCGGCCGACGTGATGCCGTGCTTGGCGAAACTGCCTTCCTGCACCGAGACCTGACAGCGCCCGCAGGTCGCGCGGCCGCCGCAGACGCTTTCGACATAGACGCCGAGTTGGCGCGCGGCGTCGAGCACCGGCGTGCCGACGGGAAACCGGCCGCGCTTGCCGGACGGCATGAAGAGGACGAGGGGATCTCTTTGCGAAATGTCTGCCATTCTCTTCGCTTATTCCGTTCTTGCTCCGGCACCCGCTCTTGCCGCACGTCCGCCGCGGCGGCCTCCGCCGGCCGATGGCGCAGGGCTTGCCGCGACCACGGCGCCGCCTTCGGCGGGCTTGTGGTCGCGATAGGTCATGATCCAGTTGCTGCAGTTCTGATCCGTGCCGTTGAGGACGTTGGCGGCGCGCACCGCCTCCATTTCCTGCGGGCGGCAGGGGTTCATGATGGCCGATGTCATGCCTGCGCCGATCACCATCGGTATGAAGCCGGCATTGATGCCGTGGCGGTGCGGCAGGCCGAAGGAGATGTTGGAAAGCCCGCAGGTCGTGTTGACCTTCAGCTCCTCGCGCAGGCGGCGCAGCAGCGAAAAGACCTGCAAACCGGCCGAACCGAGCGCGCCGATCGGCATGACCAGCGGATCGACGACGATGTCGTGGCTCTTGATGCCATAATCGGCCGCGCGTTCGACGATCTTCTTGGCGACGGCGAACCGCACGTCCGGATCCATCGAGATGCCGGTTTCGTCGTTGGAGATCGCCACGACAGGCACGTCGTATTTCTTGCAGAGCGGCAGGATCGCCTCGAGTTTCTCTTCCTCGCCGGTAACCGAGTTGACCAGCGGCCGGCCCTTGGCGACCTTCAGCGCCGCCTCGATCGCAGCCGTCACGGAACTGTCGATCGACAGCGGAACGTCGACGAGCCCCTGCACGATTTCGAGCGTCTGCACGAGCAGGCCCGGTTCGGTCTCGTTTGGGTTGACGGAAGTGACGCCGGCATTGACGTCCAGCATCGTCGCGCCGGCCGCGACCTGTTCGAGCGCGTCCTTGATGACCGTGTCGAAATTGCCTTCGATCATCTCCGCCGCCAGCTTCTTCCGGCCGGTCGGATTGATCCGCTCGCCGATGACGCAGAAGGGCTGGTCGAAGCCGATGACGACTTCCCGGGTTGCGGATGCCACGATAGTGCGGGTCATGTCTTTCTCCGGCTATTTGGAGGCTGAATGGGGTGGTGGTCGGAGGTGTCAGGCGTTTTCGCGACCGCCGGCCTTCACCAGCGCCACGAGCCGTTCCCGGTCGTAATATGCTTCCAGTTCCGCGGCGGCCGTATCGGCTTCCGCTTCGAGGTCGTCGGAGACGGGTATGGGGTCCGCCTTGCGCCATTCGGCAAGATAATCGTCGGTCTCGGCCGCGCCGCTACGCATCGCGCACATGTCGATCGCTTCGGTAAACCGCAGCGACAGCTCGCGTTTTGCGGTCTGACGGCCCTTCTTGATGATGACCTGGGCGGGAATGTCCCGCCAGTAGACGACGATGCGGTCTGCCATGAACTCCTCCGATTGCGTTCAAGAACATGCACCGCCTGCGCGGCCCGGTCTGCGCTTGGCACGACGTCGCATGCAGCGAAAAGCGACGTGCCTACCAGATACCCTTGGTAATACCGTGATAGAGCCACGTCCAGATTGGCGGCGGGAACCTGAGCCGCGATTTTCCGACCGGACGATAGGGCTGGAGCGAACCGGCCAGGGCATCCTCCAGGGCCCGGATGGCGATATCGGTCGAGGCGGCGGTGAGAAGCAGCGGATAGGTGGCGATCGAGTCGGTCTTCGCCGGCGTCACGCGCCCTTCGTAGAGGCTCGCGCCCGTGTCGACCCCCGCATCGACGAGATGCACGGTCGCGCCGAAATTCGCTTCGTCGGACTCGACGCGCGCCCAGTAACCGCCCATCTGGCCGCGATACATGGGGTTGATTCCGGCGTGGAAGTTGACGATCGGGCAGGGGGCTGCATCGAGCGTTGCGCGCGAGAGTATCCGGCAGGAAATCGTGAGTATGACGGCCGGGGCAAGTTCCGTCACCGCGGCGTGACATGCGGCATCGTTGAGCGATGCCACCCGCGTGACGGGTACCGCCGGGTTCGGATCGGCCGACAGCCCGTAGTGCCGCAGGATCTCCGAGGCGCGTCCAGCGGCGACCCTCTTGCCGAGCCGTGAGGCCATCATCGTCGCCATCTGGCCGAAGGCGCCGGTCCAGCCGACATGTCTTGCCCGGCGTTTCAGGATCGCGGTCTTCGTTTCGGCCTGCTCCTCGATGACGTGGACGTCGGCAAAATACGCTGAGAGGGCATTGATCATCACTTGCGGATTTGGACCGCCGGCAGTCATCACCACGATACGCGACAAGATTTGAGCCTCCATGGACGGCGTGCCGTCCGATGTCTGCAATCCATGCGGCAAAGAAAGCGTTAAGCCGGCCGAATTCTGCGCGCTGCAGCCGTTGGCGCCGGTCCACGCACGCGCGTGTCGGCCCGAGCGGATCAGATCGCCCGCAGTGCCGGCGCCAGATCGCCATAGCCGGTGAACCTGTATTCGTATTCGAGCCCGAGATAATCGGCCGCCTCGCGGGCCCTGCGCTGAAGGTCGTCGTCCTCCTCCTGGCTGAGATAGACGAGCTTGCGATAGTTGCCGAAATACATCTCCTTGAGCTGCGGATGACGATCGAGGCCGAGCGGCTCGATCACGAAGGCGCGGAACTGCCGGGCGAGGAAATCGGTCAGGAAGAAGGAAAGGATGTCGTCGTCCGACCTGGCGGAGAAGGCGTCGTTGCCGGAGAAGAAGGAATAGCAGTGCGGACCGGCGATGCGTGCGATGCCTTCGCGTTCGCACAATCTGTCGATATCGCCGCCGGTGCCGCAATCGGCGTAGGCGAAGAAGATATGGCGAAAACCGCGTTGCCGCGCTTCCGCAACGGCGGCCTCCAGTCCCGGGACGATCTTTTGCGGGTAGGCGTGCCAGATCGCCGGAAGGCAGTTGAGGTCGATGTGATCGAGACCCTGCTGCCTGGAAACGGCGACGATTTCGCGCGCGATCGCGCCGCACGCGATGACGTGAACTTTTTCCGCGTTGGAACGTTCAATAGCCGGAAAAGCACTTTCCGCCACAATTTGATCCCTACCCATCGGAGTATTCCATCATGACAGCCAAGACAGTCACGGTAATCGCCGCACTTTTCGCGACGATGGTTTCGCTTTCTTCCTGCGGCAACACCATCCGCGGCATGGGTCAGGATACGGCGAATACCGTCAACGCCACGCAGGACGCCGGCCGCCGGGTCGGCAAGGCCGCAAACTAACCTAGGTCCGCGCCGGGCATTGCCGCATCAGATGCGTCGACGCCCGGCGTCAGGCCGAATCATTACATCGCAATCCGAAGATCCATCCCGATCTTCGGCTCGTGTCGTTCAGGCGCCGGCGGCGAGCCGGTTGTGACGGCGTGCCATGAAATCCTTGGCGGTCTCGACGGCGACGGCGGCATCGCGGCAATAGGCGTCTGCCCCGACTGCCTTGCCGAATTCCTCGTTGAGCGGGGCGCCGCCGACCAGGACCACGTAGTCGTCGCGAATACCCTTTTCCTTCATCGTGTCGATGACGACCTTCATGTACGGCATGGTCGTCGTCAGAAGGGCGGACATGCCGAGAATGTCCGGCTGCTCGCGCTCGATGGCGTCGAGATAGTTCTCGACGGGATTGTTGATGCCGAGATCGACGACGTCGAAGCCTGCGCCTTCCATCATCATGCCGACGAGGTTCTTGCCGATGTCGTGGATGTCGCCCTTGACCGTACCGATCACCACCTTGCCGAGTTTCGGCGCGCCGGTTTCGGCCAGGAGCGGCCGCAGGATCGCCATGCCGGCCTTCATCGCGTTGGCCGAAAGCAGGACTTCGGGCACGAAGAGAATGCCGTCGCGGAAGTCGATGCCGACGATGCGCATGCCTTCGACGAGCGCCTGGGTAAGGACGTCGTAGGGCGTCCAGCCGCGTTCGAGCAGGATCCTGGTGGCTTCCTCGATCTCCTCCTTCAGGCCGTCGTAGAGATCGTCATGCATCTGCTGAACGAGCTCTTCGTCGGAAAGCTCCGCAAGAATGATTTCGTCGTCGGACATGAATTCTCTTCCCTGGTTTTGGTGCGATCGTAAAAATCGCGTTGACGCCTCCAACTATGTCTATCCGCAAATTGTTTCGCAATTTCTTTCGTAAGCGACAGAGGGGTGTCGGAAAGCGAACGGCGGCCGGCGGGCGTCGCAAATGTCTGTCTCGTGCAAGTGCTTGACGCAGGGAGGCGGGAGAGGGCTTGCCTGGAAGCCTAGCATGGAGCATCACGGCAGGACCCGAACAGATGCGTTACCGGAGGAACCCATGGACGATTTGACCCCACAGGCGGAAGGTGCCGGTCGCCGGCGCGGCGAGCGGGGAGCCGCCGGCAGGCGTGCGGCGCGCACGGGCGGTGGCCCGGGTCCTTCTCTGCCCTACATCACCCGCAGGATCGGCGTCTATGAAGTCCTGGACGAGGAAGGCCTCCAGCTCATCGAGCACAACGCCGACACGATCCTCGAGGAAATCGGCATCGAGTTCCGCGACGACGAAGAGGCTCTGGAACTCTGGGCCGCGGCCGGAGCCGACGTGCGCGGCAGCCGCGTGCATTTTCCGAAGGGCCTGTGCCGGGAACTGCTGAAGACCGCTCCGAAGGAATTCACCTGGCATGCCCGCAATCCGGAGCGCAATGTCCATGTCGGCGGCAAGGCGACGATCTTCGCTCCTGTCTACGGCCCTCCCTTCGTCCGCGATCTCGAGGGCAATCGTCGCTATGCGACGATCGAGGACTTCCGCAATTTCGTGAAGCTCGCTTATCTGGCGCCGTCGATGCATTCGTCCGGCGGTACGGTCTGTGAACCGGTCGACGTGCCGGTCAACAAGCGGCATCTCGATATGGTCTACAGCCATATCAAATATTCGGACAAACCGTTCATGGGATCGGTCACGGCGCCCGAACGGGCCGAGGATACGATCGCCATGGCCAAGCTTGTCTTCGGCGACGAGTTCGTCGAGAACAACTGCGTGACGCTGAACCTCATCAACGCCAACTCGCCGATGGTCTTCGACGGCACGATGCTCGGTGCGCTCAAGGTCTATGCCCGCCACAACCAGGCCTCCGTCGTTTCGCCCTTCATCCTGTCGGGCGCCATGAGCCCCGTCACGGTCGCCGGCACGCTGACCCAGATTCTGGCGGAAGTGCTCGCGGGCGCGGCCACGACGCAGCTGATCCGCAAGGGCTCGCCCGTCCTCTTCGGCACCTTTGCCGCGTCGATCTCGATGCAGTCCGGCGCCCCGACCTTCGGCACGCCGGAACCGTCGCTCGTCTCTTACGGCGCGGCCCAGCTTGCCCGTCGTCTCGGCCTGCCGTTCAGAACCGGCGGCTCGCTCTGCGCCTCGAAGGTACCGGATGCGCAGGCGGCCCACGAATCGGCCAACACGCTCAACATGACCCTGCTCGCCGGCACCAACTTCGTCCTCCATGCGGCAGGCTGGCTCGAAGGCGGGCTTGTATCGTCCTACGAGAAGTTCATGATCGACCAGGATCAGCTCGGCATGATGCAGAAGATGGCCGCGGGTGTCGATCTGTCCGCCGAAGGCCAGGCGCTCGATGCGATCCGCGAGGTCGGTCCGGGAAGCCACTATCTCGGCTGCGCCCACACCCAGGCGCATTTCCAGACCGCCTTCTACCGTTCGCCGCTCGCCGACAACAACTCCTTCGAACAGTGGGAGATCGAGGGAGCGAAACGGATCGAGGACCGCGCCAACGCCCTTTGCCGCACCTGGCTCGACAATTACGAAGCCCCGCCGCTCGATCCGGCGATCGACGAGGCCCTGCTCGCCTTCATCAAGGACCGCAAGGATTCCATGCCGGACGCCTTCACCTGAAGAGAGCCCGAAGCCGCCAGGGAGCAAGGCGGCGCCCGCATGGTTGCCGATTTCGTTCAGGAGAGCGTCTGGCGACCGCACTACAAATACCAGGGGCCGCGATGAGCGGCCCTGCCTCCATCTGCCGGGAGATCGCGACGGCCCTTCGCCCGAGCGGGATATTCGTCCGCGGGACTGTCGATTTCAAGCCGGGCGAGGGGCCGATACTGATGGATGGCAGGCAGGCCTCCTCGGTCCTGCTTCTCGGCAATGTCGGCAGTTCGATCTGGCCGGCCTTCGCGGCATGGCGCGAGACCTATGACGGTCCCGATCCGCTCGATGCATGGTCGAAGCGGATTATCCGTCCACTGGCCGAGGCATTCGGTGGCTCGGCCTATTTCCCCTCCGATCCGCCCTGGCAACCCTTCCAGCAATGGGCGATGCGCGCCGAAGGGCTGAAGCCTTCGCCGCTCGGCATCCTCATCCATCCCGATTTCGGTCTCTGGCACGGCTATCGGGGCGCGATCGGTTTCCCCTCCGCCCTGGGGCAGGACGCCACCGCCGGCAGGCACCCCTGCGATTTCTGCGCCACGAAACCCTGTCTCGACGTATGTCCGGTTGGCGCCGTCGGAAGCAATCCGGCACGCTTCGCGGTGTCGACATGCCGCGACCATCTGAAAAGCCCGGCGGGTGAAGCCGGCTGCATGCTGCTCGGTTGTCTCGCGCGAAACGCCTGTCCCGTGGGAGCGGCTTATCGCTATCGCCCCGAACAGCTGCGCTTTCACATGCAATCGCTGCGCTAGGCTGACGGAACTCCCGCACCGGCTTTCGCCGGCGATCGGCGCGTCACAATGGACATTGCGTCCCCGATCAGACGGGCTACACTCAGGCGGCAACCGAAACAGACACCTGGGAGGAGTGACTTCATGAAACGGATGTGGCCCGACGAGTACGGTTTCGTTCTGGATGGTGCGGAGGAAGTGACGCTGGATGCGCCGGCATCGGTAGACGAAGACGGTTCGCAGCGCGAGGCCATCCATCGGCAGGCTCTGAAAATCCGCATCGCGGAAAGCGACTTCGAGCGGATCTGGCCTCTGGCCGAGGCGCGCTATCGGCTCGGCGGAAAGTTTGCCGGCAAGGCGATCACGCTCATCGCCAACAATCCTCACTACCACGCCTGGCATCCGGCCGATGGCGGGGCGGTCGAAACCGTGTCCGACAGCGGTGTCAGGCACACGACGCGATACATCGTCGCCTACCTTCTGCTGGACGACGTTCGGGAAACTGCCGCCGCAGCCTGAGAGCGGCGCGTCCTGCGAGGCCTTAAACCGCCCGGCCGGCCGGTACCACGAAGGCCGGCCGGCTGAGGCTGGTGAGCTGGTCTCGCATCGCGGGGCGCGTTTGCGATCGGTTTCCGCGAGCTCTGGTCCTCCTGTTGCGATTGCGCGGACCTGACCTATTTTGCCTGTCATCTGCCGGATTGGGCAGACGGAGGGGCGACGAATGGGAAGCGTGCCGGGCATATGGAGCACCAGGAGCGGGGATGACGACAGGCAGTTCGGTGCCGAATTCGTCATCACCTTCGAGGATCAGTATGCGGCGCGGCATCTGCGTGCCTCCGAACTGACCTTCGGGAAATATGCCGGCGCCCTCGGCGCACTGGTCTTGCTCGGTGCGCTCGCGCTTGCCTATGGGCAATGGCAGGAGCGGAACATGGCCCTTGCCGTCGGCGCCGTCGTGCTGGCGGTCCCGGTGACATATCTCCTCGCCAGGCTGACATTCGGCTTTGTCCGCGATGTGGTTCGTGGTTTCTGGAAAGGTTTTTTCCAGAGGCGCGGAATGATCGATCGTCCGGTGACGATCCACATGAACGCCAGCGGTTATTCCATGGAGGTCGGCTCCCACAATATCCACAGCGGATGGGACCGGGTCCTGGCCGTCGAGGAGGATGCCGAGCGGTATTTTCTCTTCTACGAGCAGGAATACGTCTACATCGTTCCGAAACGTGCTTTCGAAGACGATGAACTGCGAGCAGTCGACCTGGCGCTGCGGGAATGGTGCTCCGGCAAATTCCGCGAGATACGCCGCGGATGATTTTTCTGAAAATCGCCCCAAGGATTTCCCGGCGGCGAACGTCTAAGCTCCGATGGACAGAAACCGGATGGGACGATCGTGAGCGCCGATATCCTTCAGAAAGCGTGTGAAGGCGACCGTGACGCGTTCTCGGCGCTGGTGGAGGCGCATTACGATTTCATCCACGCCGTCGCCTGGCGCTGGTCCGGCGCCGCCGACGATGCGGAGGATATCGCCCAGGACGTCTGCATCCGGCTGGGGCAGGCCATTCGCGGTTTCAGAGGCGCCGCCGCCTTCCGCACCTGGCTCTACAAGCTGACCCTCAATGCGGTCCGCGATCATCAAAGGCGGACGGCCCGGCGCCGTCGCGACGAAGGCATGCTGGCCACGGATCCCGCTTTCGCCTCGCAGGCGTCGCGCCCGGATGACGGACAGGGCGAGTGGCTATGGGCCGCTGTTCGCAGCCTGCCCGACAAGCAGCGGGACGCGGTCCTGCTCGTCCATGCGGAAGGGCTGAGCCACGCCGCGGCCGCCGATATCCTCGCATGTTCGGAAAAGACCGTCTCCTGGCATCTGCACGAGGCACGCAAACGTTTGAGGGACCTTCTGAAAAGGGAGGCAGTCTGACCATGACCGAAGAATTCGACAGGTTGCGCGAGATCCCTGCGGCACCGAAGCCGTCGCGGGCGGCCCGCGCCCGCGCGCTCGCATCCGCCATGCAGGCTTTCGATGCGGAAGAAAAAACGGCCGCCGGTACCCAAGGAAAACCTGTCCGGCGTCGTCAAAGCTCCATCCTCAACCGGATCTGGAGCACCAACATGATCACCCGGCATCGTTATCTCGCAGGCTCGGCGCTCGCCACGCTCCTGCTCGTCCCCTCCGCCGCCTACCTGGCGCTCGAACTGACCCGCGGCGGCCTGCCGTTGGCGACCGGCATATCCGAACAGCCGGTGGCCGGGACGTCGATGCCACAGGCGGGGAAGCCCGCGGCCGTCCCGAAGCCGGACACGCAGGACAACGCAGGGGCGGATGACGTCGCCCGGATGCTGCACGAAGGTCCGGCTGCCGGCAGTTCTGCGCGGCGCTCCGCCGATTTTGATCCACAGCCCGCCCCCGCGCCGATGGCTGAACCGCCCTTGGCGACCGCGCCAGCACGCTCGATGTCGCGGGTGGCACCGCAGGGCGAGGCGCTTTTCGACCGTTCGGTGCAGGCCGATGCCGTGGCGCCGCAATCCGATCGGGGGCGCGACCGTTTCGCCAATGCCGATCCGAATCCCGTCAGGAGCGTCGCCACGGATCCGGTGTCGACCTTCTCCGTGGATGTCGACACCGCATCGTATGCCTTCGTCCGCCGCTCGCTGATGCAGGGGCGGCTTCCCGAGCCCGACAGCGTGCGGGTCGAGGAAATGATCAATTATTTCCCCTACGACTGGCCGCGTCCGCAATCTGCCGATACGCCTTTCCGCACCACCGTGGCGGTGACGCCGACGCCCTGGAATGCCGGCACGCGCCTGATGAGCGTCGCCATCAAGGGCTATGAGACGGTTCCGGCCACCGCGCCGCCGGCCAGTCTGGTCTTCCTCATCGACGTTTCCGGCTCGATGGATGCACCGGACAAGCTGCCGCTGTTGAAGAGTGCCTTCCGCCTTCTGGTCGATCGGCTGCGTCCGGAAGACAAGGTCTCGATCGTCACCTATGCGGGCGCTGCGGGCATTGTGCTCGAACCGACATCGGCCCGCGAGCGCGACAGGATTCTCGATGCCATCGATACCCTGCAGCCGGGCGGATCGACCGCCGGAGCTGAAGGTATCGAGACGGCGTATCAACTGGCGCGGCGGGCCTTTGTTGAGGGTGGGGTCAACCGCGTCATGCTTGCGACCGATGGCGATTTCAACGTCGGCCCGTCCGGCGACGAGGAGTTGAAACGGATGATCGAGGACCGGCGCCGTGAAGGGATTTATCTTTCGGTGCTCGGTTTCGGACAGGGCAACCTGAACGACGGCCTGATGCAGACCCTGGCGCAGAACGGCAATGGCACCGCGGCATATATCGATACGCTTGCCGAGGCGCAGAAGGCGCTGGTGGAGGAGGCGGGTTCGACCCTGTTCCCGATCGCCGGCGATGTGAAGATCCAGGTCGAGTTCAACCCCGACAGGATCGCCGAATATCGGCTGATCGGATACGAGACTCGGGCGCTCAGCCGCACGGATTTCAACGACGATCGGGTCGATGCCGGTGATATCGGCTCCGGCCATTCGGTAACGGCGATTTACGAGGTGACACCGACGGGAAGCGCCGCGGTGCTCAACGATCCGCTGCGCTACGGCGAGGCATCCGGATCGCAGCCGGCGCGGCCGCATACCGGGGAACTCGCATTCGTGAAACTGCGCTACAAGCAGCCTGGCTCGGACACGAGCAGGCTCGTCACCACGTCCGTGACGGAGGCCGACGCTGTCGGTGAGTTCGCTTCGGCCTCCCAGGATGTCCGTTTCGCCACGGCTGTGGCGGCATTCGGCCAGAAGCTGCGCGGTGACAATGCGCTGGCGGAGTATTCCTACGGCTCCATCCTCGATATTGCCCGCAATTCGCGTGGCGAGGATCCGTTCGGCTATCGTGCCGGGTTCATCGATCTGGTGCGGCTTGCGGGAACGCTGAAACGCTGAAGAGGAGCGCGGCCGGACTAGACATCCGCCCTGGGATAAGCCCGCTCCAGTCCGCCGGAGCGGGCGAGGCCGTCCCTGAAGGCTGCATAGGCGGGATGCTGGCTGGATTTCGCGGCTTCCATCAGCCGGATCTGCAGACGGTCCGGCGCGGCAGTTCCGAGCCATTCGCCGCATTTCTGCAGTTTCAGCGAATTCAGGAAGCGGGCTTCCGAAGCCTGGTCGAGAAAGAGATGCAGTCCGGCAAGCATGAGGTCGTCGCTTGCCGGATTTGCCATGAGAAGCGTGAGCCAACTCCGTCTCTCGTCCGAGAGGCTCGTCAATCCTTCGGCGACCGTCTCCCGGCTTCCGATCGGCGATATGCTGCTCATGACAACCTCACTCTGGCGTTCAGCTCCGGCGACGGCGGCGTTCGCGACCGGAATCGCCGCCCGATTCACTCGCCGTCTTATTGCGGAGCGGGCCGATCTTGTCGACGATTTCCTCGATCGTCGGCCTTGGCCGCGGCGTGTAGTCGTCGAGCGCCGCCCGCATCGCCGCGAGATGATCGCAGGACGTGCCGCAGCAACCGCCGATGATCCTGGCGCCTGCGTCGCGGGCAAGCCGAGCGTATTCCGCCATCAGCGGCGGTGTGCCGGAATAATGGATTTCCGAGCCGCGAAATTCGGGAATGCCGCAATTGCCCTTGACGATGGTGATCGCATCCGGATTGGCTTCCGTCATATCGAGAAGCGAGGAGAGGATGTCCGAGGCCCCGACGCCGCAATTGGCGCCGACCGCTTCAGGACCCGAACCGATGTCGCCCGCAACCTGGTGGATGTCCTTCGGGTTCAGCCCCATCATCGTCTTGCCGGCGGTATCGAAGGAACCGGTATAGGTGTAGGGCAGGCCGACCTTCGTCGCCGCTTCGGCGGCTGCGCGGATTTCATCCGGGGCAGACATGGTCTCGATCCAGGCGATGTCGATGCCGCCGGCCTTCAGCCCTTCCATCTGCTCGACGAATGCCGCCACCGCATCCTCGTAGCCGAGGGCGCCGAGCGGGATGAGAAGCTCGCCCGTCGGGCCGACCGAGCCGGCGACGATGACCTTACGGCCGGCGCCCGCTGCCACCGCGCGCGCGATCTCGGCGGCGCGCTTGTTGATCTCAAAGACGCGGTCCTGCGCCTGGTGCAGCTTGAGGCGATGGCGTGTCCCGCCGAAAGTGTTGGTGAGGATGATGTCGGCGCCCGCATCGACGAAATCCTGATGCAGCTTGGTGATCCGTTCAGGATGCGCCTCGTTCCACATCTCGGGAGCCTCGCCGGCTTCCAGGCCTGCGGCGAACAGGTTGGTGCCCGTTGCTCCGTCGGCGAGAAGAACGCCTTTCTCCATAAGCAGTTCGGTCAATGGATTGGTCGTCGGCATGGCGTCCTCCTGTCGTGTCGCCTGTCGTCCGGAACCGGCTTACGGAAACTACGACGTGCAGAATGAAAAGACCGGCACGCCACGAGTTCTGAAGAACCCTTGGCGTGCCAGATGAGCAGTGATCGATGTAAAGAAGTCTTTATGGGGTTTCAACTCGCCGCACGCGTGGCGGGCGCCTCGACGGTCTTTTGCCCCGCCGCCATCCTGGAGGCATCCGAACCGGCCGGCGTCACCATTGCGGCGATCATTGTCTGCAGGTCGAGCGTGCCGATCGGCGTCCCGGCCTCGTCGACGACCGTCGCCTTGGCCTTGCCGCTTTCGGTCATCGCCTTGGCGGCAGCTTCGAGCGTGGACGTCGCGGCGATGCGCACGCCGTCCGCCTGTCCGTCGAACGGCGCCATCACCGTCCTCGCCTGGATGACGCGGCCGCGGTTTACCTCCTTGACGAAGGCGGTGATGTAGTCGTCGGCAGGGGACAGGACGATCTCCTGGCCGCTCCCTTGCTGCACCATCTGGCCGTCGCGCAGGATGGCGATCTTGTCGCCGAGCCTCAGGGCCTCGTCCAGATCGTGGGTGATGAAGACGACGGTCTTCTTCAGTTCCGCCTGCAGGTCGAGGAGCACCGTCTGCATGTCGACGCGGATCAGCGGGTCGAGGGCCGAATAGGCTTCGTCCATGAGCAGTATGTCGGCATCGTTGGTCAGTGCTCGGGCAAGCCCGACGCGCTGCTGCATGCCGCCCGAAAGCTGGTTCGGGTAGTGGTTCTCGAAGCCGGTCAGGCCGACGCGTTCGATCCAGTACCGGCCTTTCTTCAGGCTCTCGG
>JBQGDG010000007.1:0-3829 GCA_052038935.1 Neorhizobium sp. | reverse complement strand
GCCGAGATTACCGGCGCGGTCGCGACGATGCGGGCCAAGATGCTGCCGGTTTCCGCGCCCGACGATGCGATCGATATCGTCGGTACGGGCGGCGACGGTGCGGGAACCTACAATATTTCGACGCTGGCATCGCTGATCGTTGCCGGCGCGGGCGTGCCCGTCGCCAAACACGGCAACCGCGCTCTCAGTTCGAAGTCCGGAACCGCGGACGCGCTTTCGGCGCTCGGCGTCAATCTCGATATCGGTCCGGCGCAGATCGCCCGTTGCATACGCAAGGCCGGGATCGGCTTCATGTTCGCCTCGATGCATCATGCCGCCATGCGCCATGTCGGCCCGAGCCGCGTCGAACTTGGGACGCGGACGATCTTCAACCTGCTCGGCCCGCTGTCAAACCCCGCCGGCGCAAGGCGGCAGCTGCTCGGTGTCTATTCGCCGCAATGGCTGACGCCGATCGCCGAGGTTCTGCGCGATCTCGGTTCGGAAACCGTCTGGGTCGTCCATGGCGAGGGGCTCGATGAAATCACCACCACGGGCGTCACGCAGGTCGTCGCGCTGGAAAAGGGCGCGATCCGTTCGTTCGAACTGACCCCTGCCGATTTCGGCGTCGCGCCGGCGACACTCGCCGACCTGAAGGGCGGTGACGGTCTCGTCAACGCCGCGGCATTGCGCGCCGTGCTCGGCGGTGCGAGAAATGCCTATCGGGACATAGCCCTCTGCAATGCGGCGGCAGCGCTCGTCGTCGCCGGCAAGGCGGGTGACCTCCGGCAGGGCATGGAGCTTGCCGCCCTCTCACTCGACCGGGGCGGAGCGGCCGCCGCTCTCGACAACCTCGTCCTGGTCTCGAACGAGAAGGAATAATCCGATGAGCGATATTCTCCGCAAGATCGAAGCCTACAAGCGGGAGGAAATCGCCGCCGCAAAAGCCGCGGTTCCGCTGGCGGAGCTGAAGGCGAAGGCTGCAGACCAGTCCGCACCCCGCGGTTTCCTCAAGGCGCTGATGGACAGGAAGCAGGAAGGTCGGTTCGGCCTGATCGCCGAGATCAAGAAGGCGAGCCCATCCAAGGGAATGATCCGGCCCGACTTCGATCCGCCCGCCCTCGCCGCCGCCTATGAGGCCGGTGGCGCGGCCTGTCTTTCCGTGCTCACCGACGGACCAAGCTTCCAGGGAGCGCCGGATTATCTGGTTGCGGCCCGTAACGCCTGCGCCCTGCCGGCCTTGCGCAAGGACTTCATGTTCGAGCCCTACCAGATCCATGAGGCACGGGCATGGGGCGCCGACTGCATCCTGATCATCATGGCTTCGCTTTCCGACGACGAGGCGAGAGCGCTCTACGAGACCGCAGCCGAACTGGGCATGGACAGCCTTGTCGAAGTCCATGACGAAACGGAGATGGAGCGGGCACTGGCCCTGCCCTCGCCGCTGATCGGCGTCAACAATCGCAATTTGCGGACGTTCGACGTCAGCCTCGACACCAGCGAGAGGCTGGCCTCGATGGTGAGCGGCGACCGGCTGCTCGTCGGCGAGAGCGGCATCTTCACCCACGAGGACTGCCTGCGCTTGCAGAAGGTCGGCATCGACACCTTCCTTGTCGGCGAGAGCCTGATGCGGCAGGAAGACGTGGCGGCGGCGACGCGCCAGCTCCTGACCGGCGGAAAAACCGTCCTGGCGGCTGAATGATGACCCGGCTGACCCATATCGACACTGCCGGCGAGGCCCATATGGTCGATGTGGGCGACAAGCCGGAAACGAGCCGCTCGGCCACCGCCGAAGGTTATGTCCGCATGCAGCCGCAAACCCTGGCGCTGATCCGCGAGGGCAATGCCAAGAAGGGCGATGTCATCGGCACGGCGCGTCTGGCCGGCATCATGGCGGCCAAGAAGACCAGCGACCTCATTCCGCTATGCCATCCGCTGATGCTCACCAAGGTTTCCGTCGACATCGCAGAAGACGATACGCTGCCGGGTCTGCGCATCACAGCAACGGCCAGGCTGAGCGGCAGGACCGGGGTCGAAATGGAAGCCCTGACGGCCGTCTCGGTCACCTGCCTGACGGTCTATGACATGGCCAAGGCCGCCGACCGGACGATGGAGATCGGCGGTATCCGGCTCCTGGAGAAGACGGGCGGCAAGTCCGGAGACTACCAGGCCGGGTTCTGAGGAGAGACGCCATGACGCTGCTGCCCGTACCGGACGCCAAATCGCGGCTGCTGTCAGGCGCCGGACCGATCGAGCAGATGGAGGCGGTGCCGCTCGCACAGGCTTCGGGCCGTGTCCTCGCCCGCGATATCCGCGCCCGGCTGACCCAGCCGCCCTTTCACGCATCGGCGATGGACGGTTATGCCCTGGCCGCGGCCGATGCTCCGGAGATCGGCTCCGTTTTGACCGTCGTCGGAAGTGCGGCCGCCGGCCACGCCTTCGAAGGCAAGCTGGACCGTGGTCAGGCCGTCAGGATTTTCACCGGTGCGCCGGTTCCCGCGGGGGCGGACACGATACTTATCCAGGAGGATGCCGAGAAGCTGGACGGCGATCGCATCCGTACCACCTTCGAAGTCACCGCCGGGCGACATATCCGCCCCAGCGGGCAGGACTTTGCCGAAGGCGAGACGGTGCTGAAGGCCGGTACGCAACTCGACTTCTCCTACCTGACCGTCGCCGCGGCGATGAACCATCCGAACCTGCCCGTCTACCGCAAGCCGGTCGTCGCCATCCTGGCGACAGGCGACGAGCTCCTGCCCCCCGGGACCGAACCCGGCCCGGCCCAGATAATCGCCTCGAGCACGTTCGGAATAAGTGCGCTGGTGCGCGACAACGGCGCCGATGTCGTCGATCTCGGCATCGTTCGCGACGATCCGGAAAAGATCGAGGCAGCGGTCTCCATGGCTCGTCTGGCCGGCGTCGACGTTCTCGTGACGCTCGGTGGCGCTTCGGTAGGTGACCACGATCTGGTGCAGGCGTCCCTGAAATCGGCAGGAATGACACTCGATTTCTGGCGCATCGCCATGCGCCCGGGAAAGCCGCTGATGGTCGGTTCGCTGGACGGCATTCACGTGCTCGGCCTCCCGGGAAACCCCGTCGCCAGCATGGTGACCGGCATGCTTTTCCTCGAGCCGCTGCTACGCCGGCTTGCACATCTGCCCGATCGGACACGCGAGATCGGCGCTGTCACCGCGCAGGCGCTGAAACCGAACGACCAGCGTCAGGATTACCTGCGCGCTACGCTGTCGCGTAATGCCGAAGGCCTCCTCGTTGCAAAGGCGTTCGACAAGCAGGATTCCTCGATGATGAAAATCTTCGCCCACGCGGACGGACTGATCGTCCGGCCGCCGCATGCCCCGGAACTGGCCGTCGGCGCTCCCTGCCCCATATTGCTGATCCGTCCCTTCCACTGATCCGGACCGGAGCAAAAACCGTAGCTTGCGGCATGGGATCTCCAAACGGAGCAGACAGTGTCCGACAAGAAAACCAACGACGGCAATCCTCCCGGCATCCTCTGGTTCCGCAAGGATCTGCGGCTCGACGACAATGCGGCGCTGCACGCTGCGATCGATGCCGGCGGTGACGTCATTCCCGTTTATATCCGCGAGCCGGAGGACCTGAATATCGGGCCGCTCGGTGCGGCTCAGTCCTGGTGGCTCCACCATTCGCTTCTCGCATTGAAGAAAAGCCTGAAGTCTCTCGGCAGTGACCTCGTTCTCGTCTCCGGAAAAGCCGACGAAGTGCTGGTCGATATCGCCCGCAAGACCGGAGCCCGCACGGTCTATGTCAACCGAGCCTATGAGCGGACCTCGCATGACCGCGACATCGCGATCGCGCTGAAGGAAGAGGATAT
>JBQGDG010000006.1:0-3859 GCA_052038935.1 Neorhizobium sp. | reverse complement strand
GAAGTCAAGGAAATCAAGATGCGTCCCAACATCGACACGCATGATTATGACGTGAAGATGAAGGCGATGAACCGATTCTTCGAGGAAGGCGACAAGGTCAAGGTGACGCTGAAGTTCCGTGGCCGCGAAATGGCCCACCAGGAACTCGGTATGAAGCTTCTCCTGCAGGTGAAGGAAGACACTTTGGAAATTGCCAAGGTGGAAGCCGAGCCCAAGCTCGAAGGCCGCCAGATGATGATGGTGCTGGCGCCGAAATAAGCGCCGCACCTTTCCGCCCGATCGCCAGCGGGCAGGGCGGGATTTGCCGGTTCGGTACCGGTTTTCGATCAGGATTTCCCCCATTGCGCTTTGAAACCTTGACGGTTATAAGGCGCGCGTCCGAACGGTCCGGCAGGGCATGCCGAGGCCGTTCAAAATGCTTGAAGCTGACATCGTCTGCCGGCTTCGATACAAATACGGAGTAGCAAAATGCCCAAGATGAAGACGAAGTCTGCTGCCAAGAAGCGGTTCAAGATCACCGCTACCGGCAAGGTGCTTGCAGCTGCGGCTGGCAAGCGCCACGGCATGATCAAGCGCACGAACAAGTTCATCCGCGATGCACGCGGAACGATGGTCCTCGCTGAGCCTGACGGCAAGAAGGTCATCAAGAACTACCTGCCGAACGGTCTCTGAGACCTTTAGCCCGCGTAATTAGGAGATCATGACATGGCACGCGTAAAACGTGGCGTTACTTCCCGCGCCAAGCACACCAAGACCCTCAAGGCAGCCAAGGGCTTCTACGGCCGCCGCAAGAACACCATCCGCGCCGCAAAGGCCGCGGTGGATCGTTCGCGCCAGTTCGCCACGCGCGACCGTCGCGTCAAGAAGCGCAACTTCCGCGCCCTGTGGATCCAGCGCATCAACGCCGCTGTGCGCGAATCCGGCCTGACCTACGGCCGCTTCATCGACGGCCTCAACAAGGCCGGCATCGAAGTCGACCGCAAGGTTCTGTCCGACATGGCAATCCATGAGCCGGCCGCTTTCGGCGCGCTGGTCGAAGCCTCCAAGAAGGCTCTCGAATATCTCAAGGAAGCCGGCACGACCAACGAGTTTGAAAGCGCGGTTCGTTAAGACCAGCGCTTCCCAGGCTTTATGAGCTTCACTGATTTTGGGAAACCCGCGCTGGTTTGGGCTGGCGCGGGTTTTTCGTTTGCAGCGCCGCGTGCCGGTCGAGAACGATCGGCGGACGCTGCTTACTGACAAATGCCCGTCGTCACCTAGCAATACCCTCTCTCCGAACATCAACGGAAGACATCATGTCCGATCTGGAAAACCTGAAAACCTCGCTTCTGGCTGAAATCGCGGCATCCGGCGACGAGGCTGCGATCGAAGCCGTCCGAGTAAACGCTCTCGGCAAGAAGGGCTCCGTCTCCGAACTGTTGAAGACGCTGGGTGCGATGTCGCCGGAAGAGCGCCAGACCCGCGGTGCTGCGATCAACGCGCTGAAGAACGAGATCACCGAGGCGATCTCGACCCGCAAGACGGTGCTGAGGGATGCGGCGATCGATGCGCGCCTCAAGGCAGAGACGCTCGACGTCTCGCTTCCGGTCCGCTCCTCACCGGCAGAACGCGGCCGTATCCATCCGATCAGCCAGATCATCGACGAGATCACCGCGGTTTTTGCCGATATGGGCTTCTCGATCGCCGAAGGCCCGGATGTCGAGACCGATTACTACAACTTCACGGCATTGAATTTTCCCGAAGGCCATCCGGCCCGGGAGATGCACGACACCTTCTTCTTCCAGCCGGACGAGAAGGGCGAGCGCAAGGTCTTGCGCACCCATACCTCGCCGGTGCAGGTCCGTACCATGGAAGCGCAGGATCCGCCGATCCGCATCGTCATTCCGGGCAAGACCTACCGTCAGGACAGTGACGCAACCCATTCGCCGATGTTCCATCAGGTCGAGGGTCTGGTAATCGACAGGAAATCCCATGTCGGCAACATGCGCTGGATTCTCGAAGAGTTCTGCAAGGCCTTCTTCGAAGTCCCGTCGGTAACGATGCGCTTCCGCCCGTCCTTCTTCCCCTTCACCGAGCCCTCCTTCGAGGTCGATATCCAGTGCGACCGGTCCGGCCCGATCGTCAAGTTTGGCGAAGGTACCGACTGGATGGAAATCCTCGGCTGCGGCATGGTTCATCCGAACGTGCTGCGTTCGGGCGGGCTCGATCCGGACGAATATCAGGGCTTTGCCTGGGGCATGGGCCTCGACCGCATCGCCATGCTGAAATACGGCATGCCGGACCTGCGTGACTTCTTCAATGCCGACGTCCGCTGGATGAACCATTATGGCTTCCGCCCGCTCGACATGCCGACGCTGTTCGGCGGCTTGAGCCAGTAGGACGGAACCTCGACGGACGGGATGACCGATGAGCGGGATGGTGACGCATAAGAACGGGGTTCATCGCGGCGGATGCCGATGCGGTGCCATTCGTTTCGAGGCGAACGCCGAGCCGATCTATGCCAGCTATTGTCATTGCGGCGATTGCCGCCGGGCAAGCGGTGCGCCGGTCGCAGCTTTCGTCGGCTTCCATGCGGCCGATGTGACGTTCGAAGGAGCGACCGGCTCGACTTATGGCAGGGCTCCGGTGAGCCGCAGTTTCTGCGGTACCTGCGGCGCTCCCATAGCCTATCGGGACGAGCGGCTTGCCGACCGGATCTATTTCATGCTCGGCGCCATGGACGCGCCGGAAAACTATCCGCCGCGCGTGCATGGTTATGTGCGCGAGCAACTTCCCTTCTTCCATATCGATGACGGCCTGCCACGGATGGAAACGATGACCGTGCCGAGGCCTTCAGGAGAAAACCAATGAAGTTCACGCTTTCCTGGCTCAAGGATCATCTTGAGACCGATGCGACGCTGGAGCAGATCTGCGAGCGCCTGACGGCTATCGGCCTCGAGGTCGAGGACGTCGACGACAAGGCTGCTTACAGGCCTTTCGTCATCGCCAGGGTTCTTTCTGCCGAAAAACATCCGGAAGCCGATCGCCTCAAGGTGTTGTCGGTCGATGCCGGCCCTGACGTCAACGGCGGCAAGCCGCTGCAGATCGTCTGCGGCGCGCCGAATGCCCGCGCCGGTCTCGTCGGCGCGCTGGCGCGTCCTGGCGATTATGTTCCGGGCATCGATGTGACACTGTCGGTCGGCAAGATCCGCGGTGTGGAAAGCCACGGCATGATGTGCTCCGAAAAGGAGCTCAACATGTCGGAGGATCATAACGGCATTATCGACCTGGCCGAAGATGCGCCGGTCGGCTCGTCCTTCGCCTCCTATGCCGGTCTCGACGATCCGATGATCGAGATCAACCTGACGCCGAACCGCCCGGACTGCACCTCGATCTATGGCATCGCCCGTGATCTGGCCGCTTCCGGCCTCGGCACGCTGAAAGCGCCGGCCGCTTCGGCGCTGAAGCTCGAAGGCGAAACCACCGTCGGCCTGACGATCGATCTCGACGACGAGAAGCTCTGCCCCGGTTTCGGCCTGCGCCTGGTGCGCGGTGTGAAGAACGGCCCGAGCCCGGCCTGGATGCAGACGCGTCTCAAGGCGATCGGCCTTCGCCCGATCAACGCGCTGGTCGACATTACCAACTACATGACCTTCGACCAGGGCCGCCCAATGCACGTCTTCGACGCCGCCAAGGTGAAGGGCGACCTCGTCGTCCGTCGCGCGAGCGAAGGCGAGACGGTTCTGGCGCTCGATACGCGCGAATACAAGCTCGGCCCGAACAATGTCGTCATCGCCGATGAAAACGGCGTCGAGTCCATCGGCGGCATCATGGGCGGCGAACATTCCGGCTGCGACGAAAACACCGTCGACGTGCTGAT
>JBQGDG010000005.1:0-30201 GCA_052038935.1 Neorhizobium sp. | reverse complement strand
GCTCGCGGACCGGTTCATGGAGCGGATGTCGCCTCCCGCGCCGATGATGACGACGCCGTCGGTCGCCGTTTCGAGGATCGCCCGCAATTCCTCCACTTCCACCTGCAGCTTGGCCAGCTGATCGGCGGTACGCAGCGGCCGGAGCGGCACGATATCGGCGGCCTCGTCCTGCGACTGTTCCGGCTCCGGCATGACGCCCGACGGAGAGACGGGCATCAGCGCCAGCAGCAGGGCAGCGGCGCCGTTCCAGCGGACGGACTGCAGCCGTGCGGTCACCGGCACGATGGCGTCGTCGGCGCGCACCACGACCATGCCGCCGGCATCGGAAGAAGTCTTCTCGTCGAGTTCCTGTCTCTGCAGCAGGGCGTCGAGCCCGCCGACATCGGCCAGCGCCTCGAGCGAGTCGTAGCCGGTCAGCCGCAGGAACTCGCCATTGGCGTGCATCAACCTGTCGCCGGCATGCACGAGAAGCGCCACAGGCATCTGGTCGACGATCTCTTCGGTCAGGCCGCTGCGGTCGCGGCCGGCCGGCATGGCGTCATAGGGATCGACATGCGGCGGAATATCCTCCGGCTCGCCGGCTTCGAGCGGTTCCGCCTCGTCTTCCGCCTGGATATCGTCATCGGTCATTCCGGCAGGATCGTCGACATCGTCGACATCGTCGGCAGCAAGGATCTCATCCTCCCCGGCCGGCGAGGGCAGTTCGATCATGTCGTCGATCTCCTGCCCCGACGCGCTGATCGGGCTTTGCTCGGCGGCGGCAACCGCGTCGTTTGCGGACGGGCCGTCCGTCGCGTCGGATTCCTCTGCCTCCGCGTCCTCGGCCTGTTTTGCGAACGTGTCGAGCCGACGCGCTATTTCCTGGAAGGCGGCCTGCTCACCGGGGCTGAGGCGCGAACGGCGTTCTTCGAGACGGATCACCTTGTCGGAATGTCTCTGGCCCGGATTGGCGACAAGCTTGAGGGCGGGGCGCTCGCCCGCCGGCCATTCGTCTGCGCCCGCCGGCGTGGTGTCGGACGTGGTCGGGGCCTCGGCCCCATGCCCGACACTGTCGCTGCCGTCGCCGCTCCCCATGCCGGGAGAAGCGAACTCCGTCTCCGCAATCGATCCGTCCGCATCGGCTTCGTCGTCGATGTTCGTCTCGCCGGTCGGAAGGGTGAATTCATCCGTATCCTGGGCTCCGGCCTGCACCTCCGTATCCTCGGCTCCGGCCTGCATCCCGGTCTGTCCGGGGTGCTCCGAACGCTCCTCGCTGGCCACGACCGGGCCGAGCGATAGCCCGGCCGCATGGGGATCCTCCGCGGCATCACCCATGCGGACGATACCGAAACCGCGGAAACCGTCGAATTCCCGGATCCGGGTATAGGTCGGCAGGGCGGCCAGATCGACCGGCACGACGAGGGACGTGCCTTCGACGGGCCACCAGATCGTCTTGCCGGACCACGTATCCCGCCGGCTCAGGAGTTCGGCGATCTTGCCATCGGGATCGAGGTTGAAGAGCGCGGCGAGATCCGAAAACGCCATGCCGGAAATGTCCGCCGCATGCGGCCCTACGGCCTCGGCGAATTCGCGGGAAACCTCGCTGAAACGTCCGCCCGCATCGATCTTCCAGACGAAGCGGATGGTGCGCGGCCCGCGCGCCGCGGCAGGCCTCTCGCTCCGTATATCCTCCACCCGCGGTTCGAGCGCGGTAGGCGTCTCGCCAGTCCCAGACGACACCGGCTCGTCTTCTGCCGCGTCCACCGTCCCGGCTTCCACCTTAGTCAGGGCCGCCGGATCAGCTCCGGCTTCTTCTTCGGTCGCGTCGGCCGCCGTCTCCGAGGCGCCCATTCCGGTTGTCTGGTCGTCATGGCTATGGTCGTCACGGGTGTCGCCCGGTGTGGCATCCGCCGCCAGGTCTTCCGGCATGGTCGGATCCTGTTCTGCGACAGGCGACGCCATATCGTCGCCGTCCGACGGCTCGCCGAAAGCGGAGTGGACATGCTCGTCCGCAGGCGCGCTCTCTTCGACCGCCGGGTCCAGCGCCCCGGCGTCTTCGACCTGCGCATCGAACGAGATCACCTCTTCGTCGTCGGAATTGTCCTCGATCGCCGCGACAGCGCTCAAGGCCTCCTCGTAGCCGTCCTCGGCCGCGTCCGGTACCGTGTCGACGACGGCTTGCTGCGTCTCGTCGGCTTCGGCGGCAGCGGCTTGCGGACGGGTGAGGCCGACGACGAAGAGAAGATGCAGCGCCGGCTCGCCGGAAATCTTGCCCACCGCCGCCGGCAGATAGCCGGTCGCCGTCGAGATCGGCCGCTTGACCAGACGGTGCCGGTCGTTGCCGACCATCGAGACGAGCATCCTTGTCGTCTGGGCGGAAATGTCGAGCGCGGAAAACTGGCCGGACGCGGCGAGAATACCGCCTTCGCCGTCGAGCACGGCCATATGCGTTTCGGGATCGTCCAGTCCTTCGATCAGCCGCTCGGCGCGCTGGGCAAGGCCGAGCGTCCCGTTGCCGGAGGGGGCCGACAGCAGGATGCAGGACCTGCCCTGGAACCTCACCATCTCGCAATGGGCCTGGACGGCGACCCGAGAGAAGCCGGAAACGATGCGGATGGTGAATGTGCGCCGGTCGCCGACGACCTTCAGCGTGCGTGCGATCGGTTCGACCTGGCGGAACATCAGTTCGGCGCGGTCGAGACCCTGGTCGAGGAAATCGTAGACGGAGCTGAAGCCGAACAGCGCGGCGCCGCGGCCATTCGCCCAGCAGACGGAGCGCAGTTCGGGTGAAAACAGCACGACCGCCATACCCGCTGCAAAGGCTTCGCTGACACGTTCGTGCACCGCGACGTCGATGAATGGGTATTGCACTTCCGACATGGACAAAACCTGCAGCGTGTTGGATCCGGCCGTAACCGCCTGGAATTAACCTCTTGTTAATATCCTGCCCCCCTCCAAGGGTCCACAGGAGAAGGCAGGAACGCTCAAACAGGGTTAATTGCGCCAGGGCCGAAACCCGATGCGTTATGTTGCAATGCACAATGGTATCGGCTATATTTAAGGCAGAACAGGTTCGGCGATGCCTGTTTTTTCGCCGATCCGGATCCTGGAGGAACTGGTTAATGGCCTTTACCGACGATGTCTTTTCGTTTTCCGCTTTCGATCCCGCCCGGCTGACGCAGGACTGGCGCGAATTTGCCGAGAAGGGCGCAACCCAATCCCGCGATGCCTACGGTAGGATGAAAACCGCGGCGGAGGAAGCTACCCGTACGATGGAATCCACAATCCATTCAGCCCAGGCGGGCTCGCTGGAAATCGGCCTGAAGGCGATCGATGCCTTGCGGACGAACACGGAAATGTCGTGGTCCCACATGCAGTCGCTGATGGGCGCCAGGTCCTTGTCGCAGCTTCTTGAACTTCAGACGACCTTCGTCCGCAGGCAGGCGGAACTGACCATCGAGCAGGCCAGGTCGCTGCAGGAAGCCGCGCAGAAAGTGGCCGACGAAGTCGCCAGGCCCGGCAAGGAGGTCGCCGAGAAGGCCATGGACGCGTTCAAGGCCGACTGACCGGCCGGATCGTTCCTCTCCGTCACGCGACAGATCGATTTTTGTCCTTCGGAAAGGACTTGCAATCTTCATTCGATCGCCGTATGTGACCGGTCAATGTCGCTGCGGCGATTTATGCGGTTGTAGCTCAGTTGGTTAGAGCGCAGGTTTGTGGCACCTGAGGTCGGAGGTTCGAGACCCCCCAACCGTACCATTTCTCCCTTATGAAATCCGAATGAAAACCACCTTTCGCAATGGCCGACCGCCTGTCGTCCTGCCGCGGAAGTCGTCAGGGCGCGCCATTCTCGCGGGCGTACTGGCCGGGAGGTTTGCCGACGAAGCGCGTGAAGGCGACGCTGAATGCGCTCGCGGAACCGTAGCCGACACGTGCGGCGACATCCTGTATGCCGGCCTCGCCCCGCCGCAAAAGGTTCTTGGCAAGCGCCATGCGCCACGACAGCAGATATTCCATCGGCGCGATCCCCACCGCCTTGCGAAAGCGCTCGAAGAATACGGAGCGCGATAAGGCGGCCTCGCGCGCAAGTTCCTCCACCGTCCATCCGTGGCGCGGATCTTCATGCATCCGGCGGATCGCCGATGCCAGGCGCATATCCGACAGTCCGCGCAGCAGACCGGGCGAGGCGACCGTCTCCGAGGCCGACCGCAGGGCCTCGATCAGCAGCACTTCCAGAAGGCGCGCGAGGATCATGTCCCGTGCCGGCTTGTCGGCCAGCGCCTCGTTCCGAATGAGCTGGACGATGGTCGCGAAACGCCTCTCGCCCCGGATGTGAACCAGTCTCGGCAGCAGCGACACCAGCAAGGCGGCGTCGGGCGATCCGAAGGCGAGGCCGCCGACCAGCATCCGCACGTTGGCAGGCCCTTCCGGGTCGCCGTGACGGGTTTCGTCGCCGCGCCGGGTGACGTCGGACAGACCGGCCTTTCCTTCTTGATCGGGGTTCGACATCGTGAACGCGCAGGCCGTGGGAATGAGGATGAAATCGTCCGCCTGCAGGTCCACCGGCGGCTTGCCGTCCACCGAGAGCCTTGCGGCTCCTTCGAGAATGACGCTGAACAGCGGCTGACGGGCCTGCGATCCGTCCACCTGCCATGATCCCGAGCCGCTCGCCAGTTTCGAGAACGGCAGGCTCGGTTGCAGAAGAGCGACGACTTCGGCGAATGGATCGACCATGTCAGGACTTTCGCGAAAGAATGCGGGACTTCCTATGATAGTAAGTCTGGCGGCGACGATCTACCTCCATGCATGCCACAACATGCATGGAGCCATCATGAAGACTGTTCTCATCACGGGCTGCTCGTCCGGTTTCGGACTGGACATCGCCCGGCATTTCCTCGACCGGGGCTGGAAGGTCGTAGCAACGATGCGCACGCCGCGCGAAGACGTGCTGCCGCCCTCCGAAAATCTCCGCATCTTGCCGCTCGACGTCAGGTCGGATGAAAGCGTCCGCAGCGCGGTCGAGGCCGCCGGCCCGATCGATGTTCTCGTCAACAATGCCGGCATCGGCTGGCTGAATGCCCTCGAAGGCACGCCGATGGAAGTCGTCCGCGACATTTTCGAGACCAATACGCTCGGGACGATCCGGATGATGCAGGCGGTAGTTCCGCAGCTGCGCGAACGCCGCGCCGGCATGATCGTCAACGTCACCTCGACGGTGACGCTGAAGCCCCTGCCGCTGCTGTCGGTCTACACGGCGAGCAAGGCGGCCGTGAATGCCTTTACCGAATCCGTCGCGCTGGAATTGCAGCCGTTCGGCGTAAATGTCCGGATCGTGCTGCCGGGGGCTGCTCCGGAAACGAGCTTCGGCCGGACGGCACTGGTCCGCCTGGAAGGCGAGGGCGGTTTCCCGGAACCCTACGCCCGCTATGCCGGAGAGGTATTTGGCGCAATGAGGCAGAGAAGCGAGGTCACGTTGTCCGTCGACGTCGCCGAGGCGGTCTGGCGGGCGGTGACGGATCCTTCCTGCCCGATGCGCCTCCCGGCCGGAGCGGACGCGGTAGCGCTCGCAAAGGCTCAGGCCTGAAGAAAAGCCGCCGGGCCGCTTCGGCTCGGCGGCTCTGCCGGTCAGAGGTTTTCCGAACCGTTCGACCAAGCCCAGTCGCGGATTTCCGGCATGTCCTCGCCATGCCGGCGCACATAGGCATGGTGTTCGGCAAGCTTGTCCCTCAGCATGTCCGCCACGCCCGCCGCCTTCCCCTTCAGTTCCGGCACCCGTTCGATGACTTCGAGCGCCAAATGGAAGCGGTCGAGCTCGTTCAGCACGGTCATGTCGAAAGGCGTCGTCGTCGTGCCTTCCTCGATGAAGCCGCGGACATGGATGTTGCGGTGATTGTTGCGTTTGTAGGTCAGCCGGTGGATGAGATAGGGATAGCCGTGATAGGCGAAGATCACCGGCCGTTCCGTGGTGAACAGCCTGTCGAAATCCTCGTCCGAAATGCCGTGCGGATGGTGCTCCCGCGATTGCAGTGTCATCAGGTCGACGACGTTGACGACGCGGATCCTGAGTTCCGGAATGGCCTGGCGCAGGATCGTCACCGCCGCCAGCGTCTCCATCGTCGGCACGTCGCCGGCGCAGGCCATCACGACGTCCGGCGCGATCGTGTCCTCCTCGTTGCCGGCCCAGTCCCAGATGCCGATGCCGGCCTGGCAGTGGCGCGCCGCATCTTCGATCGAGAGCCATTGCGGTTCCGGCTGCTTGCCGGCGACGATCACGTTGATCCGGTCCCAGGTCTTCAGGCAGTGATCCGCCACCCAAAGCAGCGTATTGGCGTCCGGCGGCAGATAGATGCGCACGATATCGGCCTTCTTGTTGGCCACGAGATCGACGAAACCCGGGTCCTGGTGGGAGAAGCCGTTATGGTCCTGCCGCCAGACATGCGAGGTCAGCAGGTAATTGAGCGACGAGACCGGCTTTCGCCATTCCAGCTCCCGCGTCACCTTCAGCCACTTGGCATGCTGGTTGAACATCGAATCGATGATGTGGATGAAGGCCTCGTAGCAGGAGAACAGCCCATGCCGGCCTGTCAGCAGATAGCCCTCCAGCCAGCCCTGGCACAGATGTTCGGAGAGCACTTCCATCACCCGCCCGTCGGGGGAAAGATGGACGTCATAAGGCTCGATCTTCTCCATCCACGTCCGGTCGGTCACCTCGAAGACGGCGCCCAGACGGTTCGATTCCGTTTCGTCCGGACCGAAGATGCGGAAATTCTTCCCGGCTTCGTTCAGCTTCAGCACGTCGCGCAGGTAATGGCCGAGAACGTCGGTCGTCTGCGCCACCACCTTGCCGGGCTCCCGTACGTCGACGGCGTAATTCGATATCGGCGGGCATTCGAGTTCCCGGCGCAGCAGCCCTCCATTGGCATGGGGATTTGCTCCCATCCGCCGCTCGCCGGCAGGTGCGAGCGCCCGCAGCTCCTCCTTCAGCCGGCCGTCCGCCTCGAAGAGATCTTCGGGGTCGTAGGAGCGCATCCAGTCTTCGAGGATCTTGCGATGGTCGGCATTTTCCCGGCAGTTGGACACCGGGACCTGATGGGCGCGCCAGAAGTCCTCGACCTTTTTACCGTCGACTTCCTTTGGTCCAGTCCATCCCTTGGGGCTGCGCAGCACGATCATCGGCCAGCGCGGCAGGCCGGAGGAGGCAGTTCCGGCGCGGGCTCTCTCCTGAATGGCGCGGATCGCCTCGGTCGCCCTGTCCATCGCGCCGGCCATCCGCCGATGCATGGCTTCCGGCTCGTGCCCCTCGACGAAGATCGGTTCGTAGCCGTAACCCTCGAAGAGTTTGCGCAGGTCTTCGTCTTCAATTCGCGACAGCAATGTCGGATTGGCGATCTTGTAGCCGTTGAGATGCAGGATCGGCAGCACCGCACCGTCGCGCGCCGGATTGAGGAACTTGTTGGAATGCCAGCTGGCGGCGAGGGGCCCCGTTTCGGCCTCGCCGTCGCCGACGACGCAGGCGACGATCAGGTCCGGGTTGTCGAAGGCCGCGCCATAGGCGTGGACCAGCGCATAACCCAGTTCGCCGCCTTCATGGATCGATCCGGGCGTTTCCGGTGCCGCATGGCTCGGGATGCCGCCGGGAAAGGAAAACTGGCGGAAGAGCTTGCGCATGCCCTCGGCATTTTCAGCGATGTCGGGATAGATCTCGCTGTAGGTACCCTCCAGATAGGTGTTGGCGACCATGCCGGGGCCGCCATGCCCAGGTCCGCAGACATAGATCATGCCGAGATCCCGGGCGCGTATCACCCGGTTGAGATGGGCATAGATGAAGTTGAGCCCCGGTGTCGTGCCCCAGTGGCCGAGCAGGCGCGGCTTGATATGGTCCGCGGCAAGCGGCTCGCGCAGCAGGGGATTGTCGAGAAGATAGATCTGTCCGACCGAGAGATAGTTGGCCGCGCGCCAGTATCGATCGATCAGGGTCAGTTCGGCCTGGCTGAGTTCCGGGTGGCGCTCCTGCGAAAGAGTATTCGTTTGCATCGATTGCTCCTTTGGGTGCTCGCTTACGGTTCTAGCGGGTCTGTCGGTCGCCGCGCATGACCTGGATCATGGGGGCGGTCATTTCGTCGGTGTCATCGCGCCGATGCCATGACGGCGAGGCAGTCGTCGGCGATCACCTGCTCCTCGTCGGTCGCGATGACATGAAGCGAAATGCGGCTTGCCGCGGAACTGATCTTGAAGTCGCCGTCCTCGTTGGCCCGTGTGTCCAGTTCTGCGCCGAGCCACAGCAGGCGTTCGGAGATCAGCGCCCGGATCCGCGGCTGGTGCTCGCCGATCCCCGCTGTGAAGACGAGAGCATCGAGCCCGCCGAGCGTCGAGGCGATACGGCAGATCTCGCCCGCGATCCTCAGTGTCATCAGCTCGATCGCCTCGCGCGCCTCCTCGCCCTCATCCTCGAGAAGATCGCGCGTATCGCCGCTGATGCCGGAGACGCCGAGAAGGCCCGATTTGTGGTAGAGCATGTCCTCCACCTCGGCCACGGTCCTGCCGAGCGGCCCGAGCAGATGCAGGACGACGCCCGGATCGAGCCATCCCGGCCGCGTTGCCATCGGAATGCCGTCCAGCGTCGAAAACCCCATGCTGCAGTCGCGGCTGCGGCCGTGTTCCATGCCGCAGACGCTTGCGCCGCTGCCGAGATGCGCGACGACGACTTTGCCGTCGGCGATGTCGGGCGCTTGCTTGCGCAACGCTGCCGCCACATGGGCATAGGAGAGGCCATGGAAACCGTAGCGTTTCACACCGCGATCGTGAAGTGCGCGCGGAATGGCCAGCCGTCGCACGATCGGGTCCTGGGTTCGGTGGAACGTTGTGTCGAACGATGCCGTCTGGAAGAGATGCGGCCGCAGATGCCGGACGGCGCGGACCATCCTCAGTGCCTGCGGCTGATGCAGCGGTGCGAGTTCGGTGAGCTTCTTTATCTCGCCGATCGTCTCTTCCGTCAGTTCGACGGCGCTGTCGAAAATATCTCCGCCATGGACGATCCGGTGCGCCGCCGCCTTCAGCCGGTCGAGTGGGAAATGCTCAGCCAGCGCCCGGAAGACTTCGTCCATCAGCTCCGAGAGATCGTCTGCGGTCCGGGCGTGAAGCCGGATGTCGATCTCTTCCGGCCCTTCCTCGATCCGAAGGCTCAGCGGATGGGACGAAAAATCCACTACGGCCTTGCCGATCCGTTTCGGCGTGTCACGATCGATGCTGAATATCCCGATCTTGACCGTCGATGACCCGGCATTGAAGGTGGCGAGAAGACTGTCGTTCACGGCTTGGCCTCTTTCGCACTGGAGGGACGGATGGCGTGGGCGGGGCGTCGGTGCGTGTTGCCGGCGCCGGGCGGAATGGCGGTCACGGATGGCAGGGAGGATAGGGGAGGAGCCCGCCATTGCCAGTGCCAATAACTGCTCATGTTTTCCTCCGGGTCTTCACGATCAGGTCAGTCGGGCGTGGCGACGGAACCTTTGCCGCGCTTGCGGGTCCTACTCCCGCCCGGAATTTAACCGCTTCAGGGCAGTCCGCCTTGACCAGGCTCAAGGCGCTCCGGCCGGCCGCGGGCAATCGTCGTGTCCCGGCTTCATGAAAACGAGGAGAACCGATCGATGTCGCATCCGAACCAGGCTGCCATTGCCGTTGAGAATGAAGTGGAAGCCCTGTTCGCCCAGGTCGCCGAGCTGCGGGACCGCGTCCGTTCGGAGGGGGAAGAGCGGTTCGCAGCGCTGGCGGGAGACGTAGAACGCGACGAAGCTCTCGAAAATCTCTGCCATTATCTGGCGCTCCGGCGTGTGGATATCAGGCCGCTGCAACGGAAGCTGATGCGCCACGGCTTGTCCTCGCTCGGCAGGCTGGAAAGCCGGGTCCTGCCGACGCTCGAGGCCGTACTGTCGGCGATTGCTGCGATGCGCGGCTCCGACACGCCCTGCGCTGTGCCTTCCGAGCGGCGCTTCTTCGCCGGCGAGATGCGGCTCTCTGCAATGACCGACCGGCTGCTCGGTCCGCCGCGCGACCATCGTCGCGGCAGGATCATGGTAACGCTGCCGGGCGAGGCTGCCGGGCAACCCGACTTCATCCTCGATCTCGCCCGCCGCGGCATGGATGTCGCCCGCATCAACTGCGCCCATGACGATCATGACGCCTGGGCTGCCATGGCCCGGCACGTGCGCGCCGCAGGCGAGGCGGTCGGCCGGCGGATCACCGTGCTCATGGATGTCGCCGGACCTAAGATCCGGACCGGAACCGTGGCCGTCGGGAAGGGCGCCAGGCTGCAGACCGGCGACCTCTTCCGCCTGATCGCCTCGGGCGAGCCCTACCGGACCGAGGACGTGCCCTTCTGCGCACTCGTCTCTCTGCCGGAGATCGTCGACCGTATCGAGGTCGGCCACAAACTTCGCTACAACGACGGCAAGCTCGAAGGCGTGGTGGAAAGCGTGTCGGAAGGCGAGGCGCTGGTGCGCGTCACCCATGTGAAGGCCGGCGGCGTAAAGCTGAAGCCCGAGAAGGGGCTGAACCTGCCCGATACCGCGCTCGGCCTCTCTCCCCTGACGGCGAAGGACGAGGGCGATCTTTCCGCCATCATCGGCAATGCCGATATGCTGGGTTATTCCTTCGTCAGTCGCCCGGAGGATCTCGACCTGCTCGAGCAGGCGCTGGCGGCTCATCCGCCGCGCGCGGAAAAGCTAGGTCTCGTCGCAAAGATCGAACAGCCGGAGGCCGTGCGCAACCTGCCCGCCCTGATTGCCAGGGCCCATGCCCTGGCCCGGCCTTTCGGGGTGATGATCGCCCGAGGCGATCTCGCCGCGGAGATCGGCTTCGAGCGTGTCGCCGAGATGCAGGAGGAACTGTTGTGGCTTTGCGAGGCCGCCTCCGTTCCTACCGTCTGGGCGACGCAGGTACTGGAGGATCTCGTCAAGGATGGCCTCCCGTCCCGTGGCGAAATGACGGATGCGGCCATGGCGGCGCGCGCCGAATGCGTGATGCTCAACAAGGGGCCGGCCGTGGCGGAGGCAGTGACCCTGCTCGACACCCTGCTTGCCCGAATGGATGGCCACATCTTCAAGAAGACGCCGACGCTTCGGGCGCTGAAATCCTGGTAGGGGCGTCGCCCGCGCATGTACCGCCGGACGGCGGCAGATCGTCGTCAGGCGTGATGGAAGGGTTTCTTCTCGGCGATCTCGGCGGCATGCTGGAAAATCTGGACGAGCCGCGAACGCTCTTCTCCGAGCCGGGTCAGGGCGCGGTCGAACCTGCGGATCTGACCCGGTTCGGGCCGGTGTCGCCCGTCGTGTAGTTCCGTCCGCAACTGCGCCGGCTGGACCGACATGCGGGGACCGACATTTTCCTGAAACTGCGCCAGGGTCATGCCGGCCTTGATCAGCAGGGCGCGCACCCCCGGCCGGCTCTCGGTGGCGATGACCACCCTGAAGGCATTGAGCAGCGCTTCCTTCGAGACCGGCAGTTCCCGCGTGTCGAAAAGGTCGCTGCCGGTGTCATGCTCCCGCAGATAGATCAGATAGACATCCACCAGATGATGGGCGGCGTGCAGGACCTGCGCATCGCTCTCGTAGTCGCCGTCATAGCCTTTGGCGCCGTATGCGGTGTGGGAATAGGGCATGATCAATTCCTTGTTTGCCCCCGAGAACGCGCGAAAGCGGTATTGGTTCGGTCCGGCGCAAGGCGGAAATGCGGTATTTTTCGGCACGAATTTTTGTGCGTTGCAGCATTTGCTATTGCACTAAGCAATTATTGTCCTATCTTCGTGCCGCGATTGCATGTCGCAATTTGGGCCAATCGGCCCCCTTCACCCAGCCGAAAAGGGCGGGTTTTTCCAGAAGGAACACCATTATGACAGTTTCAATCAGCAACATTAAGGCAACCGGCAGCACCGCGGCCATCGCCGGCCAGGTCGCCAAGGCTGTAGCCGAAGCGCGTCTGGCCGCCGGCTACAGTATTGACGACCTGGCGCTCACGACCGGGCTCATCCATGACGAGATCCTGCATGTAGAGGACGGCTCGGACAGCGATCCGGCCAAGGTCAAGCGCATCGCTGCTGCGCTGAAAATTCCGTCCTCGGCGTTTCTCGTCGCCTGATCGTGCGGAGCCCGGCAATTCGCCGGGGCTTATACATTATGAGGCCGGAGCATCCGCTGTGATGCTCCGGCCTCGTTTGTCATTGGGGTGGCGGTCACACCGAGATGACGATGCGCAGGGCAGCCTGTCCCGCCGGGACTTTCCTCTGCGGGTCACGCGACGAAAATGGTGTGTTCCGCGGCGACGAGTTCGCGGATGTAGTCGACCACCGTCCTCAGTCGAAGCAGATCGCGCGAGGTCTCGTGATAGGTGGTCCAGTAGGAGCGCCGGATGGTGAATTCCGGCATGATCCGCACCAGTTCGGGATGTTGCCGGGCGACATAGTCGTGCAGGATGCCGACGCCTGCCCCCGCCTTGACCGCCTCCGTCTGGCCGATCGCGCTCGAGATCTCGAAACCCGCGTCCCAGTCGCGCATGACCTCGCCGGTGAAGTTCAGCGAAGGCGAGAATATCAGATCCTCGACATACCCGATCCGCGCATGATGCCTGAGGTCGTCGGCCGTCCCGGGCCGTCCCGCCTTTCCGATGTAGTGTCGCGAGGCATAGAGGCCGAGCGTGTAGTCGGTCAGTTTCGACGAAATCAGGCGCCCCTGTTCCGGCCGTTCGATCGTGATCGCGATATCGGCCTCGCGCTGGGAGAGCGAGAAGGAGCGGGGAACCGGCACGAGCTGGATCCTGAGCTCGGGATGCCGGTGGGTGAGCCGGCCCATACGCGGCGCAAGGAAGGAAACGCCGAACCCGTCAGGCGCGCCGATGCGCACCGTCCCCGCGACCACCGTGTCCGTGCTGCCGGCCTTCGCCTGGGCCGAAAGCATCTCGGTTTCCATCCGCTCGGCGGCGGCGAGCAGGATCTCGCCCTCGGCGGTCAGCGTGCAGCCATTGGTTCGGCGCACGAGAAGCCGCGTCTGCAGCGCATTTTCGAGCGCCGTCATCCGCCGTCCGAGGGTCGCGTGATTGATGCCAAGCCGGCGGGAGGCCGACAGGAGCTGGCCGGTGCGCGCCACTGCCAGGAACATCCGCACGTCGTCCCAGTCCATCGATGATCGCTCCGTTATGCTCATTTCTGCACAATGGTTTGGTAAACTATCGTGTTGAATTGCGCAAATTCGAGTGACATGCTGCGTCCAATCACAATCAGGAGGAAAAACCATGCGGGACATCGGTCATTTTATCGGCGGCAAGCATGTTGCCGGCACCAGCGGTCGCACGGCCGACGTGTTCAATCCGGCAACCGGCGAAGTGCAGGCCAAGGTCGCCCTGGCGAGCGTCTCGGAAATCCGTGCCGCGGTCGAAAACGCCAGGCAGGCGCAACCGCAATGGGCGGCCACCAATCCCCAGCGCCGTGCCCGCGTGTTCATGAAATTCGTCGATCTGCTCAACCAGAACATGGACGAACTCGCGGTCATGCTGTCGAAGGAACACGGCAAGACGGTCGAGGATTCCAAGGGTGACATCGTCCGCGGTCTGGAAGTCTGCGAGTTCGTCATCGGCATCCCGCATCTGTCCAAGGGCGAGTTCACCGAGGGCGCCGGTCCCCAGATCGACATGTATTCGATCCGCCAGCCGGTCGGCATCGGCGCCGGCATCACGCCGTTCAATTTTCCCGCCATGATCCCGATGTGGATGTTCGCGCCGGCGATCGCCTGCGGCAACGCCTTCATCCTGAAGCCTTCGGAGCGCGATCCGTCCGTGCCGCTGCGTCTTGCCGAACTGATGATCGAGGCGGGTCTCCCGGCAGGCATCCTCAATGTCGTCAACGGCGACAAGGCCGCCGTCGATGCGATCCTTGCCGATCCGGATATCGGCGCCGTCTCCTTTGTCGGCTCCACCCCGATCGCCCGCTACGTCTATGGCACGGCCACGTCCAACGGCAAGCGCGCCCAATGCTTCGGCGGCGCCAAGAACCACATGATCATCATGCCGGATGCGGATCTGGATCAGGCCGTCAACGCTCTGATGGGGGCGGGCTACGGCTCGGCCGGCGAGCGCTGCATGGCAGTCTCCGTCGCCGTCCCGGTGGGTGAGGAAACTGCCGACCGCCTCGTCGAAAAGCTCATTCCCAAGATCGAATCCCTGCGCATCGGCCCCTATACGGACGAGAAGGCCGATCTCGGCCCCGTCGTGACGAAGGAAGCCCATGCCCGCATCAACGGCCTGATCGACAAGGGCGTGACGGAAGGCGCCAAGCTTCTCGTTGACGGCCGCGGCTTCTCCCTGCAGGGCTACGAGGACGGCTATTTCATGGGCGGCTCGCTGTTCGACCACGTCACCCCCGACATGGAGATCTACAAGACCGAGATCTTCGGTCCCGTCCTCTCGGTCGCCCGGGCGAAGAACTACGAAGAGGCCCTTTCGCTGCCGATGAAGCACGAATACGGCAATGGCGTAGCGATCTTCACCCGTGACGGCGACGCCGCACGCGACTTCGCCTCGCGCATCAATATCGGCATGATCGGCGTCAATGTGCCGATCCCGGTTCCGCTCGCGTATCACTCCTTCGGTGGCTGGAAGGCTTCGTCCTTCGGCGACCTCAATCAGCACGGCACGGATTCGATCAAGTTCTGGACGAGAACCAAGACGATCACCGCCCGCTGGCCCTCCGGCATCAAGGACGGTGCGGAATTCGTCATGCCCGTCATGAAGTAGAACGCGCGATTTTCAGACCGGCCCATCGCAAAGACGGAACTTGTCCTTCAGGTTCCGTCTTTCTTTTTCATTAACTCTTCGTACTTGGCGAATTGAAACCTGAGATCGCCGCCCTAGAATTTTCCCCGGGGCCGAGGTCAGCGCGAGCGTTGCGTTGTCCCGCAGTTTTTTCAATCTGGGGAAAATTCGATTATGACAATCGCCTATGCAACGCCGCCGCTCGCGGAGGCGGCAAAGCTTGAACGCGCCTCCTTTACTGGCAGCGCCAGCGAATATTTCGGCGTCTGGATCGTCAATATCCTTCTGACGATCATCACTCTCGGCATCTATTCGGCCTGGGCCAAGGTGCGGACCAAACGTTATTTCTATGGCAATACCACCATTCTCGGTCGCGTCTTCGAATATCATGCGACCGGTATGCAGATTTTCCTCGGGCGCCTGATCGTCATCGGCTTCATCATCGTCATCAACGTCCTGAACTTCGTCAATCCGCTGTTTTCCGGGCTGACGACCATCGTCGTCCTCGTCGCCCTGCCATGGCTCATCAAGCGCGGCCTGCGCTTCAATGCCCGCGTGACGAGCTACCGCAACGTCCGTTTCGATTTTGTCGGTTCCGCCTGGGGCGCCTTCCTGGCCGTCATGCTCGGAAGCATGGTCGCCTTCATCTCCTTCGGCATTCTGGCACCGCTCGCCAGCCGCTGGCTGTGGCGCTACATCTTCAACAATTTCCGCTATGGCGACCGTCCGTTCTCGACCGACGCACGCCTGAAATCGCTCTACGGCATCTGGTGGGTGCCGGCGCTGATGGTGCTTCTGGGCGCAGCGCTTCTCGGTCTTCTCGCTGCCGGCGCGATCTCGGCCGCAAACAATATCGAGGATCCCGATGCGATGGCCGCCGCTCTCGCCTTCAGCCCGCTTCATTTCGCCTTCCTCCTGCTTTTCGTCGTCTACGGCGCCGCCGGTCTCATTTATCGGATCGGCGTGCGCAACGTCGTCTGGTCGGCGGCAAGGCTCGATGGGCGTCACATGCTGCTGAGCGATGCCCCGCGCTGGCGATATGCCTGGGTGGCGATTTCAAACGTCGTCGTCACAGTCCTGACGCTCGGTCTGATGCGGCCCTGGGCCGCCGTCCGCATGGCGCGTTTCATGTGCGCCTATACGGGCATCACCATCGTCGGAGACCCGGGCGAGATCCTGTCCTCGATCGAAAGCACCGGGGCGGCGATCAGCGCCGAATACATGGATATGGAAGGTTTCGACTTTGGCTTCTGAGGCCCTGGTCATTGCCCGGGGAGAATGGCATCCGGCCAATTCCAGCCGCTCGGTCGAGGCCGAGCTGCGGCAGGACGGCGGCTGGCTGGTCGCCGCCGACGATAGCGTCATTCTCGCTTCGGCAGTCGAGGAGCGGATCGAGTTCACCCCCCGCGTGGGATCCATCCCGCGGCGGGTGAATTTTCCCGACGGATCGGTCTTCGAAACCCGCGACAATGACGGCGTCGATCGTTTCCTTCGGGCCGAGCGGGGTCGCCGCAGTGGCGCCGTCCATCGGCTGGAGCGCTTCCATCCGCGCCTGATCGCTTTCACGCTTCTTGTCATGCTTCTGGCAGTATCCATCTATCGCTTTGCGCTGCCTGTCCTCGTAGAGGTGGCCGTCCTCGTCACGCCGCCCTTCGTGCCCGCGATGATCGGTTCGAGCACGCTCGCCTCCCTCGACAAGACCGTCTTTTCGCCCTCCGCCCTGCCCGAACCGGAACGCCTGGCGATCTCCGCCGATTTCGCCAGGCTGGCGGCGCAGTCGAAAGGCGGGGAGGCGGCGTATACGCTCAATTTCCGTGACGGCGGCGTCATCGGACCAAACGCGTTCGCCTTGCCGGACGGCACGCTTGTCCTGACCGACGACCTCGTCGAGCTGGCCGGTGACGACCGGGAGATGATCCTCGGCGTGCTCGGTCACGAGATCGCCCATGTCGAAGGAGAGCACAGCCTTCGCCAGATCTACCGCGTGGCCGGGGTCGCCGCGCTCATCATGCTGATCGCCGGCGATGTCGGATCGGGCGTCGAGGATATCCTCACCCAGGGCGGCACGCTGCTGGCGCTTTCCCATTCCCGTTCGGCGGAGGCGGAAGCGGATCGCCGCTCGGTCGAACTGATGAAGGCCGCCGGATACGAGCCGGCTGCGCTGGCGAGGTTCTTCGCATTGCTGGAGGAAAGGCTCGGCGACCGCGGCGATACCAGCATGCTGTCCAGCCATCCGGGAACGCCGCGGCGCCAGCAGGATATCCGCGACTATGCGGCGGAGCTGGAAAGCGGCGGGACGAGGTAAGTCCGGCGCAAGTTTCGCATGGTCGAAGCTGGTGTTGACGTTTTTCGCGTTACGCCTAATTTAGTGACCGGTAGGAGTGGGAGTTCAGTCATGGTATATGAGTGGGACGAGAAGCGCGCCCGGCGCGCCCATCTGGCACGGCTCGGCCTGGGCCTTCTTGCTGCGATGTTCGTTTTCGTCGTCCCCGCCGCGATCGCTGTCGCGATGAAGATCGGCTGAAACGCCCCCGGGTGGGAAATCCGGGCGCCGGATTCCGCAATCGCCGCCCTTATGTTGAAAATAATAGTCAGGATTTCTTTTTTGCCGTAAAGGGTTGATTGGCTGCATCTGAAACATGATTGCAAATTTCCTATTTTGGAATTGTTCAAAAGTAGGGAAGCGTCTATATAGGGATCAACAGAGTCTCTGGAGACCATCATGCGCCTTACCAAACAGACCAACTACGCCGTCCGCATGCTGATGTATTGCGCTGCGAACGAAGGCAGGCTGAGCCGGATCCCCGAGATCGCCCGAGCCTACAACGTCTCCGAACTCTTTCTCTTCAAGATCCTGCAGCCGCTCAACAAGGCCGGTCTGGTCGAAACGGTGCGCGGCCGCAACGGTGGCGTCAGGCTCGGCCGCGCCGCCACCAAGATCACCCTGTTCGATGTCGTGCGGGTCACCGAAGACAGCTTCGCCATGGCCGAGTGCTTCGAGGACGGCGCGGTCGAATGTCCGCTCGTCGACAGCTGCGGCCTCAACTCCGCGCTTCGCAAGGCGTTGAACGCCTTCTTCGACGTGCTTGCCGACTACACGATCGACGATCTCGTCAAGGCCCGTCCGCAGATCAACATGCTTCTCGGCCTCGATCCGATGCCGCTGCCGAAGGCCATCGCCCCGGCCGCCTGATCACTTTAGCATCTATGTCTCGAAAGACGCCGGCCTTCGCCGGCGTTTTCCGTTTTCCGCCGGCGGTCAGGTTGACCTTCCCGCAACGTCGGCTAGAAGAGGAGGCGCTCGCCGGTTCGGCGTCCCTCCCGCGCCGACCCGGGCCTCAGGACCTGGTTTATGAATTTTCCCGAACTGCGTGAATTTGCCCTCGCGTCTCTCATCGCTGCGGTAGGCGCGCTCGTTGCCGTAGCCCTCGGCCTGCCCGCCCCCCAGCTGATCGGCCCTGCCGTTGCCGTCACGATCGGTGGGCTCGCCGGTCTGCGGCTGAGCGTGCCGCAGGTCGTCCGCAACGCCAGTTTCATCGTCGTCGGCGTTTCCATGGGGTCCACGGTTTCGCCCGACATCTTCGTCGCGGCCCGCACCTGGCCGTTGAGCTTCGTCATGGTCTTCGTGGCGATCGTGCTCTTGCTCTTCGTTGCGGCCTGGGTGCTGCAGCGGCTCTTCCACTACGACAGGACGACGGCTCTGCTGGCCGCGTCGCCCGGCCATCTGAGCTATGTGCTGAGCCTCGCCGCCGAGATGCGCTGTGATCTGCGCGCCGTCAGTATCTCCCAGAGCGTGCGTGTCCTGGCGCTGACGATCACCGTGCCGCTGATCGTCGAGGTCTTCGATCTCGCAGGAAACGATGTCGTTGTAATGCCGCAGGCGATGGGGATCCCCGCGCTCGCCGCCATTCTCGTCCTGTCCGCGCTGCTGGGCCTGCTTTTCAGGCGTTGGAAGTTTCCCGCCGCCCTGCTTCTTGGCGGGGTGTTCGTTTCCATGTCCACCCATGTGACGGGATACGTCTCCGGCAGCGTTCCCGTCTGGCTTCTGACGCCGACCTATGTCCTGCTCGGTGCGCTGATCGGAACCCGCTTTTCCGGCGTCTCGCTTGCGGATCTGCGTGTCGCCTTCGTCTCCGGTCTCGTCGTCACCTTCGTCGTTTCCCTGATGGCGGCCGGGATCGCAGTGGCGGTTTCCTATCTCGCCGGCGTGCCGCTCGATGCTGCGCTGATCGCCTTTTCGCCGGGCGGCCTCGAGACGATGGCGGCCATGGCGGTCATGCTCCACGCAGATCCCACCTATGTCGGCGCCCACCATGTGCTAAGGCTGATGTTCCTGTCCGTGTTGATGCCGCTTGTCATCGGCAAGGACGCAAGATTGAAATGACCCGGCATTCGACATGCACGGGCAGAGGGAGGTTGGATAATGGCTGAAGCGAAATCGAAGGCGATTATCGTCATGGGAGTGAGCGGCGCGGGCAAGTCGTCGATCGCCGAACTGCTGGCCAGCCGCCTGGACTGCGCCTTTGTCGAAGGTGACCAGCTGCATCCGGCCTCGAACGTCAGGAAGATGGCCGACGGTATCCCGCTGACCGACGAGGATCGCTGGCCGTGGCTTGCTCTGATCGGCGAGCGGTTGCAGGCTGCGCGGTCGCGCGGTGACGATATCGTCCTCACCTGCTCGTCGCTGAAGAAGACCTACAGGGAAAAGCTTCGCCAAGCGGGAGGCGAGCCGCTTTATTTCGTTTTCCTCCAGGGCAGCCCGGAATTGCTTGCCGAACGCATGGGCCATCGCAAGGGCCATTTCATGCCGGCGGCGCTGTTGCAAAGCCAGCTGGCGACGCTCGAAAGTCCCGAGCACGAGCCGAATGTTGTTACGGTCGATATAGACCAGACGATAGAAGAGATCGTCGATGACAGTATTGTCGCGTTGGAAAAACTTTGGCAGAAAACGTGATAAGTAATCAAATTTTGTCGTGATATAAGAGAAACGCAGCTTCTTTTAATAAATTTTATTCCTGTAAGTGATCCGAAATATGCGCGCCTGCGTATAAAGCCGACTGTGGTGTCATGTCGGCAGCCACTACGTCTGTCCACTGAGCGTAGGTAGGAAAACTTTAGTATGCAGGAATCGAGCCAGGGTGCCGGTCGGGCGTCGCTCCGTCGGGTACCGAAGCAGGAAAGAAGTCGTGAACGTATCGGCGAGATCCTGAAGGTTGCGAAAGAACTGATCGGTCAGAAGGGCATCGATGCGGTGACCATGAAGGAGATCGCTGCGCTTTCCGGCGGGCCGATCGCCTCGGTCTACCAGTATTTTCCGAATAAGACGGCCATTATCGCGATGCTCTACGAGCTCTATGTGGAAGAGGTCCGCGAGCTGATTGCCGACTATATCGCCAAGATCGAGACTGCCGACGACGCGCTGAAGGCGACCGACGATCTCTTCGACATGTATTACAGGCGCATGCGCGAGGAACCCTCGACCCAGGATCTGCTCAATGCCATCCAGGCCGACAAGACGCTCGCCGATCTGGATATCGCCGAGACCCGCACCCAGGCGGAGGTCTTTTTCGAGGCGACCGGGCATTTCGTCGCCGAGTCGATGCGCGAAAGCTATGCGCGAACTCTCTTCGTGATGTTCCACATGGCCGGCGCGACCCTGCGCCTCGCATTGATGGTTCCGGAGGAGGCCGTTCAGATCGCGGCGCAGTTCAAGTCGATCGTGCGTACCCATGCCACCTATTACCTCAAGGGGCATTTCCCGGAGATGGCACAGTAAGCCGCCTTTGGTACTGCGCGGCCGGGACCTAGAGACCGAGCCGGTCGCGCAGGCCGTACCACCATGCACCGAGCATGGTCAGAGGGACACGGAACGTCTTTCCGCCCGGAAAGGGCAGGTTCGGCAGCGACGCCCAGACGTCGAAACGTTGCGCATGTCCCGCCACCGCCTCTCCGAGGATCTTGCCGAGAAGATGTGTCGTGGTCACGCCGTGGCCGCTGTCGCCATGGGAGAAGTAGATGTTGTCGGCGAGCCGCCCCATATGGGGAATACGCGTCAGCGTGAGCGCGAAATTCCCGCTCCAGGCATAATCGATCCTCGTGCCGCTCAGCTGCGGGAATGTCTTCAGCATGTTGGGCCGGATGACCTCCGTCAGATCCTTCGGATCGTGCCCGCCGTAACCGATGCCGCCGCCATAGAGCAGGCGGTTGTCGGCGGTCCGGCGGTAGTAGTCGAGAATGTAGTTGGCATCCTCGACGCAGTAGTTGGCCGGCAGCAGGCTCTCGATCAGCGCCGCATCGAGCGGTTCCGTCACCATGACCTGGCTGGAGACCGGCATCATCCGCCCGTGGATTTCCGGCATCAGCGGTGCGAGATAGGCATTGCCGCAGACCAGTACGTAGGACGCCGTGACGGAGCCCCGTTCGGTGCGTACCACCGGCCGGTCGCCGCCTTCCACGCCGGTCACCCGTGATCCCTCGAAGATCAGCCCGCCGAGGCCCTCCACGGCGGCCGCCTCGCCGAGCACGAGATTGAGCGGATGGATATGCCCGCCCAGCCTGTCGATCATCCCGCCGGCATAGCGATCCGTCTTCACGTATCGGCCGACCTCGGCTTTCGATACCATCTCCAGCCCGCCATGGCCGTGTTTTTCCCAATGTTCCTTGCTTTCCGCCATCTCGCGGATCTGCTTGTCGGTGAAGGCGGCGAAGAAGCCGCCGGACACGAGATCGCAGTCGATGCCGTATCTCGCCACCCGGTCGCGGATGATGTCGCCGCCCTCCAGAGACATCTTGCCGAGCTCCACCGCCTTGTCGCGGCCGTAGCGGCTGGCGATCACCTCGAGATCGCGGCTGTAGCCGTTGACGATCTGCCCGCCGTTGCGTCCCGAGGCGCCGAAACCGATCCGCTCGGCCTCCAGCACGACGACCGAAAACCCGCGTTCGGCGAGTTCCAGAGCCGCCGATATGCCGGTGAAGCCTGCGCCGATGATGCAGACGTCCGCCGTGCGTTCGCCGACGAGCGTGTCCCGGATGCGCCGGTCATTGGCGCTCGCCGCATAAAAGGAGTTGGCATGGCGGGGATTGTTGCTGGCCTTGAACGTCATCTCACACCGTCCTGATATAGGCGTCATATTCCACGTCGGTGACGCGCAGCGAAAATTCCGCCAGTTCCTGGCTCTTGCAGGCCGTGTAGAGCGCCCGGTATTTCGGCCCGAGCGTCGCATAGGCGAAAGTCGAGCGGCCGAACTGCGATAGCGCGTAGTCCCAGTTGGTGGGCAGCGGCTCGTGACTGATCGCATGGTCGTCGCCGGTGATGGCGCCGCCCGGATGGCGCTTTTCCTTGATGCCGGAAAGTGCCGCATTGAGGATCATCGCCAGTACCAGATAGGGATTGCTGTCGGAACCGGCGACGCGGTGCTCGATGCGGGTTGCCGGTTTCGGCGTCGTGATGACGCGGACGGCCGCGGAGCGGTTGTCGAAACCCCAGGAGGCATAGGTCGGCGCATGTTCGCTCGGCCGTAGCCGCCGGTAGGAATTGGCGTGCGGCGCAAACACCGCCATGCTCTCGCCCATGTTCTCCAGAAGCCCGCCGACCGAATGCAGCAGCGCCTCGGAGGGGCCGTCCTCGCCGGCATAGATGTTGCGGCCGGTCTCGTCGATGACGGAAAAATGCACATGCATGCCGCTGCCGGCCTGGGTGCCGTAGGGCTTGGCCATGAAGGTTGCGTCGAGATCGTTGGCGCGGGCGACACCCTTGACGATCCGCTTCAGCAGCACCGCGTAGTCGGCGGCCTTCAGCGCATCCGGCACATGGTTGAGATTGATTTCGTACTGGCCCGGACCGTTTTCGCGCAATGTCGTGTCGGCGGGGATGCCCTGCGCGCGGGCGGCGCTGGCGATCCCGTGGAATACATCTTCGAAATCCTGCAGTTCGGAGATCGACAGGACCTGCGTCTGGCCGGTGTGCCAGCGCCCCTCGCGCGAGTTCGGCGGGCGCACCGGGTCGAGCGCGGAGCGCAGCGGATCGATCAGGTAGAATTCCAGTTCGGTGGCGACGACCGGCGTCAGGCCGATCTTCGAGAAACCCTTCAGGACATTCGCCAGAACCTGGCGCGGATCGCCGTAGAAGCCGGCACCGTCCTGATCGCGCATGCCGAGCAGCACCTGTGCCGTGGGACGGTTGAGCCAGCCGACCCGCGAAAGCGTGCCGGGGATCGGGAAACACATGCCGTCCGGATCGCCGGTGCCTTCCGCCAGACCCGCGGCATTGACGTCGCGGCCCCAGACGTCGAGCGCGTAGACGGAGCGCGGCATGGCCATGCCCTTGCCGAGGATGTCGAGGGCCCGTTCGCGCGGGATCCATTTCCCTCGCGGGACACCGTTCACGTCGATGACGAAGGCTTCGAGGACTTCGATGTCCGGATTGTTTTCGAAGAAGATCTGGGCGTAGCTGATATCATCCATGCAACATCAGATAGCCCAGTCTCTGTCGCGGGGCTAGGCGTTGAAACGCTCCGGCCGATAGGCGGAGATGTCGATCAGCGGTCGCTCCCCGGTCATCGCTTCGGCGATCACCTGCCCGGTCACCGGCCCGAGCGTCAGGCCGTGATGGGCGTGACCGAAGGCGAACCACAGGCCGTCGTGCCTTGGCGCCTTGCCGATGACGGGCATCATGTCGGGCGTGCAGGGGCGGGCGCCCATCCACGGCTCCCGGTCAAGCCTTTCGCCGAGCGGGAAGATCGATCGGGCGACGGCTTCCGCCCTATCGAGCTGCACCGGTGTCTTCGGCGCGTCCCGCCTCGCGAATTCGGCTCCGGTCGTCAGGCGTATGCCCTGGTTCATCGGTGCGAGGAAATAGCCGCGCTCGGCATCCATCGTCCAGCCGTTCAGCGTCGCGTTGCCCTTCGGCGCATAATGCATGTGATAGCCGCGCTTGACGCCGACGAGGAAATTGTAGCCGAGCGGTTTCGTCACCGTATCCGACCAGGGGCCGAGCGCGACGACCACGTCCTTGGCTTCGACTGTACCGTCGCCCGCAACGACGCGCCAGCCGGTAGCGGTTCTCGACAGGCTGCGCGCATCGCCCTTCAGCACCCGTCCACCGAGCTTTTCGAACAGCCGCACATAGGCCATCGTCAGCGCCAGTGGATCCTTGACCGACCACGGATCCTCCCACCGCAATCCGCCGACGAAATCGCTGGAGAGGCTGGGTTCCTGGGTGGCGATATCGGCCGGCGAAAGTTCCTTGAAGGTGACGCCATAATCGCGTTTCAGCCGCGTCGCCTCGGCGATCTCGCCGTCGTGCTTGGCGCGGGTACGGAAGACTTCGGTCCAGCCGTTCTTGGCGATCAGGTCCTGCGCGCCTGCCTCCTCGATCAGCTCGTTATGGGTGGAAATCGAATGCTCGATCAGCGGTGCATAGGCGCGGGCGATCAGCTGGTGCCGGCTGAGATTGGAATTCCACCAGTATTTGGCGAGGAAGGACGATACGGACGGAATGGCCTTCCAGTGGTAATGGGCGTCGATGCGGTTGTTGAGCGCATAGCGAAGGATAAGACCGAACTGCTGCGGAAAGCCGTAGGGTACGACACCCTCGCGCTGGATGAGGCCGGCATTGCCGTAGGACGTTTCCCGTCCCGGTTCGCCCCGATCGACCAGCACCACCGACTTGCCGCGACGCGCCAGTTGAACGGCGGTCGAAACCCCGACGATGCCTGCTCCGAGGACGATTGCATCCGCTGTCATGATCGATATCCGCTTCCCTGCATATATAATGACCTAGCGGAACATGCCGTTCCGCGTGCTGCAGCGCAAATGGAAAATATGTGGTCCTGCTGCTGGAAGGTGAGCGCCCTCAGGCGCCCAGCGCCTCGGCCGATATCCAGAAGACCGCATCCTGGGATTCGGCCGTCTCCAGCCAGAGGAATTCCAGATGCGGGAATTCCTCTTCGAGGATTTCGCGCCCCGAGCCGATCTCGCAGATAAGTCCGCCCTCGGGATTGAGATGGCGCGGCGCTTCCGCAAGGATCTTGCGCACGAGATCGAGACCATCCTCGCCGCCGTCATGTGCCATGACCGGTTCGGCGCGGTGTTCGGCCGGGAAGCCGGCAAGGGCTGCATGGTCCACATAGGGCGGATTGGTGATGATCAGGTCGTAGGTCCTGCCGGCCAGAGGCGCGAAGAGATCGCCCTGGAAGAGGGAAACCTGCTCTTCGACATCGTGTTCGGCGATATTGATCTTCGCCACGTCCAGCGCGTCTCCCGAAAGGTCGACGGCGTCGATCGCCGCATTGGGGAAAAATTTCGCGGCCAGCACCGCAAGGCAGCCCGAGCCGGTGCAGATGTCGACCGCGCTTTCCACTGCAAACGGGTCAGGCAGGAAGGACGAGCCCTGCTCGCCGAGATATTCGGAAAACAGGATTTCACCGATATGCGAGCGTGGCACGATCACCCGCTCGTCCACATGGAAGCGCACGCCCTGGATATAGGCATGGCCGGTGATGTAGGAGGACGGCTTGCGGCTCGAGACACGCGTCTCGATGCGCTCCGCCAGCAGCTTGCGTTCGTGCGGCAGCAGCCTCGCGTCGAGGAAAGGGTCGAGCGTGTCGATCGGCAGATTGAGTGAATCGAGCAGCAGGAAGGCGGCGTCGTCGCCAGCCGTCGTCGTGCCGTGACCGAAGGAGAGTTCGGCTTCGTTGAAACGGGAAATCGCGTAGCGCCAATAATCGCGCAGCGTTATGAGTTCACGGATGATATCGTCTTGGCTCATTGGACACTCGCTTGGGCAACCTGCATTCGCGCGGTCGCGGCACATAATTGGCTGGACGGCCCCGGCTTTAGAATGGCAAGGGCAGGCGGGTCAACAGGCGGCGTCCCGTCTGTTTCGACGGCGGGTTCGGGAAATGGCGTGGTGAAAGACAAAGGCAGGCGAGCAGGACAGGCCCGGTCTCCGGGGCGCGATGCGGCAACCGCGCCGAGGCGCAAACCCGCGGCTGCACCGGGCGGCAAGCGGGTGACCCTGCCGCGTGCGCTGTCCAAGCTCGGGTATTGCTCGCGCACCCAGGCGGAAGAACTGATCCGCGCAGGACGCGTGACGGTTGGAGGCCGGCCGGTCACGGATATCGAAGCCTGGATCGATCTCTCCACGGCCAAGATCGCCGTCGACGGCATGCCGGTGGCCGCGGAGCAGCCGGTCTATCTGATGCTCAACAAGCCGCGCGGCCTGGTAACCACCCGACACGACCCGGAAGGCCGGCCGACGGTCTTCGACTGCTTGCGCGACTTCGACCACGCTCACCTGTCGCCCGTCGGCCGGCTCGACAAGGCGAGCGAAGGCCTGCTGCTTTTCACGAACGATACCGGGTTCGCCAATGCGCTGCTCGATCCGCAAACCCATGTATCGAAGACCTATCACGTGCAGATCGACAGTATCGTGGATGACGCCATGCTGGAGACGATGGTGCGCGGCGTCCGGCACGACGGCGAAACGATGCGGGCGCGCAGGGCGCGGAGGCTTCGCGAGGGCGGAAAAAACTCCTGGCTGGAGATCGAGCTCGACGAGGGCAGGAACCGCCAGATCAGGCGCATGCTCGAAACCTTCGAGATCGCCACCCTGCGCCTCATCCGTGTCTCGATCGGGGGGCTCGATCTGGGGGAACTCGAAAAAGGTGCGGTGCGGGCGTTGACCGACGACGAGGTCGCAGATCTGCGCGCACGTATCGGCGCGGCAGGCGGCAACTGACCTGCAGCCCTGCCGGACGGCCGGATTGTCCGGCCGTCCTCGGTTCGTCTGGAGCCGATAGATTTCAGCTCTGGATACGCAGGACGGACTTGATCCGGCCGAAGGCTTCCTGACTGTCCATCTCGTAGGGGATCAGCGCCTTCAGCCTGCCGTCCGCCCCGATCAGCAGCAGGGAGGTCGAGTGGCTCATGTGGTAGTTGCCATCCTCGCTCGGCAGTTTCGACGCATGCACCATCCAGCCGTCGACGACCTTCTGCATCTCCTCCTGCCGGCCCGTCACGCCGACGATCCGGTCGGTAAAGGCCGTGACGTAGCTGTGCATCGCCGCCGGCGTATCCCGCTCCGGATCGATCGTGAAGAAATACGCATTGAGCGTATCGGCGGCCGGGCCGAGCTGTTTCAGCCAGCCCGCCATTTCGAAAAGCGTCGTGGGGCAGACTTCGGGGCAATTGGTATAGCCGAAATAGACGATGGACGGCTTGCCGGTGAACAGCGACTGGTCGACCGGTTCACCCCGGTCGTTGACCAGGGAAAAGGCGGTGTTGAAAGGCCCGGGACGCGACACGTCCTTCGACATGAATATCCCGATGCCGACGAGGATCAGGACGAACAGGCCCGAAGCCGCGCCGGCGACCACCATGAAAGGCCGCTGGATCTTCATTTCCCGTGTTCCATGTGCATCGTTCCTTCCTGCTTCGGGCCCGCCACAGGACCGACGTCGAACTCGACGTCGACAGGTCCGGCTTTTTCGAAGACGAGGGTCGCCTTCACCTTTTCGCCCTCCTTGAACGGCTGGGTGACGTTCATGAACATCATGTGATAGCCACCGGGCTTCATTTCGACGGTCGAGTTGGCCGGTACGTCGAGACCGTCCTTCAGCTCGCGCATCACCATTATGCCGTCGTTCATCTTCATCTCGTGAACCTGGACGCTGCCCGCACGGTCGGATTTTGCACTGACGAGGCGGTCGTCGCCACCGTGGTTGGTGATCGTCAGATAGCCGCCGCCGACCTTGGCGACCGGCAGCATGGCGCGTGAGTAGAGGTGGTCGACCTCGATCTCACCGGCCTTGAATTCCTGTGCGGCAGCAAATGTCGGACCAGCCATTACGGCCATGGTGACGGCGATCTTCAAGAGGGTCTGTTTCATGACTGTCTCCGGATGTTTGTTTTTCAAGGCCGCGCGGGAAGGCGCAGGCCGGATGCGAATGGGACGAGGGACGGTGGGTGACGATCGCGGCGATCCGCCCATATGGCGTCATGCTGCCGCCGGTCGCGGCTCCTAGCCGGCGAGGCCGAGTGGTGGACCTCGCGCAGAATTGCCCGGCACGAGGGCCGGTCGATGGCGGGCCTCGCTGTGTGCTGCAAACTGCACCTCGTCCGAAAGCGCCAGCCGCTCGCCCTGAACGTCGGAGGGCGAGGGCTCGATAAGCGACGAACTGAGCCGGCAGGCCTCGCAGCCGGATGCGATGTCGTGGCTGCCCCGTTTCGCCTTGCCTTGTTCGGACGGCAGGCAGAGCACCGGCACGGTGCCGTCGGGAAGCGCATATTGGGCAAGCATGCCGGGCGGCATGGCGTGCGCATTCGCCTGCGGCGGCTTGTGCGCCAGGCCGACGAGCAGCAAGGCCAGCGCGCAAAGGATGCGCACCGCCCAACGTTCCGCCTGTTTTACCTGCCTGGCCATCAACAATTCCGTGTCGCCATCGACGCGATGTCCAAGCTAGCCGATGTGTCGGAAGGGCTCAATGCGGCAAAGCGCACGATCGGAGTCATGCCTCCGCCTGCGTATCCACGGCATCGCGGGTCCTGATCCTCACCTTGTCGATATTGCGGCCGTCGAGCGCCACCACCTCGTAGACGAGGCCGCCGAAGCCGACCGTCTCGCCCTGTTTCGGCAGGTGGCCGAGTCGCCAGAGGATCAGGCCGGCCAGTGTCGAATACCGATCGGCGTCGTCGACGAGGTCGATTTCGAGCAGCCTGGAGACATGGCGGATGTCGATCCAGCCATCGACGAGCAATGCGCCGTCCTCCTCGCGTTCGACCGTAAGCTGCTCGTCGTCATCGTCCGCGAAGTCGCCGGCGATCGCCTCCAGCAGGTCGGTCGGGGTGACCATGCCCTCGACGGAGCCGTGTTCGTCGAGCACGATCGCCACCTGCAGGGAGGATTGCCGCAGCTGTTCCAGCAGCCTCAGCGCGCTGATGCTCTCGTGAACGACCAGCGGCTGGCGCAGAGACCGGTTGAAGTCGATCTTGCCGGTGGCGAGCAGATCGCGCAGCAGGTCGTTGGCGACGGCGACGCCGAGGAATTCGTCGAGACTGCCGCGACCGATCGGGAAACGGGAATGCCCGGTCTCGATGATCTTGCGCCTCAATTCCTCCTCGTCGTCCTCGATATCCAGCCACTCCATGTCCGGGCGTGGAGTCATGATCGATTTCGCCGGCCGGTCGGCAAGCGTCAGCACGCTCTCGATCATCTCGTGTTCGACCGGCGTGAAGAGTTCGTTTTCCGTCGCCCGTTCGGCGATCACGTCGGCAGCTTCGCCGAGCGACGTCTCGCTGCGATGGCGGCCGAGCAGCGACAGCACCGCACTTGCTGTCCGTTCGCGCAGGTCGCCCGTCGACATGAACCGCTCGCGGTTGCGTCGGCCGACCTGGTTGAAGGCCTCGATCAGCACCGAAAAGCCGATCGCGGCATAGAGATAGCCCTTGGGGATGTGGAAGCCGAGACCTTCGACGATCAGCGAGAAGCCGATCATCATCAGGAAGCCGAGGCACAGGATCACGACGGTCGGGTGTTTCGATACGAAGGCCATCAGCGGCTTCGACGCCAAAAGCATGACGCCGACGGCGATGATCACTGCGATCATCATGACCGAGAGCTGCTCCACCATGCCGACGGCGGTGATGACGCTGTCGAGCGAGAAGACCGCATCGAGCACGACGATCTGGACCAGAACCTGCCAGAAGACCGCATGCTCGATCTTGCCCTCCTTCGGGCCGGAATGGCCTTCCAGGCGTTCGTGCAGTTCCATCGTCCCCTTGAACAGCAGGAAGAGGCCGCCGAACAGCAGGATCAGGTCGCGGCCGGATATCTCCATGCCGAGTACGGTGAACAGCGGTGCGGTCAGCGTCACGATCCAGGCGATGGACGCGAGCAGCACGAGGCGCATGCCGAGCGCCAGGCTGAGGCCGATGAGGCGGGCCTTTTCCCGCTGGTGTTCGGGCAGCTTGTCGGCCAGGATGGCGATGAAGACGAGATTGTCGATGCCGAGCACGATCTCGAGAACGATCAGGGTGGCAAGACCCGCCCAGGCGGCCGGATCGGACATCCATTCGAATATCATTGCATCTTAGAGGCCGCCCGTCGGGGCTCGGCCAATCCTTCTGTTGTTGAGGGAAAACACGAAAAGCCGCGACGGGACGCCGTGCGGCCGGGAATGTGGATATGTTCGGGGCGGCGGCGCCGGTCGGATCCGGGCCGCGGTCGTTCGCAGTGCTTCCGGACTGTCGCCGGCCGCGGCGTCCTCGTTCGGGCCCTTGCCGGAAGCTTTGCCGGCTGTCGCGCCGCCGTCAGGCATCCTGAAGCTTTCTTCTCGCTTTCGAGGCGGTGAGGAAGAGCGCGCCGAGGATCAGGCCCAGAGCAAGATCGTCCGCCATGACGCCCCAGCCGCCGGGAAGGTTTTCGAAAAG
>JBQGDG010000004.1:0-4019 GCA_052038935.1 Neorhizobium sp. | reverse complement strand
AACCGCCGAGCGTGGAATATCGGATGACCGATCTCGGCCATTCCCTGTTCGAACCGCTCGCCAGGGTGCTCGCCTGGGCGGAGGACAATCATGCTGCCGTCAGGGCGGCGCGGGTAAAGTTCGACGCGAGCGAACTCGCCTGAGCCCTGCGGGCGGGGTCGATGAAAGGGCGGCTTCAGGGCCGCCCTTTGCGCTTGGGTCTCGATCGGTCGCCTCAGGCGTCCAGCGAGGCCATGTCGATGACGAAGCGATAGCGCACGTCGCTTTTCAGGACGCGTTCATAGGCTTCGTTGACATCCTGGATGGCGATCTTCTCGATTTCCGAAACGATGTCGTGCTCTCCGCAGAAATCCAGCATTTCCTGGGTTTCCCGAATGGATCCGATGCTCGATCCGGACAGGCTCTTGCGGCCCGGGATGAGCGAGAAGGCGTGGATCGGGACGGGATGCTCGGGAGCGCCGACGACGACCATCGTACCGTCGATCTTCAGAAGGCCGAGATAGGCGTTCCAGTCGATCGCCGTGCCGACGGTGCAGATGATCAGATCGAAGGTGGCGGCGAGTTTTTCAAAGGTGGAGGCGTCGCTGGTGGCGTGGTAGTCCTTGGCACCGAGCTTCAGTCCGTCCTCCCTTTTCGACAGGGTCTGCGACAGCACCGTGATGTCCGCACCCATGGCGGCGCCGAGCTTGACGCCCATGTGGCCGAGACCGCCCATGCCGACGATTGCCACCTTCTTGCCTGGGCCGGCATTCCAGTGACGCAGCGGCGAGTAGAGAGTGATGCCGGCGCACAGAAGCGGTGCGGAGGCGTCGAGCGGCAGGTTGTCAGGAATCGAGAGCACGTAGCCTTCCTTGACCACGATATGGTCGGAATAACCGCCCTGGGTAGCCGTCTTACCGTCGGCTTCGACGCTGTTATAGGTCTGGACCATGCCGGGCATGTACTGTTCGCGATCGAGGTCGCGGCTGGCACATCCGACGCAGGAATCGACGAAACAGCCGACGCCGACGCGGTCTCCCACCTTGAATTTCGTCACCTTGGAGCCCACCGCCGTGACGACCCCGGCGATCTCGTGGCCGGGGACGATCGGATAGACCGCGTTCTTCCATTCGTTGCGGACCGTGTGGATGTCCGAATGGCAGATGCCGGCGAACTTGATGTCGATGACGACATCGTCGTCATTCGGTTCGCGGCGCTCGAAGGTGAAGGGTGCCAGCGGTTTGGACGCGTCGGTCGCCGCGTAACCTCTTGCAATAGCCATGGAAACTCCATCCGTCTCTGATGATATTCTGATGGAGCCACCATGCCGTCGAGCGGCGGCGGAACGTTAGATCGATCCTGCAAGCTTCTTGCCCGATCCTCCAAATTTCAGCGGATAGTGATTTTGCGGCATTGTGTCGCGCCGGGACTTGCTATGTTAATAATAAGCGATGTTGATGGCGGACGATGCTGCATGACGATCCCTTACATGCCCTACCAGGAACTGACTGCGATCGCGGCGCGTCATGCCGTCGGGCGAGACGGCCCGCCGACGGCGATCGAGGGCTTGCGGCTGCATCGCTGTTCGGAGCCGACCGCACCCATGCATACGGCCTACGGACCGAGCTTCACGCTGGTCGTGCAGGGCACCAAGAGCCTGACGCTCGGCGGCGACACCTACCGTTACGGTGCCGGACAGTATCTGCTCACATCCGTCGATCTGCCGGTCGCATCCTGGGTTCTCGAGGCGAGCGGCGACATCCCCTATCTGTGCCTGTGTCTCGACCTGCAGATGGAGCGGTTGCGGGAGCTGTTCGACCGCATCGATTTCCGGCCTTCGCCGGCTTCGGCGGACGGAATGTGCGGGCTGTCAATCAATCATGCGTCCCCGGAATTGATCGATTCCACCACGCGTCTTATTCGCTTGCTCGATTCTCCCGCTGACATCCCGGCCATGGCTCCCTTGCTCGAGCAGGAAATCCTCTATCGTTTGCTGAAGGGCCCGGAGGGCCCCAGGCTGGTGCAGATGGCGATGGCGGAGACGCAGAGCAATCGCATCGCCCGCGCGGTAAGCTGGCTGAGGGCGAATTTCCACCGGCCCCTTCGGATTGAGGATCTCTGCGAGCGGATAGGGATGAGCCCGTCATCCTTCCATCACCATTTCAAGGCGGTGACGGCGATGACGCCGGTCCAGTACCAGAAGAAGCTGAGGTTGCACGAGGCTCGGCGGCTGATGCTTGTGGAAGGGCTGGACGCCGGCAATGCGGGATATCGCGTCGGTTACCAGAGCCCGTCCCAGTTCAGCCGCGAATACAGCCGTCTCTACGGCCTGTCTCCGGCCAGGGACATGGATCTCGTCCGCGAGACGATCGCGGCGGAATAGTCGCGCCGATCCGGCGCGCGCGCCGGCTTCAGTCCGGACGCGTCTTCAAAGCCCTGTCGTTTTCGCATTGCGACAGTTTCAGCTGCCGAAAGGACAGAATTTTCGTGATGGTCTCGCCACCGTCCGTCTCCACCTTCATGCAGGCGCAGGCATAACCGTAATAGCCGTTGGTTTTCACGAACTCGCCCTCCGAGAGATCGGGGATGAGATCCATGCCCTCCGGACCTTCATCCTCCGAGCCCTGCGTCATCAGCGTCCAGGTCTTGTCCCTGTCGTCCAGCCACCAGTTGCGCGGCGTCGGATTCTGGATCCAGCCGCAGCGGGTTTCCGCTGCGCCAGCGGCCGTCGCGATCAAGCCGAGCGCCGTCATAGCCATAAGCACCGAAACAAGTTTCATGAATTCCCCCAAGATGTCAGCGGCGCATCCTAGCTGGTTTCCGGCAGCCGATCATCTCCGAAAGACGGGGTTGACGCACGGCGGGAATGGCTGTACCTCAAGAACCGTACCGTACGGTACCAAGAGGGAAGATTGCCGTGAAAGCCGATACCGCTGATATGCCTCAATTCTCGCCGCGCCAGATCGCCGTGCTTGATCAGGCGTTGCGGCTTCTGGTCGAAGGTGGCGACAGGGCGCTGACGACATCCGGCCTGGCGCGTGCGGCCAATTGCTCCAAGGAGAGCCTCTACAAATGGTTCGGTGACCGCGACGGTCTGCTTGCAGCGATGATCGCCTATCAGGCGAGCAAGGTTCGAACCGCCGAACGTTCCGGCGAGAGGCTGACCGAGGAACTCCTGAAACACCATCTGGAACTTTTCGCCCGCGATCTCTTGGAAGTGCTGGCAGGGGACGTGTCGCTTGCGCTCAATCGCCTGGCCATCGGCCAGACGAGCCGCGACGGCTCCAAGCTCGGCAAGCTCCTGGTGGAGCACGGCCGGCGGCAGATCGATCGCCGGGCCATGGCGCTGATGGAGGCGGGCAAGCGTGCAGGGTTGCTGCGCTTCGAAAACGCCGACATCGCCTATCATACGCTCTACGGACTGGTCGTGTCGGATCTGCATGTGCGCATGCTGCTCGGCGAGCCGGGCCTGAAGGACAATCTGCGCCAGGCGGAGAGGGCGGTCGAAGCCTTCCTCGCGCTGCACGGCGCATCGAAACATTCGGCCGACGCGCCACGCGCCTCCGCCGGACGATGACAGAACCGCACAATCACGCATAGGGAAGGAAACAGCGATGCGCGTTTATTACGATCGGGATGCCGATCTCAACCTGATCAAGTCGAAGAAGGTCGCCATCATCGGTTACGGATCGCAGGGGCGCGCCCATGCGCTGAACCTGAAGGATTCGGGCGCGCAGAACGTGGCGATCGCGCTGAAGGCCGGTTCCGCGACGGTCAAGAAGGCCGAGGCCGACGGCTTCAAGGTGATGACGGTGGCGGAAGCCGCCGGCTGGGCCGACCTGATGATGATGGCGACGCCGGACGAACTGCAGGCCGACATCTACAAGGCCGATATCGCACCGAACATCCGCGACGGTGCAGCGATCGCCTTCGCCCACGGCCTCAACGTGCATTTCGGCCTGATCGAGCCGAAGGCGTCTGTCGACGTGGTGATGATCGCGCCGAAGGGCCCGGGCCACACGGTGCGCGGCGAATACCAG
>JBQGDG010000003.1:0-9428 GCA_052038935.1 Neorhizobium sp. | reverse complement strand
GCCCGCGGCGGTGATCTGGTCGGTGCCGCCGCCGTCCCAGATCAGCTTGTCCTTGCCGAATTCGTAGCTGTCATTGCCCATCCGCCGTTCGGCCGGACCGTAGATGCTCTGCAGGGCGATGATATCGTAGAGGCCGAGCTTACCCGTCTCCATCCCGGTATAGGACATGACGGTGTTGACGCTGTTGTCCTCGCTCTGCCGCAGCACCGTGTCGCCTTCGAACGGGTGCTCGAGACCAAGCGAATGCCCTATCTCGTGCAGCGCGATGGATGTCGAGATGAACTCGACGTCCAGCCAGATCTCGCCAAAACCGGCACCATGCAGGACCCCGCCCTGCTCCTTGTCGTAGATGGGATAGAAGGCGTAGCCGGCATAGGTGTCGATGTCGAACTGGCCGAATTTCAGGTCAGGATCCCTGGTGGTCTCCTTGAAATGGATGTTGGCGACCGCTTCGATCATCGCCAGAGCGTCCCTCACCACCGATTTCTCGGCATTCGTATATTTCTCGAAGCTGCTTCGGGGATTGCCGTAGTAGTTTTCGGTGCCGGCGGGCACGCTGTTGAGAAACGAATAGGTCAGCGTCGCCGCCTGCCCGTCTCCGGCATTGGCGTAATACCGGTACCAGTCGTTCTCGCTCACCTCGTTGCGAAGCGCAGACACAAAATATGGCGCCATCACCCCATCTCCCCTTTATCGACCGGATGGTAAGACCAATCCCGGTTCCGTCATCCCCAGAACGGGTGAGGACGGCCGCAAGAAACGGCCGCCCGCCCTGTGTCTGAACCCCGTGAAGGATCAGAGGATGAACATGTCTTCCTTCAGCGACACCGCGTCATCGAGATGGATCGTGAAATCGGCTTTCCCGTCGCCGTTCACATCGCCGTAGATGTAGGTGTCCGACGCCTTCTTCTCGAAACGCACCTCGCCGGCCTCGCCGGTAAAGGCCTTCGTGCCGATGAATTCGAAGGCCTGGTTGCCGGATCGGGTGGAATCGGCATCCATGAAATGCAGGTCGATGCGGTCGTCCTTCGTGAAGTCGAAGATCGTGTCGCGGCCGGAAACGGCGACGGTCGAATCCTTGACCGAACGGTAGATGAACGTATCGGAACCGCTCTCGCCATAGAGGTAGTCACGGCCGAGCCCGCCCTCGATCCGGTCATTGCCGGAGCCGCCGCGCAGGATGTCGTTGCCGCCGTTGCCGTCGAGATAATCGTTGCCGCCATAACCGCGCACCACATCGCGCAGGTTGCCGCCCTGGAAGGTGTCGTCGCCCTTGAGCGCGCTTGCGATCAGCTTCAGGTCGTCCTTCGTCGAATAGGTCATCGCCGCGTCGACGATGTCGGTGACCTTGACGGACGCGCCGTCGAGAATGAACAGCCGGCCGCCATTGTCGAAGGCCGCATAGCTCTTCACCGTGCCGGCGGTCGGAATGCCGTCGGAATCGTATTTGAAGCCGCTGCCGCGGAATTCGTCGACATGACCGCCGGAATAGAAGGCGCGGAAAAGCTTCGAGCTCTCCGTCGTCTCGGAAGCGTAGGCAAGGTTGCTGAAGTCGAGAAGAGTAACGTCGAGGCCGTAATCGGCTGCGACGGTCAGTTTAACGCCCATGGTTTCCCCCAATGTTCGAGCGAGCGAAGAATAACAGCGCGGCAACTGAAGAAAATCTTACCGGCGTCGGGATTTCGGAGAAAACCGGCGGAATCCGTCCTCCGCGAAGCGCCTTCGCCACGGCCGCAGGCGATGGCGCCAAGCGCCTTCCGGCGGGTGGTAATCTCGCTTACGCCTTTTAGAGTAGGACGGGTGAATTGTCGCCGGGCGGTACCTGGGTCTAACCTCCCTTTCGGATGGGCTGGGTGATGGGGGCCTGAACCATGAGTGAGATTATTCCGGTCGCCTTCGCGGCCAGATGGAGCATGCCGGTCAACATCGTTCAGCAGGCACGGGTGAAGAGGATTACCGGGCCGGGCGAGGCCATACGCCACATGCGGGACTGTTTCGGCGACACGTCGGGGCCGCTCTATTCGAAAGCGGTAAACGTCTGTTTTGCCGCCCTGCGGTGCGAGACCGATCCCGATACGGCCCGAAGCGTCTTTCTGGTCGCCTACCAGGATCACCTCGACCGGCTGCAGCTGTCGCGATAATTCGCTATTCCGCCAGCACCTTGTCGCGCAGATACCTGCCGTAGGCGCTCTTGCCATAGGCTTCGACCAGCCGTTCCAGTTCGCCGCGACCGATGAAATTCATGCGGAAGGCGATCTCCTCCGGGCAGCAGATCTTGAAGCCCTGGCGGCGTTCCAGCGTCGAGACGAATTCGGACGCTTCGAGCAGGCTGTCCGGCGTGCCGGTATCGAGCCATGCGTAACCGCGGCCCATCTGCTCGACATGCAGGCTGCCGCGTTCCAGATAGGCGCGGTTGACGTCGGTGATCTCGAGCTCGCCGCGCGGCGACGGCTTCAGGTTGGCGGCGATCTCCACGACATCCCGGTCGTAGAAATAGAGCCCGGTCACGGCCCAGCTGGACCGCGGCCGCACCGGCTTCTCCTCGATCGAGACGGCGCGCAGGGCACGATCGAATTCCACCACGCCGTACCGTTCCGGATCGCTGACATGGTAGGCGAACACCGTCGCCCCTTCCCTGCGCGCCATGGCGCTGGTCAGGAGATCGGTGATGCCGTGGCCGTAGAAGATATTGTCGCCGAGGATCAGGCAGGAGGGACTGTCGCCGACGAAATCGGCGCCGATGACATAGGCCTGGGCGAGCCCGTCCGGCGAAGGCTGTGCCGCGTAGCTGAGGCGGATGCCCCATTGCGATCCGTCGCCGAGCAGGCGCTCGAACAGCGGCAGGTCGGCGGGCGTCGAGATGATCAGGATATCGCGAATGCCGGCCAGCATCAGCGTCGACAGCGGATAATAGATCATCGGCTTGTCGTAGATCGGCATCAGCTGCTTGGAAACGACCCTGGTCATCGGATGAAGCCGCGTGCCGCTGCCGCCGGCGAGAATGATGCCCTTCATGCTGAACGCTCTCCCATGGTTCTATGACCGCACCAGTCTTGCGACGATCCCGGCGGTGGACGTCTTCCAGTCCGGAAGGCTGACGCCGTGTACCGCCGCGAGCCGGGCGCAGTCCAGCCTGGAATTGGCGGGCCGTTTCGCCGGTGTCGGATACTGGCTGGACGGGATTCCGGCGACTTCGGCGCTCGGCCCGCCCCCGGACGCGGAGCGGACGAATATCTCCCGCGCGAATTCCGCCCATGTCGCCTCGCCCTCCCCCGTCATGTGGAAGAGGCCGCGCAGGGCCGGATCGTCCGACGCCAGAAGATTTGCCGCCACGTTCAGGATGCCGTCGGCGATGTCGAGCGCCGAGGTCGGATTGCCCCTCTGGTCGTCAACGACGTTGAGCGCGTCGCGGGTCGCGGCAAGCGTCAGCATCGTCTTCAGGAAATTCCTGCCGAAGGGGCTGTAGACCCAGGCGGTCCGCAGGATGACGTGATTTTCGGTCGCTTCGGCCACGGCGCGTTCGCCGGCAAGCTTGGTGCGGCCATAGGCGCCGATCGGCGCCACCGGATCGCTTTCCAGATAGGGCGCGGCCTTGGTGCCGTCGAAGACATAATCGGTGGAGAGATGAATGACCGGCACGCCGAGTGCTGCCGCCGCTGCGGCCACGCTGCCGGCGGCGATGCCGTTGACGGCGCTCGCGGCCTCCTCGTCGGTTTCGGCCTGGTCGACGGCCGTGTAGGCGGCGGCGGACACGATCACGTCAGGCTGCGCCCGGCGCAGCGCCGGAAGAATGGTCTCAGGCCGGCCAAGGTCGAGTTCGGGCCGCCCGAGGGCGACGATCTCGAAACGGCCGTCGGCCGCGCCGCGCTCGATGAGCGAGGAGACGACCTGGCCCTGGCGGCCGGTGACGACCATCCGTTTGCGGCGATCCGTCATGGGGCGGCCTTTTCCGCGCCCTCGCCACCCACGAGCCCCAGCCGGTCGCCGGAATAACTCTTGCGCAGCGGCTGCCACCACCATTCGTTGTCGAGATACCAGCGGACCGTCTTCTCGATGCCGCTGTCGAAATCGAGTTCCGCCTTCCAGCCGAGTTCGGTCTCCAGCTTGCCGGCATCGATGGCGTAACGCGCATCGTGGCCAGGGCGGTCGGTCACATAGGTGATCAGTCGCGAATGCGGTGCCGATTGCGGGCGGAAGCGATCCATCAGCTCGCAGATGCGGGTGACGACATCGATGTTGCGGCGCTCGTTGCGCCCGCCGACATTGTAGGTCTCGCCGATGCGGCCGCGCTCCGTGATGATGTCGAGCGCGCGCGCATGGTCCTCGACATAGAGCCAGTCGCGGATATTGGCGCCGTTGCCGTAGACCGGGATCGGCTTGCCCTCCAGCGCATTGAGGATGACGAGCGGGATCAGCTTTTCGGGGAAGTGATAGGGCCCGTAATTGTTCGAGCAGTTGGAGACGACGACCGGCAGGCCGTAGGTGCGGGCCCATGCCTTGGCGAGATGGTCCGACGCCGCCTTGGAGGCCGAATAGGGCGAGCTCGGATCATAGGGCGTCTCTTCGGAAAACAGGCCCTCGTCGCCGAGCGAGCCGTAGACCTCGTCGGTCGAGACATGCAGGAAACGGAACCCCTCCCGCTTCTCTCCCGCCAGTGTCATCCAGTATTGCCGGGCGCATTCCAGCATGGTGAAGGTGCCGGTGATATTGGTGTCGATGAAATCCCTGGCGCCGGTGATCGAGCGGTCGACATGGCTTTCGGCGGCCAGATGCATGATCCGGTCCGGCTGGAAATCCGAAAGGGCGGCGGCGATCGCGGCGCGATCGCAGATATCCGCCCTGAGGAAACGGTATTGCGGCCGGCCGGCGACGGCGGTCAGCGACGTCTCGGTCGCGGCATAGGTGAGCTTGTCGATATTGAGGACGTCATATCCGCGGTCGAGCACCAGATGCCTGACCACGGCGGACCCGATGAAGCCCGCCCCACCTGTAACAACGACACGCATACCGTCCTGATCTCCGTCTGGTTGAGGTCCGCCGACCGTCATGGCGCCCGGTCACGCATAAACGAAATTCGCCTGCAGGTCGGCAAGAAGGGGCTGGTTGCGATCCTTGGCCGAGAGAACGGCGGCGGTTTCCGCCACCGGCCAATCGATGCCGATCGCCGGGTCGTTCCACAAGATCCCGCCGTCATGTTCGGGACTGTAGTAGTTGGTGACCTTGTAGCTGATGACCGTATCGGGCAGCAGCGTGACGAAGCCGTGGGCGAAGCCCGACGGTATCCACAGCTGCCTGCCGTTCTGCGGCGTCAGTTCCACCGCCACATGCTTGCCGTAGGTGGGCGAGCCCCGGCGGATATCGACCGCGACGTCGAGCAGCGCCCCGGCGATGCAGCGCACGAGCTTTGCCTGTTCCTTCGGTTCGCGCTGGAAATGCAGGCCCCGCACGGTGCCCTGTGCCGCCGAAAGCGACTGGTTGTCCTGGACGAAGCGGATCGGCCCGACATGCTCCTCGAAGAGATCGCTGCGGAACACTTCGGAGAAGTAACCGCGATCGTCGCCGATCCGCTTTTCCGTCAAGAGTACGAGGCCCGGTATGGATAGGTTTTCGAAATGCATGTCACGCCCTGAAATTCGAACCCGGTATTGAGGGACCGCAGCGGCCCTGATAAACGCCGATGGTCTGCCTGATCTCGATCCGACCGATCGATGCCGATTTACCCGCCACGCGAAACCCTAGACCAGCTATCTGCCTCATATCACACCGAGAACCGCTCCATGGCCAATATCCTCTTCGTCCACAACAACTTTCCCGCCCAGTTCGGCTTCATCGCCGAGAGAATGGTGCGCGACGGACACAGGGTTGCGGCGATCGGCAGCCCGACGGCGAAGGACATGCGCGGAGTACAGGTGGTGCGCTGGAAACTCGACAGGGGCACCTCGCCGGGCATCCTCGCCGAAGCGGTGCGCGCGGAAGCCGACATGATCCGGGCCGCCGTCGCGATGAAGGCGGCGGAACAGCTCGCGGCCTCCGGCTTCACGCCGGATCTCGTGATCGGCCATCCCGGCTGGGGAGAAACGCTTTACCTGCGCGCGCTCTGGCCGGACGTGAAGACGATCCTCTACGCGGAGACCTATTACGACGCCGATGCGGCGGAAGTGGGCTTCGATCCGGAATTCATCCCGCCGACGCTCGACATCCGCTGCAATCGCGTCGCCAAGGGCGCGACGCTGGCGCTCGGCTATTCGCAGGCGACGCGGCTCGTGGCGCCGACGGCCTTCCAGGCCTCTTGCCTGCCGCCGGTCTTCCAGAACATCACGACGATCGTCCACGAGGGCGTCGACACGCAGCGCATCCAGCCCCGGCCGAACGCGTCTGTGCAGCTCGGCAAGAGGCTTTTCTCCACCAACAGGCCTTTCGTCACCTATGTCGCCCGCACGATCGAGCCGATGCGCGGCAGCCACAGCTTCTTCCGCTCCATTCCGAAGATCCTCGCCGAGGCACCGGAGGCGGAGATCGTCATCATCGGCTCGGCCGAGGGTCGCGGATACGGCGCGCCGCCGCCGGCCGGCAAGACCTGGAAGGACGTATTCTGGGCGGAGATCGAAGCCGATATCGACACGAGCCGGGTGCATTTCGTCGGCAAGATCCCGAACGACCAGCTGAACGCCCTGATGTCGACCTCGGCGGCGCATGTCTACCTCACCTACCCGTTCGTGCTGTCCTGGTCGCTGCTGGAGGCGATGGCGAGCGGCGCCTATGTCGTCGGTTCCGACACCGCGCCGCTGCACGACGCCATCGTCGACGGCAAGAGCGGCGTGCTGGTCGATTTCTTCGACCCTTCGGCGATTGCCGACGCCGTCCTCGCCGGCATCCGCGCGCCCGACCGCAATGCCGCCCTGCGGCAGGCGGCACGCGAGACCATCGTCTCGCAGTTCGACCGCGCAACCGTCTGCCTGCCGCAGTGGCTCGCCCTGATCGACGACGTCATGCGGTCGTAGAGGGACGCCCGACGCCCCGGCGCGGCGCAGGCCGCCCGCTTGCGCCCGACCGGTGGAAGACCTGCGGCGGCCATGCCGCCCCGTGTTGATTCCGGTCCCGACGGATGATAGGCGGAAGCCAGCGCGGGAGATCTCAATGCAGAAGAATTTTCTGAACGTCGGCGGCGGCAGCAAGCACGTCAAGGTTCCACCGATCTACGACGGCTGGGAGCATCTGCTTCTCGACATCGATCCCAAGGGCAATCCGGACGTCTGCCTGGACGCACGCGAACTTGCGACGCTCGACGCGAACCGGTTCGACGCGATCTACTGCTCGCACAATCTCGAGCATTATTTCGCCCATGACGTGGCCAGGGTCCTGGCGGGTTTCCATCACGTCCTCAAGGCGGACGGTTTTGCCGAAATCCGCGTGCCGGACATGGGCGAACTCTTCAAGGAAGTCGTCCAGCGGCAGCTCGACATCGACGACGTGCTCTACGATTCGGGCCGTGGCCCGATCCGCGTCCGCGACGTCATCTACGGCCACGGCGCCGAGATCGAGGCATCCGGCGTCGATTTTTACGCCCACAAGACCGGCTTCACGAGAAAGTCGCTCGCCGCCGCCCTCAACCGGGCGCAGTTCCCCTATCTCGTCTTCACCCAGGGCCGTAACCGCGAGATCGCGGTGCGCGCCTTCAAGCAGATGCCCACCGCGGAACAGAAGGCGCTGATCGGCGTCCGGGCGGAAGCCTAGCCGACCGGCCGGCGGGCAACCCCGCCGGCGCGGCAGTCCCCACCCTCCCGCGGCTCGCATGCGGCAGACCGAACTCCGCCAGCCGGCCGCGAACGGCTACCAGCTTCTCGCGCGGAGCCAACCGCCGATATGTTCGGCCTCGATCTGCTGCCCCCTGGCGTTGCGATGAAGGCCATCGTAACGGGTATCGTCGTCGGACAATGCGGCAACGAACGCAGCACGCTCGGCAGCAGAAAAGGTATTGTTCGGCCAGCGGGCGGCCACGGCTTCGTCAATGGCAGGCATCGCTTCGGCCTGATCGGCCGCCTCGGCGAACCCCTTCGAACGTGCCACCTGCGGAAGGAACAGGAACCTGTCCGTCTCGAGAGTTCCCACCGCCTCGGCCAGTGTCGCGACGTAGGTCGCCGCGTCTTCTCCGTCATTGCGCCGATCGTATATGACGGTCGTGATCGACCGATGCTCCTTATCGGCGACCATCTTGTCCCGCATGGTGAAGATGCTCTGCCCGCCGACGCCGGTATTCAGCACCGGGCGTGAAGGCGTGAACGACTTGCTGACGATATTCCACCAGCGCTTGCCATCGAAGGATGGGGCGATATTCCACGCTTTTGCAAGTCCGTCGCGCGATGCGATCGCGGTGCTGTCGCCATGGACGGCGAGATCCGGTTGCGAACACCCCGCGAGCAGAGCAACCGAGGCAACAACTATTAAAGTCTTTCTCCGCACAAACATTCCCCATCAAGTAAAGTCGAGTCTTTCAACCCAATTCACGAGACGGATATTCCGATTCTCCGAAATATCAAATTATATACGGATTCATTATTAAATCTGGAGAGTCGAATTTATGTGATACATAGTCACATACATGAGATATTTGGAAAAATACTTTATTGTATAAAACGATCGCGAAATTCGATCTGTGCGCAGGCACTGGTAAACTGACGATCCGCCCTGCCGTCTATCGAACAGACAGGCGCGGATCGAGGAGGATGTCGTGGAGCGGAACAGGCGCGGGCCTCTATGCGAAAGGGGCGCGACGGCTGCCCGCCCGCCCCGCCAGCCGGCCGCGAACGGCCTCAGCGTGCCGCGAGTGCGGCCTCGATCGAGTCCGAGAGGATGTCCAGGCCGCGGTCGATCTCGTCCTCGGATACGGTCAGGGCCGGGGCGATGCGGAAGACGCCGCCCATGCCGGGCAGCTTGACGATATTCATGCTGAGGCCGCAGAGCATCGCCTCCTCCATGATCTTCGCGCCGAGTTCGAAACCCGGCGCTTTGGTGTGGCGGTCGGCGACGATTTCGAGCCCGATCAGCAGGCCGCGGCCGCGCACATCGCCGATGCATTCGAAACGCTGCTGCAGCGACAGCAGGCCGTCCTTCAGCCGCTTGCCGCGGGCAACCGCCTGCTCGACCAGCCCGTCGCGGGCCACGACGTCGAGCACGGTAACGCCGACGGCGGCCGGCAGCGGATCGGAAACGTGGGTCGTGTAGAACAGGAAGCCCTTTTCGAACGCCTTCTGCTCCACCTCGGCGCTCGTCATCACGGCGGCGAGCGGCAGGCCGGCGCCGAGCGTCTTCGACAGCGTCATGATATCCGGCGTCACGCCGTCGCGCTGGAAGGCGAACATGTGGCCGGTGCGGCCGATGCCGGTCTGAGCCTCGTCGAGGATGAGCAGCATGCCGCGCTCCTCGCATTT
>JBQGDG010000002.1:0-14055 GCA_052038935.1 Neorhizobium sp. | reverse complement strand
CGGGTGAAGCCCAGTGCAGCATAGAATGCTGTCGAGGCTTCCAGATCCGCCACCGGCAGGTTTACGAAAATCATCCGCATGTCTTGTCCTCCGTTTTCAAGGGCCCGGAACGCTTCCGGGCCGCTCCGCTCGTCGGGGGCCAGAGCGGCCCCGGATCGATGCGTTTCCTCTAGGACGGATCATGCAGGATCATCCCGACATCGCAATGCCGTCTTTCGATGCCGGAAGGCAAACGCGCGCGGCGCTAGTGCCGGAACACCTTGAGTTCGCGCGGCACGACGGCCATGCCGCCAAGCCGGTTGGCGATCGCGTAATCGACCGTCTTTTCCACGACGTCCGGCATGACCGGCTTCGTCAGGACGCCGAGCGGGCCATCCACACCATCGCCGATATCTTCTGGATTGGCGGTCATGAAGATGACGGTCAGGCCGTATTCCTTCGCCAGTTCCCGACCGATATCCGGTCCGGTCCTGCCGTCGGAGAGGTTGACGTCGACAAACGCGATATCCGCGTAAGGCGCCAGCGTGAGGGCATGCTTGCGGGCGCTGGCGAAGCCGGCGACCTTCAGGCCCATGTCCTCGATGGTCTGGGCAACATCGAGAGCAATCAGGAACTCGTCTTCGATGATCAGTACACGTTGATTCATCGCTTCACTCGCCAGCCGACGACGCACTACATTTGTCAGCATTGGACGCCTCCAGGGTTCAACTCGGTTCCGCCGGCCTCGACGAACTTCAGGCCGGTTCACTGTTCGAACGTACCAGGAGAGCGGAATGTTCCGTCCCGTTACAACTAATTCTGTGTATAACTATTTGTTAATCCTAACAAATATTTAAACTAGCCTTCCAGCTCCTCGCGCAGCATTTCGAGCTCGAGCCATTCCTCTTCCATTTTCGTCAGCGTTTCGCGGAGTTTTTCCATCTCGGAGGCGAGCTTGTTGAAGGTCGCCGGATCTTTCGTAAAGAGATTGGGATCGGCCATCTTCTTCTCGCGCAGGGCTATCTCCGCCTCCGCCTTCGCCATCTCCTTCGGGAGGTTTTCCAGTGCGAATTTCTGCTTGTAGGACAGCTTGCCTCTGGCCTTGGGCGCCTCGGTGGAAGAGGCGCTGCTCTCGGCTCTGGATTTCTCCGCCGCCTTTTCGCTCCGGCGCCTTTCCTCCTGGGCGCCCTTGCGCTGGGCAAGCATGTCCGTATATCCGCCGGCATATTCGATCCATCTGCCATCCGGCGCGTCGGGAACGGCAGGTGCGATGGTCGAAGTCACCGTGCGGTCGAGGAAGTCACGATCGTGGCTGACGAGGATGACCGTACCGTTGTAGCCGGCGACGATTTCCTGCAGCAGGTCGAGGGTCTCGATGTCGAGATCGTTGGTCGGTTCGTCGAGGATCAGAAGGTTGGATGGCCGCGCCAGCATGCGCGCCAGCATCAGCCGCGCCCGTTCGCCGCCGGAAAGGTTCTTGATCGGCGTGCGCATCTGTTCCGGCTGGAACAGGAAATCCTTCATGTAACCGGCGACATGGCGTTGCTCGCCGTTGACCAGCAGGGTCTCGCCGCGGCCGTCCGTCAGATAATGGGACAGCGTATCTTCCGGATCGAGATCCTCGCGCTTCTGGTCGAGCGTGGCGATTTCCAGATTGGTGCCGAGCTTTACCCAGCCGCCGTCGGGTTCCAGCTGGCCGGTCAGCATCTTCAGAAGCGTCGTCTTGCCGGCGCCGTTGGGACCGACGAGACCGATCCGGTCGCCGCGATGGACGCGGATGGAAAACGGGGCGACGATCGGCTTGTCGTAAGTCTTGGTGATCGCTTCCGCCTCGATCACCAGCTTGCCCGATTCGCGGCCTTCGGCAACCGAAGCCTGGACGGAGCCTTGCGGTCCCTGGTGGCCGCGATAGCTGGCACGCATGGCCTGCAGTTCTCCGACGCGGCGCATGTTGCGCTTGCGGCGGGCGGTGACGCCGTAGCGCATCCAGTGTTCTTCGCGCTCTATCGCCTTGCCGAGCTTGTGCTGTTCGAGCTCTTCCTCTTCGAGAACCTGGTCGCGCCAGGCTTCGAAATGGCCGAAGCCGCGGGAAAGACGGCGCGAAGTGCCGCGGTCGAGCCAGACGGTGGCATTCGAGACCTTCTCGAGAAAGCGCCGGTCGTGAGAGATGACGACCAGCGCGCTTTTCGTCTTGCGCAGCTCGTCTTCCAGCCATTCGATCGTCGGCAGGTCGAGATGGTTGGTCGGTTCGTCGAGCATGAGAATATCGGGTTCGGGCGCCATGACGCGGGCAAGGGCCGCGCGCCGGGCTTCACCGCCGGAAAGCCGCACCGGATCTTCCTCGCCGGTCAGGCCGAGATGCTCGAGCAGATAGGTGACGCGGTATGGATCGTCGCCCGGGCCGAGGCCGGCTTCCGCATAGGCCTGCACCGTCGGATAGCCGGAAAAATCCGGCGCCTGTTCGAGATAGCGGATCGTCGCGCCGGGGTGGCGGAAGACCTCGCCGGACTGGGCCTCGACGAAACCCGCGGCGATCTTCATCAGCGTCGACTTGCCCGAGCCGTTGCGGCCGACGAGGCAGATACGGTCGCCCGGCTCCACCTGAAGGCCGGCTCCGGCCAGAAGCGGCGTGCCGCCGAAGCTCAGGAAGATGTCGTCGAGTTTAAGGATGGGCGGCGCCATGCGGCTCTAAGCTCCGGAAAAATCGTTGGGGCGGGCGAGGATCAGGGCCTTGCCTTCTCCTAGATGGAATTGGACCGGGCCTTCGGCAACGTTCGAGACCGTGCGCGACGAGCCGAAGGGAAGCGTGAAGTCTTCCAGCGGGTAGCGCGCGCCGAGGATGTCCAGTCCCGAAAGCGGCGTGAAGCCGAGCACGGAAAACAATGCGCCCTTCGGCAGGTCCAGGTGCCTTTCACCGGGCAGCAGCGGCAGCGCCTCCTCCTCGCCGGAGGTAAGGAGAACGTCGAGGCCGCGTTCGGCAAGATCGATCGCGTGGAGAAAATGCTGCAGGGCGTGATCGCTCCGCTCGCCGCCGAGCGCGCCGGCCAGCACGAGCCTCTTCGCGCCGCGTTCGATCGCCTCGGCCGTGGCGATCTCGCCGTCGGTGACGGCCTTGGCGGGCGGATACGACTTGCGTTCCACATTCGGGAACCGCTCGATGAGGCCGGCATCGGAGGAATCGAAATCGCCCACCCACAGCTCCGGCGTCACGCCGAGTTCGACGGCATGGCGCATGCCGCTGTCTGCGGCGATGACGCGGCTTCCGTCGATCGCCCGCTTCAGGCGATCGGTGGGCGAGAGACTGCCGCCGAGCAGGATGGTGAAGGTCGAATGGGACATGGACGAGCCCATAGCGCAAAGGCCCGCCGCAAGGAAGGCGGCAGGCCTGTTATTCCGCCCCGCGTCACTTTGGCGGGTCCGGGTCGTTTTTGCTCCCATTGACGGCCGGGCTGGCAAGGATTATTTGAGATATCGTACTTCCGTGGTGATTTGGCCGGCCGGCTTGCAGCCACGTAAAAAAAGTCGCTAAAGGGCCGCGAGAAGATGGACTTCACTTCCCACGGGCCGGTCGCGATTTTTCGTTGCCGGCTTTTTGTTTGTGGGTCCGACGATGCCGATCAAGATTCCCGATACGCTTCCCGCATTTGCGACGCTCGTTTCCGAGGGCGTGCGCGTCATGACCGAGACGGTGGCGGTGCGCCAGGATATCCGCCCGCTGCAGATCGGGCTCCTGAACCTGATGCCGAACAAGATCAAGACGGAACTGCAGATGGCGCGCCTCGTCGGCGCCTCGCCGCTGCAGGTCGAGCTGTCCCTGGTGCGGATCGGCAACCACAAGGCCAAGAACACGTCAGAGGAGCATCTCCTGTCCTTCTACCAGACCTGGGAGGAAGTGAAGGACCGCAAGTTCGACGGGTTCATCATCACCGGGGCTCCGGTGGAGACGCTCGCCTACGAGGACGTCACCTATTGGGAGGAGATGAAGGAAATCTTCGACTGGACCGCAACCAACGTGCATTCGACGATGAATGTCTGCTGGGGCGCGATGGCGGCGATCTATCATTTCCACGACGTGCCCAAGCACGAGCTGAAGGAAAAGGCGTTCGGGGTCTATCGCCACCGCAACCTCGCGCCCGCCTCCGTCTATCTCAACGGTTTCTCCGACGATTTCCAGGTGCCGGTCTCGCGCTGGACGGAAGTGCGCCGCGACGACGTCGAGAAGGCCGGCGGGCTGGAAATCCTCATGGAATCCGACGAGATGGGCTTGTGCCTGGTGCAGGAGAACGCCGGCAGGCGGCTCTACATGTTCAATCACGTCGAGTATGATTCGACCTCGCTCGCCGACGAATATTTCCGCGACGTGAAGGCCGGCATCCCGATCAAGATGCCGCATGACTATTTCCCGCATAACGACGACACGCTGACGCCCTTGAACCGCTGGCGCGGCCATGCGCATCTCCTGTTCGGGAACTGGATCAACGAGATCTACCAGACGACGCCCTACGACCTGGAGAAGATCGGCGCCGAATGACCGGCCGTGCGGTACGGCCCGGGTCGGATCCGCACGTAATTTGCCATTGCGGCTTTTGCCCAAATCGCGCAGTTTGCCGCCGGTCACCGTGCATCGCGACGAGATGCGCAGAGAACGAGGGTTGCGCGTTTCCGTAAGCATCCGGTTGGATGCACGAGGCGCCGTGCGGAGGAAGAACATGGCAGGTCAGGCGTTCGAGGTCTTCGGTACCACCCGGGACGGCGAGCCCATCTATCGCGTGAGGATCGCCGGGGGAGGGTTGACCGCCAGCATTCTGACATGGGGCGCCGTGATCCAGGACCTTCGTCTCGAAGGCCACGAGCCGCCGCTGGTGCTCGGCTTCGACAGCTTCGATGCCTACCCCGCCCATTCGCCCTATTTCGGCGCCACGCCGGGCCGCTGCGCCAACCGCATCGGCGACGGCAAGTTCTCGATCGATGGCCGGGACTATCAGCTCGAGCTCAACGAGCGCGGCATCACGCATCTGCATGGCGGCTCCGACGGCATCGGTCGCGGCAATTGGGCGATCGTCGAGTATCAGTCGGACAGGGTCGTGCTCGATATCGTCGATCCGGACGGTCGCGCCGGATATCCGGGCGATTGCACCGTCACCGCAACCTACGAGCTGAAGGCCGGCGGAGTTCTCTCCGTGACTTACGAAACGACGAGCGACCAGCCGACGCCGGCAAATGTCTGCCAGCATTCCTATTTCAACCTCGATGGCGGAGAGGACATTTTCGGCCACGACATCATGATCGCCGCCGACCGGCTGACGGCCGTCGACGACCGGCTGGTGCCGACCGGCGCGCTCAAGGATCTGACGGGATCGCCTTTCGACCTGCGCGAGATGGGGCCGATCCGCCGCCTGCTCGACGGAGAACAGGTGCCGTTCGACCACAATTACTGCCTGTCGGACGAGCGCGTCGGGAAGCGCTCCGTGGCGCTGGTGCGCAGTCTCTATTCCGGCGTGTCGATGGAGGTGCGCACGACGGAGCCGGGCGTGCAGTTCTATGCCGGCGTCAAGCTCGACGTGCCGGTGCCCGGTTTCGACGGCAGGCGCTACGGACCCTATGCCGGATTCTGCCTCGAAACGCAGATCTGGCCGGACGCGGTGAACCATCCCGGCTTTCCCGAGGCCGTGCTCCGCCCGGGTAACGTGCTGCGCCAGGAAACCGATTACGTATTTTCGAAAGGATGAACCGAAGAGCGTCTGACGTCGGCCGGTCGCTTCGAGCGACGCCGGCGTTGCGCCGCGGCGGTCTGTTCCGCCGCCGTTCGTTTGATGAGGATTCCAGTTCTGGAGAGGGACTGGAGCGGGCGAAGGGGTTCGAACCCTCGACCCCAACCTTGGCAAGGTTGTGCTCTACCACTGAGCTACACCCGCTCATCAATCCGTCGGTCCGTCGTGGTAGTCTGGACCGTGGGCCGCGGCTCGTTGCCGGCGACGGGCGGTATATGGCCCAGACGATTTTCAAATGCAACAGGGAAATGACGATCTGGCCAAAGATTTTTTCAAAATCCGCAAAAACCCTTGATTTACAGGCATTTCGGTCATGTCGACGATCTTGGCCGAGGTGGGCAATCTGTTTATAGTCGCGCGCATCCCGCCACCGAAGGCCTGTTCATGACCGATAATTCACCCAGGACCGCCGCCGATCTGTTCGCATTTCTCGACAGCCTCGGCATTCCCCACAAAACGAAGAATCATCCGCCGGTCTTCACCGTGTCGGAATCCCAAAGCCTCAGGGACGAGATCCCCGGCGGCCATACGAAGAACCTGTTCGTCAAGGACAAGAAGGACCAGTATTTCGTCCTGACGGTCGAGGAACAGGCGGCTGTCGATCTGAAGACGGTCCACAAGGTCATCGGCGCCGCCAGCCGCGTGTCGTTCGGCAAGCCGGAAAAGATGCTCGAATATCTCGGCGTCGTGCCCGGCTCGGTCACCGTCTTCGGCGCATTCAACGATACGGGCAACAACGTCACCTTCGTGCTCGACGCCGATCTGATGGCCTGCGACGTGATCAACGGCCATCCGCTTAGCAACGATGCGACGACCTCTGTCAGTCGCGACGATCTCGTCCGCTTTCTGGAGGCTACCGGCCATCGGCCGCTTGTCTTGAAAGTCACGGACTGACATACGATGTTGTGAGCCTGACATTACGAAGCAGACAAGGTTTCCGGGAGAACATTCATGAGCGGCAGCGACAACCCCTATGCCGGATCCTACGGGGCCGGCGGTTACGGCGGCCAGATGACCGGCGCCACCAGCTATGGCGCGGCTCCCGCCGCTCCGGCGGCCGGTGCTTCCTATGTCAGCGATACGACCACGGCGGGCTTCGCCAAGGACGTCATCGAACAATCGCGTCAGCAGCCCGTTCTCGTCGATTTCTGGGCGCCGTGGTGCGGCCCATGCAAGCAGCTCACCCCGGTTCTGGAAAAGGCGGTCAACGAGGCGCAGGGGCGCGTCAGGCTCGTCAAGATGAATATCGACGACCATCCCTCGATCGCCGGCCAGCTCGGCATCCAGTCGATCCCGGCCGTCATCGCCTTCGTCGACGGCCGTCCGGTCGACGGTTTCATGGGAGCGGTGCCGGAAAGCCAGGTCAAGCAGTTCATCGACAAGGTGGCAGGCCCCGCCGGTGCCGATCAGGCTGCGGAGATCGAGGCGGTGCTGGCCGAGGCGGAAACGCTGCTCGCCGGCGGTGACGTCGAGGCGGCGGCGCAGCTCTATGGCGCCGTCCTTCAGGCGGATCCGGAAGACGCCAGGGCCGCAGCCGGCATGATCCAGTGCCTCATCGCGCTTGGCGAGACGGAACGGGCCAGCCAGATGCTCGCCTCCATTCCCGAAGAGATCGGCAAGGATCCGGCGTTGCAGGCCGTGGCCAAGAAGCTCGAGCAGATCGAAGAGGCCCGCAAGCTCGGCGATCCGATCGCGCTCGAACGCGAACTCGAGGCCGATCCGGACAATCATGCGGTGCGCATGAAGCTCGCCAAGATCCTCAACGTCCAGGGCGACCGCGAAAAGGCGGCCGACCATCTGCTGACGATCATGCGCAAGGACCGGACCTTCGACGACGACGGCGCGCGGCGCGAATTGCTGCAGTTCTTCGAGGTCTGGGGAGCGAAGGATCCGGCGACGATCACGGCGCGCCGGCGGCTTTCGTCCATTCTTTTCTCCTGACGGGGCGTCGGGATCGCAAGATCGTCCTGCGGGGATCCGACGCACGGTCTTGCGTTCGGCGGCGAGAGCCCCAGATTATCCTGTGACGAGTGTCACATGAAATGCTGTGGGAGGTGTCGGACCGATGCATGTGGGAAACGCGCGGTACGTGAAACGTGAGGATCTGCCGGAAGTCCTTCCGGTCTTTCCGCTGACTGGTGCGCTTCTTCTTCCCGGCGGCCAGTTGCCGCTCAACATCTTCGAACCGCGCTATCTCTCGATGTTCGACGCGGCCCTGGCGGGCGATCGCGTCATCGGGGTCATCCAGCCGTCTCTGCTGGATCATCCGGACGGCGGGGATCCGCTTCGCCCGGCTCTCTCCTCCGTCGGCTGCGTCGGCCGGATCACGTCCTTCGCGGAGACCGGGGATGGCCGCTACATCACGTCCCTCAGCGGCGTCTGCCGGTTCCGTCTGCTGGACGAGGAAGGCGACAGCCGGCCCTACCGGCGGTTCAGGGTCGCCCCCTTCATGTCGGACCTGTCCGAGGACGATGACGAGGCTTCGGTCGACCGGTCCGAGCTGCTTCGCGTCTTTCGCGCCTATCTCGACGCCAACAAGCTCGAGGCGGACTGGGAGAGCATCGAGCGTGCGGGCAATCGCACGCTGGTCAACTCGCTCTCCATGATGTCGCCCTTCGGGCCGGCCGAAAAACAGGCCCTGCTGGAAGCCCCCGATCTCAAGGTGCGGGCGGAAACGCTGATCGCGATCACCGAGATCCTGCTCGCCAGGGGCCTGTCCGATACCGATACGATCCTGCAATGAGGCGATCTTGGACGAAAAGCTGAGCAAGGTGGATCCGAAGCTGCTGGATCTTCTCGTCTGCCCGCTGACGAAGGGCAGGCTGTCGTTCGATCGCGAACGCAACGAACTGATCTCGGAAGGCGCAAGGCTCGCCTATCCCATCCGTGACGGCATTCCGATCATGCTGGTGTCCGAGGCGCGCAAGATAGAGGACTGAGGCCTGACCTCGGCCGGCATCGCCGGCCGGGTCCCGGCAGCATTCAGATGGACTGGCCGACCAGCAGCCTCGGATGGCCCGCACCGGTCATGCCCGCCGCCTGGCCGATGAAGAAATCCTTCAGCTTCGGCATGCGTTCGACCAGGCCGAGGCCGAAATCCCTGGCGATGCGCAGCGGCGTGACGTCGTTGGAAAAGAGACGGTTGAGCACATCCGTCGTCGCCCCCATGCGGAACGTGTCGAACCGCCGCCAGGACTGGTATCGCTCCAGAACTGCCAGCGAGCCGATATCGAGACCCAGCCGGTCCGCCTCGACCACCGTCTCGGCGAGGGCCGCCACATCCTTGAAGCCGAGATTGAGCCCCTGGCCGGAGATCGGGTGGATGCCGTGGGCCGCATCGCCCGCCAGGGCGAAGCGCTGTGCGACGAAGGCGCGCGACAGGGTCAGTCCGAGCGGGAAGGCCTTGCGGCCGCCGACCACCGTCAGGGCGCCGAGCTTATGGCCGAAACGCCTCTGCAATTCGTCCTCGAAGACCAGGTCATCGGCCGCGACGAGCCGGTCGGCCTCCTCCGTCCTTTCGGTCCAGACGAGCGACGACTGATTGTTCGGCAAGGGCAGGATTGCGAAGGGGCCGGAAGGGAGGAAATGCTCCTCGGCGACGCCGCCGTGCGGCCGCTCATGGGCAACGGTGGTGACAATGCCCGACTGGCCGTATTTCCAGGTGACGGTCCTGATCCCGGCCATGTCGCGCAGTCTGGAGCGAACGCCGTCGCAGGCCACGAGAAGGCGGGTCTGCGCCGTCGATCCATCGGAAAAGGTCACTGTCGTGCTGGAACTGCCGGTGATGAAACCGGTTGCCGAGAGGCCGTGCCGGATGGTGATGCCGAGGCGTTCGGCCGCGCCGCGCAGCGCCCGCACCATGGCGACGTTCGGCACCATATGGGCAAAGGGCTTGCCGTCCTCGATCGCGCCGTCAAAGGTCAGGAAGACGGGCCGAACCGGATCGGATGTCCGGCTGTCGGTGACGATCATCCTGTTGATGGGCTGGGCGTGGCTCGAGATTTCCTCCCAGACGTCCAGCACGTCGAGCATGTTGCTGGCGGCGGCGATGATGGCGGAGGCCCGCTCGTCCTTCTCCCAGATGCCGGCCGGCGCCGCCTCGATCACTTCGATGCCGAGATGCGGTGCGGCCTGTTTGACGGCCACCGCCGCCGCCAGGCCGACATATCCTCCTCCGACCACCATCATGTCCAACATCTGCCCGGCTCCCGTTGTCTCGTGTCCGTAGTCTTGTGATTGTCCGTGCGCCGGATATAGATCATCCGGTCCAAGCTTCCTATTGCCGGAGTTCGTCAAAAATGTCGCGCCCAACCGATAGCCCGATGGAAGAATTGGTCCAGCTGCTCGATATCGAGCAACTGGAGCACAACCTTTATCGCGGCATCAGTCCGGATATCGGCTGGCAGCGCGTGTTCGGCGGTCAGGTCATCGCCCAGGCACTGGTGGCCGCCCAGCGCACGGTCGATGCAGATCGTTTCGTTCACTCCCTGCATGCCTATTTCATGCTGCCGGGGGATCCGGGCATTCCCATCATCTATCAGGTGGAGCGGACCCGCGACGGTTCAAGCTTCGCCACCCGTCGGGTGCTGGCGATCCAGCACGGCAGGGCGATCTTTTCCATGTCCGCGTCCTTCCAGTTCGACGAGGGCGGCTACGATCACCAGCTTGCGCTGCCCGACGTGCCGCAACCGGAGGAACTGATGGACGAGGCGGAATTCCGGCGGCTTTTCCTGCGGAAGGCGCCCGAGGCGGTGCGGTATTATTGGGAACGGCCGCGGCCGATCGAGCTTCGCCCGGTTTCGCTGAAACACTATCTGACGACGGAGAAGCTCGAGCCGCGCCAGGACGTCTGGGTGCGCACGCTCGGCCCTGCGCCGCAGGAACACAGCCTGCGCGTCGCCATTCTGGCCTATCTGTCCGACATGACCCTGCTCGACGCCTCGCTCTATCCGCACGGTACGTCGATCTTCGATCCGCGGCTGCAGGTCGCGAGCCTCGATCACGCCATGTGGTTCCACCGGCCGGTCAGTTTCGACGACTGGCTGCTCTACAGCCAGGACAGTCCGAGCGCGTCCGGTGGCCGGGGCATGACGCGCGGCAGCCTCTATACGCGCTCCGGTCTCCTCGTTGCGTCGGTCGCCCAGGAAGGGCTGATTCGCAAAAAGGCAGATGCCTGATTAATCATCAAAAAATATCAATTGCCCAATATTTGAGCGCTGTGGTGGGGCCCGTTTTCCCGCGACGTCACAGTTTTTTCATAAAGCATTATTTTTCAGCATTTTAACCCGCCTTCTCAAACTGGCACGCCCCTTGAATGTACTCGCTCAGTCGCCGGCCCATGTCGGGGATCAGGAGAGTCGGTTTCGGCCGAAATAACCAGAGGATGGGAAGCCATATGAAAATCGTGATGGCCATTATCAAGCCGTTCAAGCTGGATGAGGTGCGTGAAGCCCTCACCGCTGTCGGCATCCAGGGCCTGACCGTCACCGAAGTCAAAGGTTACGGACGCCAGAAGGGACATACCGAAATCTATCGCGGCACCGAATACGCCGTGAGTTTTCTGCCGAAGCTGAAGATCGAGATCGCGGTTCCCTCCGACCTCGTCGACAAGGCAGTGGAATCGATCGCCTCGGCGGCGAAGACCGGCCAGATCGGGGATGGCAAGATCTTCGTTTATTCGATCGAGCAGGCCGTGCGCATCCGTACCGGCGAAACCAATACCGAAGCGCTCTAAGCACGGCTTTCAGGGGAGTTTTCAGATTATGCAATTGACAAGAATTTCCACTCTCGGACGCATGGGCGCCGCCGCTGCGGGCCTGTTTGCACCGGTTGTCGCCTTCGCGCAGGAGGCTGCAGCGCCGGCCGCCGAGGCTGCCGCCGCCGCTCCGGTTCCGGACAAGGCCGATACCGCCTTCATGTTCATCTGCACCCTGCTCGTGCTGTTCATGCTGATGCCGGGCATCGCGCTCTTCTACGGCGGCCTCGTGCGCTCGAAGAACATGCTGTCGGTGCTGATGCAGTGCACGGTCGCCGGTGCGGCCATCATGCTGATCTGGGTGACCTACGGTTATTCCTTCGCCTTCGGCGGTAGCACCTCGGCCTTCTGGGGCGGCACGGCCAAGATGTTCCTCTCCGGCGTCAACATGGATTCGACCGCGTCGACCTTCTCCGACGGCGTCGTCATTCCGGAATTCATCTTCGTCATGTTCCAGATGACCTTCGCGGCGCTCACGCCTGCGCTGATCGTCGGCGCCTTCGCCGAGCGCATCAAGTTCTCGGCCTCGATCCTGTTCTGCATCCTGTGGGTCACCTTCGTCTACTTCCCGATCGCCCACATGGTCTGGGACGCAAACGGCCTGATCTTCGGCTGGGGCGCGCTTGACTTCGCCGGCGGCACCGTCGTCCACATCAACGCGGGTCTCGCGGGCCTGATCGGCGCGATCATGGTCGGCAAGCGCACCGGCTTCGGCAAGGACATGATGGCTCCGCATTCGATGACGCTGACGCTCGTCGGCGCCGCAATGCTCTGGGTCGGCTGGTTCGGCTTCAACGCCGGTTCCAACCTCGAAGCTTCCGGCGGCGCGATGCTCGCAACCGTCAACACCTTCGTCGCCACGGCCGCCGCGATCATCTCCTGGTGCATCGTAGAGACCTTCACCCGCGGCAAGGCCTCGCTGCTCGGCGCGGTATCCGGCATGATCGCCGGCCTCGTCGCCATCACCCCGGCCGCCGGCATCGCCGGTCCGATGGGCGCCATCATCATGGGCCTCATCGTTTCGCCGCTTTGCTACTTCTTCGTCGCCGTCATCAAGAACAAGTTCGGCTACGACGACACCGCTGACGTCTTCGGCGTCCACGGCGTTGGTGGCTTCTTCGGCGCTCTCGCAACTGGCATCTTCGCATCCTCGTCGCTCGGCGGCATCGGTTATGCCGAAGGAGTCACCATGGGCGGCCAGTTCATGACCCAGCTTTACGCCGTTCTCGTCACCATCGCATGGTGCGGTATCGGCTCGCTGGTCATCTACAAGATCGTCGACCTCATCGTCGGCCTGCGCGTTCCGGTCGAAGCCGAGCGCGAAGGTCTCGACCTCGCGTCGCACGGCGAAGCTGCCTACCACAACTAAGAGGGACAGCCGGCCTCGGCCGGCTGCAGCCTTCCGATCGAGATGGCCCGGAGTTTTCCGGGCCATTTTCGTTTGGAGAACCGGGCCTCCGGCTCGTGGTTAAAGCTGCGTTAACCATCGCCGCGTTAGGCTCTGCCGGAATTGCGTGGCGGCATCTGCCGATTTTCTCGCATTGTTGATTTTCACGGACGACGGGCAGATACGATGGGCAGAAGCAGTTCGGCGGCACTGACAAACCGGTCAACCCGCTCGGTCGTCAGCTCCTTCGTCTTGCGCCAGACGCTGGCGCTTGCCGGCTTCGGTATCTTTTTCGGCCTGGCGCTCGCGGTTGCGGCGCTGGCGACCTGGAATGTCGCCGATCCGAGCTTTTCCTACGCCACCGACAACGACCCGACCAATATTCTCGGCTTCGGTGGCGCGGCCTTTGCCGACCTGATGATGCAGTTTCTCGGCCTTGCCAGCATCCTCGCGCTGCTGCCGATCCTTGCCTTCGCGCTGGCGCTGATCTCCGGCCGCCGGTTCGACCGCATTCCGGCGCGGCTTGCTGCCTGGGGCGGCGGCACGATCCTCGCATCGGCCACGCTCGGCTGCTTTCCCTCGCCGCAGACCTGGCCCATCCCGAACGGGATCGGCGGCGTCATCGGCGACATGATCCTGCGCTTCCCCGCGCTCTTCGTCGGCGCCTACCCGACCGGTATCGTGGCGATGGTGCTTGGCTGCATCTTCACCCTTCCCTGCATCTGGCTGATGCTGTTTGCCTCCGGCCTGGTTGGTGACCCACTGGAATATGACAGCCAGGACGACGACAAGCCGGTGCCGGCCGTTGCCTCCCGCGCCAAGCGCGAGGAGGTCGAGGAAGACGAGGATGACGATCGCGGCAGCCTGCTCGAACGCTTCCTGCCGCTCGGTGCCGTTGCGCATCACTGGTATACGACCCAGGCCCGTTTCCGCCGCCTGTTCGGCATCAAGCCGAAGGCGCGCAGCGCCTATGAAGAACCTTATGACTTCAATGACGACGAATTCGGCACGCTGAACGAGCCGGTGCGGCCGAAGGCAGCCGCCGTCAATACGCGTCGCCGGGAGCCTTCGCTCGATGGCGACGGAGAACAGGTCGCGCCGTCCCGCCGCGTGGTTTCCGCGCCGCCGATGTCGGATTACGACGACCCGCCGTTCGACATGGA
>JBQGDG010000001.1:0-21255 GCA_052038935.1 Neorhizobium sp. | reverse complement strand
GCTTCATTTCACAGGAGCCCCGGGCCGGGAAAAAACTAAGGTTGGAAACTCCCCGGTTTTTGTCTTCAGACACGCTTGACACTTTGGTGACACGGGTTTTATAAGCCGCACATCCAAACGGGCCGCACGCGCTGCGGCCCTTGTGGCGGGGTAGCTCAGGTGGTTAGAGCAGCGGAATCATAATCCGCGTGTCGGGGGTTCAAGTCCCTCTCCCGCTACCATCAATCCTCTCAATATTAGAACGATCGCGCGGGCTTCCGGTGATTTACGGGCCTGCTCCTGCATTAGCATGTGAGGCGATCGCGAGGGCGCCTCGTACTTGCGTTTGCCGCCCGCACGGGCGCGCATCCGACGCGGGTGACGTCGCGCGTTCGGATCATGCGGCCTGTCCCCGCAGGATCTGCGACGTGCCGGTGAACCACTACCGGCCAGGGAACGAGTCTCCCCACCCGACTCACGCTTGCCCGGTTTCGGGATGATGGCGAATGTGTGCGGTCCCGGCTGTCGCCGGTCCTCCCAGGGGCGGATCATCGCTGACGATCGTACCCCTTTTAGCGGAATGGATTTTTTAGCAATCTGTGATGGAATGCGGACGAAAGACGCTTTCCGGGCTTCCTGCCGAAGGCGGTGACGAAGGATCCTTCGTCGACACGCGTGCTCCGTCCGTCGAGCCCGCGCTGCGAGCCTCCAATCCGAGGTCGCACAGGTTTGAGAAATTAACGTGGAAGATCAATGCGCAAAGACATAGGTGTCTCTGTGCGTATTTCTGCGTCAATACCAAATAAAGAATCGGAAAATACTTAATCCAAAAGGGGTATATCCTTAAGTCGCAAGTTTCATTGACTCATAATCGTGCCGGTGAGAAAAATCATCAGCCAAATGTCTGGCGATCAGCATATATATTCTTAAATGAGGGAAGAAGTTATGGCCGTTATTAATGGGACCCAGGGTAACGACGAGCTCATCGGGGGCGGGACGAACGACGAGATCAACGGTTTCGCCGGAAACGACTACATCGTCGGCCAGGGTGGCGACGACACGGTCTACGGCGATGCGGGCAATGACACCGTGTGGGCCGGCGCCGACGACGAAGGTAACGACGAGCTGTATGGCGGCTCCGGCGATGACGTCCTCGGCGGCGGCGCCGGTGACGACTATATCGAAGGCGGCAACGGCTCCGACACGATCTATGGCGGTGCCGACGACGACACGATCTACGCCGGCAATGCAGCCAATAACGGCGCCGACGACGACGATACGAGTGACAACGAAGCCTGGGCTGGTGCCGGCAGCGACGATGTCAACGGCAGCGCAGGCGACGATATTCTCGGCGGTGGTGCGGGAGCCGATTATGTCGGCGGCGGGTATGGTGACGACCTGATCTATGGCGGCACCGGCTCCGACGATCTCTACGGCGACGAGGAAGACGACACCATCTACGGCGGTACCGGCAACGACTATCTCGAGGGCGAAGAAGGCCACGACGAAGTCTGGGGCGGTGCCGGCAACGACACGATGCAGGGCGCCGACGCCGTCGGCGGCGTGGACGATGCGGATGTCTTCGGCTTCGATACCGGCAGCGGCAACGACATGATCGTCGACTTCCTCTATGGAGATGACGGTGACCGCCTCGATATCTCCGCCTACAATCTCGACGGCGAGTTTGCGGATCTTGTCGCAGACGGCACGATCGAGGATGTCGATACGGATGGCGACCTGGTCAATGATTCAGTCGTCATCACGCTGTCGGCCGGCGATTCGATCACGCTCGACGACGTTCTCGTCGCCGACCTGACCGACGACAATTTCATCCTCTGACGGATGAGGTTCGGGGCGCCGGCAGGCGCCCGGACGTGAAGAGGATCTGTCGGGCAAAGACGGTGTGTAAGAGGCTCCCTCTCGGTCCGATTGATGTGGTCCCCCTGACTTTGCTGGTTCATGGGGATCAAGAGCCCGCCGGTGCAAGCCGGCGGGCTTTTTTGCCCTGTCGCACGCGCTGTTTTGCCCCCGGCCGTCCGCCATGTCGGCGATCTCCCCGGCCGCAACTCCGCCAGGGCGCCGGTCGTGTCGTGGGGGGGCGTCGAGGATCGTGACTGGTTCCCCCATATTGGTGATGACGGGGGATGCGGCCCGTGCTTAGGTCGCGCCGGGCATGACATGTCTTCGGAGGGGAAATCATGGATTTTCGAGCAACCATAGGTGGGGATATCAGCCTTTCGGCAAGTTTCGCCATTACCGATGAAGAAGGACGGGAGCTGTCGAGCTACTATCCGAACCGGCTGCTCGAAATCGGTCCGGGGATGGCCGGCGTGACATTCACGCTGGAAGGCAGCACCCTGCAGAACGTTCCGGCATATGCGGACAATACCCGGCTCTCATCGCGCGATGGCCTGTATCTCAGCCTGGCCGGTGGGAACGGCACGGCGGATTTTACCGGCGGAACGGCGTCGGACATCCTGATCGGTGGCGATCAGGACGACACCCTGGCCGGTGGCGCGGGGGCCGACCGGCTTACCGGCAATGGCGGCAGCGACGTCTTCTCCGGTGCATCCGCCGAGCTCGACGGCGACACGATCACCGACTTTTCCGCCGATGACAGGATCGTCGTCACGGATGCGGGGGCCGGTGCCACGGTGCTGTATGACGCCGGCCAGCTGATCGTGGACCTGGATGGTGCAGGTGGAAACGACGCCATATCCATCATCATCCAGAACCAGACCGCCGGCAGCTACTCCATCGAAAACGGCGAGATCACCTTCACGCTCGACACTCCGTCCGGGCCGCCGAATGCGATCGGCGGGACCGATGGCGACGACTGGCTGGGCGGGACGGACGGCGTCGATGATATCGATGCCGGTGCGGGCAACGACACCGTCTATGCAGGCGGCGGCAATGACAGCGTGCTCGGCGGTACGGGGGACGACGTTATCGGCGGCGGCCTCGGTTATGACCTTGTGATCGGCGGAGAGGGCAATGACACCGTCTTCGGCGGGGAAGGCCACGACACGCTCTTCGGTAATGCGGGCGACGACGTCATCTGGAGCGGGCTCGGCAACGACCGGGTGAAGGGTGCCAGCGGCCAGGACGTGATAGGCGGCGGCGAGGGCAACGACACCCTCTACGGCGGGTCGGGCATCGACACGATCTACGGCGGGGACGGTTCGGACGAAATCCATGGAGAGGCGGGGCGCGACATGATCTATGGCGGCCTCGGGGATGACCTCCTGATTGGCGGCAGTGGCGTCGACTTCCTCTATGGCGGCGCCGGAAACGACACGCTGGTCGCCAGCGATTTCGGAGAGTTCGAGGTCGATGCGGACGGCAGGAACGTTCTCAACGGCGGCAGAGGCAACGACAATCTCGTCGGTGCGACCGGTCAGGACGTCTTCGTCTTCGGGGTGGACGAGGGCGATGACGATATCGACGGTTTCCAGACCGGCGGCGTGGACAAGATCGATCTGCGGGGCCAGACCTGGACGCTCGGTTACGTGGGAGACCACACGACGATGATCGTGCTTTCCGGTGGGGGCACCATCGTCCTCAGCGAGATGTACGGAGATTCTCCCGGAGAACCGGAGGACGACTGGTTTCTCTGAGCCGGCAGCTCCCGACAAGCCATACAAACCGAAAAACCGGCCCGGCGGGGGCTTTCCGCGCCGGGTGAGCGAGGCCTCTGCCGCCGGAAGCGGCCGGGCATCGTGCATCGACTTCAAGCAGAACGGATTGTACCGGGGGAATGTTCAGCCCTGTCAATCCTGAGTTGAAAACCGCAATTGAGTCTGTTCTAGTGCCGTGCGTGGCAAAGAGGGAAAACCAGTGGCCAATTTCAGAGCAAATACAGCAATTACCAAGTTCTTCATGCCGGATTATCAGGAGAGCACCTTCAGCTCGACCTATGTCACCTTCAGCAAGGAAGAAGACCTGGATTTCGGCTGGTATCAGAGCACGAGCCTGGCAATCAGCGGCAGTTTCGAGCTGGTCGACGGCGTCATTTCCGGCAATATCACGAAGATCATGATCTTCGTTACCGACGGTCTCGAAACCTATCCGACCGGCTCGCTGCAGATCAGCGACGGCGGTGTCTTCATCGAGGATCTGGCCGCGCTCCAGCGCGCCGGAAGCCTGCTCGGCTCGCAGCTGCTTCTCTCCGGCGACGACGATCTCTACGGGATCAACAAGGGATATGGCGGCGACGACGTGTTCCATGCCACGGGCATCGGCGCCTTCCAGGGGGGCGGGGGCTTCGATACGCTGGCCTTCGACCGCATGACCACGGGGCTCAATCTCGACGTCAACCGCGACGGGTTCAATTTCAAGTCGATCGAGGCCTATGTCGGGACGAAATATGCCGACGACATGCGCGGTACCGCGGGCAATGATCGTCTCTCCGGCGGTGCGGGCAACGACCTGCTGGTCGGACGGGCTGGCAACGACACGCTGATCGGCGGCGCCGGCAACGACAGGCTGATCGCCAGCATCGGCGCCGACGTCCTGACGGGCGGCAGCGGCAAGGATACCTTCGTCTACGAGCGGTTCACGGATTCGACCCCGAAACAGTTCGACGTCATTACCGACTTCAGCCGGGCGGACGACATCATCGACCTGTCGATCATCGACGCGAATACGGAGAAGTCGGGCAACCAGAGCTTCAAGTGGATCGGCACTTCCAGCTTCCACGGCAAGGCCGGTGAACTGCGGTCCTATATTTCCGGCGACAAGACCTATATCCGCGGCGACGTGGACGGGGATGGCAAGGACGATTTCCGCATCGTGCTGGACGACCCGATCAAGCTCACGGCGCTCGACTTCGTGCTGTAAACATCGCGGACGGGAACGGGGTGGCCGTCAAGCGGCCACCTCTCTCGATGCGGAGACTGCCGCGGATCAGGTCGTCGCGCCGCATCGGAGGCTCAGGCAGTGGCTGCCCGATCCGCAGCCCGTTCACCGAACCTCGGCGTCTCGACGCGGTTATCCTGCGGAAACGCCGGGCAGTCGCGGCTGCGGGTAAAAGATAGCTCGGGTAACCCGGGTCAGCGGCTTTTCTACGAAGAGATAGGTCAGGACGCCGAAAATCGCGGCTCCGACGAGTGCGCCGCCGCAGAACAGCCACCACATGCTTTCCGGCAAATGCAGTGCGCTCCAGACGCGGCCCATCGGGCCGAGCACGAAACTGTGGGTCAGATAGATGCTGAACGAAGCTTCTCCGAGCAGCAGGACCGTGCGCCATGCGAGGCCGTCCCATCTGCCGCTGGGCTGTCCGATGGTCGCATAGGCGAGCAGCAGGGATATCGCCAGGAAGACGGCATAGGGCGAGAGGATGATGCCGGTAACGCCCGCAAGCAGCGGCGCGGCAACGGCAACGATCACCAGGAATAGAGCGAAGCGGTTTCCCGAGCCGATATCGAGCAGCTGTCGTTCCTTCAAGGCGTCGTAGGCGAGAAAGACGATGATGCCGAGGACGAAGTAGAGCATGATCGGGCGGGTATAGTAGTAGGCCATCGCGTTCGACTGGTCGGCTCCCAGCCATTGACCGGCAGCCACCAGCGCGAGCATGAGCGAGATGACCAGTGCCGTAGCGAGCCGGTAGCTCAGGACGAGAGAGACGGCGAAGATTGCGTAGAAGAGCATTTCGTAATTCAGGGTCCAGCCGAGCGGATAGACCGGATGGAAGAAGCCCTCGGCATTCTGGTAGGGAATGAAGGCGAAGGATTTGACGAGGTCGGGCAGGGCCGGCGCATTCTGCTGGGCCGCCAGCTTGAGGGCGTAGATGCCCATGCAGAGCCAATAGAGCGGCACGATCCGCAGCAGCCGCTTGGCGATGAAACGGCGCGGCGCGCCCGGTTTTCCGAACTTGCCGCGGCTCGTATACATCATGATGAAGCCGCTGATGGCGAAGAACAGGAAAACGCCATTGTCGCCGGTGGAAACCACGATCCCGTAGAACGGCGAGCCGGGTGCCGCAGCCGAACCGATGATCGTCAGGAGAGCGTGCTGGAAGACCACGAGAAGCGCGGCGAGCGCACGCAGGCCCTGAATGGTTTGCAGCTTTTCATTGCCGGAAGTTATTTGCATGACCGCCCCCGCAGAACTTTGGAGCGGTTCTGTCATGTTTCGCCGCATAACAGCGTTAATAAAGAATGTTAAAGTAGAATTCCGGCAATGTTATTGGCATTACGGTTAATCCTGTCGGTATTTTACGATCGCCCGGCCTGCTGGCTTCCTCCGTTTTTCAATGGATGACCGGCCCCTCGTTTTCGAGGAAGGTGCCTATGCCTTCCGCTTCCACCGTCGCGAGGAATTCCTCCCACGCGTCCTTGTCGGTGGCGAAAGGCTCGTCCCATGACGTCACGTCTTCGTTCTGGCTGACCACTTCCATGGTCCAGTCGCCGTTGGTGCCCGCCGGCCTGAATATGTCGACGAGCACGGTGATGCCTTCATCTTCGAACTCGCCGGAGAATTCGGAGTGTTCGAGGGGCGGTTGCTTGGCCATTTCTACCTCTGAGGCTGAGCGAGCCCGTTCAGCGGTCGGGCATCGCGGCTTTGGAGCTTGTGGTGGACATGGACGCGGAGCGGCTTCGGATACGACCTGCTCCGGATTTGCCGGAAGGCGACGTTATCCGCGGATTGTCTCCTCGTGTTCCAGCGCGGCGGCGAGAAGTTTTTCGTCTGCGCCCGCAGCCGCCGAGAGGAGAAAGCCCACCGGCATGCCGGCATCGCCGGTGCCGCAGGGGATCGAGACGCCGCACCACGCGAGGAAATTGCCGAAACCCGTATTGCGCAGGGTCTTGCCGTTGGTCGCGAAGAACAGGTCGTCGTCATCGAGCAGGGGCTGGATCGGCGGCGCCACATGGGCGACGGTGGGGAAGGCGACGAGCCTTCCAGCCAGAAGTTCATCCGTTTCCCTGATCAGGCGCCGGCGGACTTCCAGCATGTCGATGTAATCCGCCATGGCGATGCGCTCGCCGAGACGGATGCGGGCAACCACGCGCGGATCGATCCCGTCGGCCGACGCGCCGGTGAGACGGTCGCGATGGAGAGCGAAGGCTTCGGCGGTCACCAGGGCACCGCGGCTCTTCATCAGTTCCGTCATCGCCTCGAAGGCAGGAATGCGAAGCCGTTCGACCCTTGCGCCTGCCTTTTCCAGTCGCTCGACGGCCGCCTCGAAGGCAGTGACCACGCCTTGCTCGGCGCCGTCGAAGACGCCGTTGAGAGGGATGACGAGATCGAGCGCGTCTCCCCGGCGGCGCAGGATGTCGGGCCGCGTCGCGCCGCGCATGGCGGCGTCGATCCATATCGCGTCCTCCACGCTGCGGCAGAGCGGTCCGAGACAATCGAGGCTGCCGGCCAGGGGAAAGACGCCGTCCATTGCATATCGGCCCGCGCTCGCCTTGTAGCCGACGATGCCATTCAAGGCCGCCGGAATGCGGATCGATCCGCCGGTATCCGTGCCGATCGCCACGGGTACGAGACCTGCCGCCACGGCCACGGCCGAGCCGGAGGAGGAGCCGCCGGGTATGCGCGGCACGTCTCTGGATCTCGGATTGTGCGGCGTGCCGTAATGGGGATTGATGCCGATGCCCGAAAAGGCGAATTCGCTCATGTTGGTGCGCCCGACCGCGACCATGCCGGTCTGGCGGACGAGATCGACCACAGTCGCATCCCGAGCCGCCGGCCCGGCCGAGGCCAATATGCGCGAACCTGCCGTCGTGGCCGTTCCCTCGATATCGAAAAGATCCTTCCAGGCGATCGGCAGGCCGTCGAGCCAGCCGAGCGAGCGTCCTTCGACGATGCGTCTGGCTGCCGTGGCGGCTTCCGTCATCGCCCGGTCCTTCAGCAGCGAAACGAAAATGGCCTTGTCGGGATGGCGGTCGATGGCGTCGAAGACGGCCTCGGCCACTTCCACCGGGCTCATGACGCCCGAGTGGACCAACATGGACAATTCTGCGATCGACATTCCGGCGACGGGTCTGGGCACGGGTATTTCCTGAAACGGGGTGATGTTCTTGAGAAAGATTTAGCCGATAATGAACGGAAGGGTAGCGGAATTATTGCGAAACCCTATCTCAAGGGAAGCCGCCATATCGATGCGGCAGTTCTCTTCTGGCTGAGGATCAGGCGATGAAATCCGCGATAATTCTCTCAGTGCTGGTCGTGGTCCTGTCGGGTTGCACGACGTATGCCGTTGACACCGGAGCAGGGCTCGAGCCCATCCCGGGCAGCATCACCTATGGTGGCCAGCCGCGCACGAAGCTCACCAAGTCGCCGATCGGCAGCCGGGTGCCGCATGAATTCCGCAATCAGTGGGGCGAGCGGGTCCGGGAGACCTATATCATCCAGCCGGACCGAAGCCTGAAGATCGTGGGACGCTACGTGATACCGGAACCGCTCTGGGACTGAGTTGAAATCCGCTGCGGTTCTGCCTCCTATGGGCGAGGCAGATTGACGCGCCGGCGTGGAAACCCTTGATGAATGCCAAGGTTCGGCGTTACGCACATGTCAGATTGGCTTTATCGAGAGAACCGAGCTTCATGGGACAGGATGCGCAGTGGCCGCCACTTTCGCCTTACAGCACCGGTGTGCGCGGGCATTGCCCCCGTTGCGGTCAGGGGCACATGTTCAACGGGTTCCTGACACTCCGGCCGAATTGCGAGGTCTGCGGTCTGGATTACGGCTTCGCCGATCCCGCTGACGGCCCGGCATTCTTCGTCATCTGCTTCGCCTGCGTGCCGAGCGTGGCGCTGGCTGTCTGGATCGAGGTGGCGTTCCAGCCGCCTTTCTGGATCCACATGCTGATCTCGCTGCCGTTCCTGCTCGTCACCTGCATCCTGCCGCTTCGGCCGCTGAAAGGCTGGCTGGTGGCCAGCCAGTATTTCTACAAGGCGGAGCAGGGCAAGCTCGATCGCGGGTCCGGCCTGCCGCGCGGCGGATCCTGACGAACCCGCCCGCGACCGGTGCCGATATCACTCGGAAGTTCTCTTCCCGCCGCGGAGTTGAGACGCTTTAAATCAGGAAATCATCCGTCGAAAGGCTCGATGCCGCGACGTCGATGAGCGCCGTCCCTTCGTAAAAGACTCGAAAGCCGTGGGTTATGACGATGCCGCCCGTTCCGTTCGGCAGATAGAGGGAAATGGGGCGTAGCGTCAGCCCGTCCGTATCGCCAACCCAATCGAGGAGCGTGAGGTTGATCTTGTCGCCCGGCCCGAAATCGGCCGCGATGTCGATTTCGTAGGCGAGGCCGAATTCCGGTGCCGGGACATCAACGACGAAGAAGTCCGACCCCGACCCTCCATAGAGCGTATCGAGGCCCTCGTCGCCGAACAGCGCGTCTCGGCCCGAGCCGCCATAGAGGATGTCGTTGCCGGCGCCACCACGCAGGATGTCCGTTCCGGCCTGGCCCCGGATAACGTCGTTGCCGGCACCGCCGTCGATAGCATCGTTGCCCTTGCCGCCATCCAGCATGTCGTTTCCGCCCTCGCCGAGGATGGTGTCGTCGCCGACACTGCCATAGACCCGGTCGTTGCCCGATCCGCCGAGGATGAAGTCATTGCCGCGTCCGCCGTTGATATAGTCGTTACCGCCGTTCCCTCTCAGGAGATCGTTGCCGCCGTTTCCGTAGATCGTGTCGTTGCCGCCCAGCGTCGAAACGATGTCCCGCGCCTCCGTCCCGTAGTATGTGTCGCGGTATTTCGTGCCGATCCACTTGGCCATGACAGCATTTTCCCCATTTGCCGGAATCTATTCGCTCGATGTTCAGGCTTATATTGGAAATAAGCTAGTTGGCCAAGAGTAGGATGGCGGGTACCGCAACGGCACGGAGCCGATCTTCGCTGCTGCGGGGAAAATGTCACGCGATCTGCTTCCGCACCGTCGGAAATCCTTGCCGGTCAGCCGGCATTCTATCTGCCGCGAACCGAAGACGATGGCGATGGCCTTGGAAGTCCGAGCATTTCGAGTGCGGATTGCGGAACTTTTCGAGCCCGCAGCCGTTCAATTTTCCGACATCAGAAGGAGAACGTCATGAACAGCATCGTGTGGTTGGTCGGAGCAGTCGTGATCGTCATCGCGGTTCTCAACCTCGTCGGCTTTGCTTGAGCCGAACGCATTACCGTACTGTAAATACTGCTTTTTCAGGAGAACATTATGAACAGCATCATTTGGCTCGTAGGCGCCGTCGTGATCGTCCTCGCCATTCTCTCCTTCCTCGGGATCGGCTGATCCCGGAAGAAGATGCGGCGACACGGATAAACCGCCGGCCCCTCGGGTCCGGCGGTTTCCTTTTGTTTGTGCCTATTCCGAAAGAAGCGCCGCGAAGGGGTGGTCGGCAAAGGTCCGGTTGACGGCGGCGCGATCGTCCAGATCAAGCACCCGGCCGGTAAAGATATCCCGATATCGCCGGCCGGAGAGAGATGCCGGCAGCGCAACCTGCGTCTCCGCCCATTCCGACGCCTGAGGCGGCGTCTCGTGTAGCGCCTCCAGGACGAGCCGCGGCGCCATGACGATGAGGGCATGGCGGTCGTTGCGTCTCGCGAAGGCGACGACGTTGCGTCCCCGCTTGCCGCTCGGTTGCAGGGGAAGGTAGTCGCCCTTGCGAAAGAGGTCGGGCAGCTCGCTTCGGTACTTCAGGAGGCAGGCGATCAGGTTCTGCTTGAGGCGGCCGGTCTCCCAATCCTGCTCGCTGGCCGAAGAGAGCGGCGCCATTTCCGAAAGCTGTCTTTGCAGATGGACAAAGTCGGGCTCGCGGCGGTTGTCGGGATCGACCAGGGAGAGATCGCAGGCCTCGCTGCCCTGATAGATGTCGGGCACGCCGGGCGCGGTCAGCTTGATCAGCGTCTGGGTGATGCCGTTGACATGGCCGGCGCGCAGGAAAGGCCGCAGGGTCGCAACGAAATCGCCGAGAAATTCCTGGTTCTCCGGCGAGAGCATGCGGTCTACATAGTCGCCGACCGCCTGTTCATACTCCGCATTGCCGTCGCCCCAGTTCGTCCTGAGTTTCGCCTCGCGGATCGCCTTTTCCGCATAGGCCCGGAAACGCTCCTTCAGTTTGCCGAGTTCCGCCGCATCGCCGGGACGAAGGTCCGCCGGCCAGACGCCGGCAAGCGCCTGGTATAGCATCCATTCCACGGCCGGATCCGGCGCCGGTCCGTCGGGAAGGGTGCGGATCGCGCCGCCGTTCATCTGACGCCAGCGCCGTACGGCGTCGGCCCAGACCTGCGGCGCCTCGGTGATCGCGTATAGGCGCGTGCGGGCGTCCTCGCCGCGCTTCGTGTCGTGGGTGGATGTGCCCGACAGGGCATCGGGCTGTAGCTTCAGCCTTTCCGCCATCGTGGCATGGAAATGTTCCAGCCCGTAACTGCGCGGCAGCGGCTCGGCACCGACCTCGTTGAGCGCGATCAGGGCATGATGGCGGAAGAACAGCGTGTCTTCGACGGATTTCGCCATGAGCGGGCCGGTCAGCTGCTGGAAGCGGGTTCGGAACGTGGCGGCCTTGCCGGCGACCGCGCCAGGGACATCGCCGTCGAGCACCCTGGTCAGAAAGGGCAGGGCGGCCAGATCGGCGGTCGGCTGGCTGCGTCTGACGTGGTCGGCCACGCGCTGCAGCATCTGACGTCCCTCGGGCGGCATGCCTTCCTCGGTGCCGTAGGTGCGGTAGACGGGGAAGCCGACGAGCAGTTCACGCAGGCCGGCCCGTATCGTCTCCAGGGAGAGGGCGGGGGTCTCGCCCAGCTCCTCATGTATCGATTCCGCAAGCTTGACCAGGTTTGCAACTTCTCCGGCGAAGTTGTTGTCAGCCATCAGCAATTTTGCCGAGCGCAGTTCCAATTCCATATCCGTTGCCTTGCCGGTGACCGCAGCATAGGCTGCCTGCAGCGCGGCGAGATTTTCGCCATCGACGAGCACGTCGCTCATCGAAGCGATGAATTCGTAACCGGTCGTGCCGGAGACCGGCCAATCCCGGGCGATATCCTCTCCTTCCCCGAGAATTTTCTCCACGGTGACGTAACACGCGTCGCCGGCCTCTTTGCGCAGTCTTTCGAGATAGGCTTTCGGATCTGCGAGACCATCGACGTGATCGACGCGCAGTCCGTCCACCGTGCCGGAGCGGACCAGTTCGAGGATGAGCCGATGGGTATCGTCGAAGACCTCGTCGTCTTCGACGCGAACGCCGGCAAGCCCGGTGATCTCGAAGAAACGGCGATAGGAGAGATCGCGCGGCGCATCGCGCCAGGAGGTCAGCCGGTAGGGCTGCAGGTCGTGCAGGGCCGCGATCTCAACCTTGTCCGTCGAAGCAAGGATGTCGGCCTCCCGTCCGGCATAGGTCTTCGGATCGAGCGGATAGAAGCTCTCGTAATAGGCGAGCGCCGGCTTCGCCGTCTTAGGGTCGGCCTTTACATTCATGTCGCCGGCCTCCAGCACTTTCTCGAACGTGTCGCCGAGGAAGGGCAGGGTCAGGCGTCGCGTCCAGTCGATGTCGAAATGACGGGCATAGCGGCTTTCCTTCCCGTTCTCGACGACGTCCCGCCACCACGCATTCTCCAGGGATGCGGCCATATGGTTCGGAACGATGTCGAGGATCAGCCCGAGCCCGGCCGCCTTGAGCGCGCGCGCCATGCGGTCGAAACCTTCGCGGCCGCCGATCGCGGGATCGATCTCGTTGGCGTCGGTCACGTCGTAACCATGTGTCGAGCCCGTCGTGGCCGTGAAAACCGGCGAGGCATAGAGGTGGCTGATACCGAGACGTTTCAGATAGGGGACGAGTGCTGCGGCGCGGTCGAAGGTCATGCCGTTGCGGAACTGTATGCGGTAGGTGGCGGTCGGGATCATGCAGCGGCTCCGGCAGCTTCGAAGCTGACCAACAGGGAATTCGGGGAAAGGTCCGTCACGGCTTCGGGATGGTCCTTGGGAGGATAGGCGAAGATGGCCTTGCCCGGCATGTCGGGCAGTGGGTGGCCGTCCTCGGAAATGTTGAGCGCGATCGCGAGCCGGCCGCTCGGGAAACTCCACGAGACGGCGAGAAGGCCCTCTTCGGTCGCCAGTACCTCGCCGGTGCCGCCGCGGGCCGAACCGAGCAGCGGAACGACGATCTCCCGGCGCAGTTTCAGCAGCGTCTTCGTGAAGTCGAGCCAGTCCCTGCCACGCGGCGACCCGAGCTTGTCCCAGTCGAGTCTCGAGCGCTCGAAGGTGGTTTTGGCGTTCGGATCGGGGACGGTATCGCCCTCGTGGCCGGCATGGCCCTTGAACTCCCTGGCGCGGCCGTCGCGCACCGCCTTGGCGAGATCGCCATGAAAGTCGGTGAAGAACAGGAACGGATTGGTCTCGCCGTATTCCTCGCCCATGAACATCAGCGGGATATGCGGGGAGAGGAGCAGGGTCGCGAGCAGGATCTTGGTGCGGTCAATGCCGGCGAGAGAGAGCAGCCGCTCGCCTTGTGCACGGTTGCCCACCTGGTCGTGGTTCTGGATGAAGTCGACGAAAGCCGCCGGTGGCTGGCCGGTGGACGGGACGCCGCGTTTTTCACCCGACTGCGGCGAGACTTCGCCCTGATAGGCGAAGCCCTCGGTCAGGATGCGGGCGACCAGCTTTTCCGGGGACTTGGCGAAATCCTGATAGTAGGCATGTGTTTCGCCCGTGGCGAAGACATGGACCGCATTGTGAAAATCGTCGTTCCATTCGCTGGTGAAAAGCGGGACGGAGCCGTCCTTGCCGCGCGGGTGTAGGAAGGTGACGTTGCGGCAATCCTCGGTCGTCAGATGGATCGGCCGGTCGGTGATCTCGCTGCGGATGCGCTCGGCGATCTCGATCAGCGCGTGTTTGTCCGACGTGTCCTCGATCTGGTCGATCGCATCGAAACGCAGGCCGTCGAGATGGAATTCCTCCAGCCAATAGAGGGGCGCCTCGACGATATAGCGGCGGGCGGCATCGATATCATAGGCGATGCCCGCGCCCCAGGGCGTCATGCGCTCCTTGTGAAAGAAGTCCGGCGCCAGGAGCGGCAGGTAGTTGCCTTCCGGCCCGAAGTGGTTGAGCACGATGTCGAGCACGACCGAAAGACCGTGGCCGTGAGCGGCATCGACGAAGGCCTTGAAATCCTCCGGCGTGCCATAGGCCGAATGAGGCGCGTAGAGCAGGACGCCATCGTAACCCCAGCCACGCTTGCCGCCGAATTGCGACAGCGGCAGGACCTCAATCATGGTGATGCCGAGTTCGGCGAGGTAAGGCAGCCTGTCTATCGCGGCACGGAAGGTACCTTCCGACGTGAATGTGCCGATGTGAAGCTCATATACGACGGTCTCTTCCCAGGCGCGTCCCTTCCAGCCGCCGTCCTGCCAGCCGTAGTTCGTCGGGTCGATGACGAGCGATGGTCCGTTGACGTGGTCCTTCTGCGCGCGGGAGGCGGGGTCCGGGACCACCATGCCGTCGGCGAGGACGAAGTTGTACTCCGTTCCCGGCGAAACGCCGGTCGCCAACAGTTCGAACCAGCCGTCACCGCTCGGGCTCATCTCGGTGTCATCGCCATCGAGGCGCAGCGAGACCGTCTTTTGGCCCGGCGCCCAGAGCCTGAAGCGCACTTCACCCGCGGCGACGTATTCCGCCCCCCAGGTCTTTGGAAAGGCGCGAAACTCCGTGGCGGCATTGGTATCCGTCATATGATCCTGTCCCTCGTTGAAAGAGACCGGCAAACGGAAAACGCGCCCGGTAGTTCCATGCCGGGCGCGTTATTTGGACGAGGTCGATCCCTCGTTACAGTTCCAGCAGGGCGTAAGGCTTGCCAGTCGGCTTCTCGATATGCGAGGCGACGTTATAGACCGGGGCTCCGCCCGGTGTCCTGCCCTCATAGGTGCCGCGATGGGCATGACCGTGGACCACGGCCTTGACCGGAAAACGGTCGATCGTTTCCGCCAGCCGCGAGGATCCCAGAAACGGGAAGATTTCCGGCGGCTCGCCTTCGACGGTGGCCTGGATCGGGGCATAGTGGAGCACGACCATGGCGCGCTCGGAGCGCACCTGCCGCAGGGCGTTTTCGAGGCGCATCGTTTCCTCGACGCTTTCGGCGACCATCGCCTTGATCGCCGGTTCGCCGAAGGACCCCAGCATGTAGCGGCCGAAGCCTCCGGCAAAACCTTTCACGCCGGCAAAGCCGACGCCGTTTATCTCGATCGCCTGGCCTTCGAGCAGATGCACGCCGGCATCCTTGATGATCGCCCGAACCTCGTCGACATGGCCGCATTCGTAGTCGTGGTTGCCCAGAACGCCGACCACCGGAATGGAGCAGGAACGCAGGTCCGCGGCCAGCAATTCGGCCTCCGCCGGCTTGCCGAGATCGGTGAGGTCGCCAGTGAGGACGAGGATATCGGCTTCCTGGGAAATCTCGCTGAACAGTTCCCTGTAGGATACCGAACCGTGTTCCTTGACATGGAGGTCGCCCATGGCGGCGATCCGCTGCCTGCCGTTCGCCTTTTTCGCCTCCGACTTGGCCGGGTCTTTTTTCTCTGGCGCCTTGGTCACGCAGAACCTCCTTCCATGGTCTCCTCGTCCACGCCCTCGCGAAGGTCGCCCTCGCCACCCACGTCGGCAAAACCCCATTCCTTGACATCGATCTCGAAATCCACGCGGCTGAACATGCGGCCGCGGCAGATCTTCATCTGGGGAAGGGGCAGTTCGCGCTGCGCCTTCAGGCGGTCGAGCAGCTCGTCGAGAAGCCAGTTGGGCACCTTGTCCCGCTCGGTCGGGTAAATCCAGCGGAAGTTGAGGAGGTGGATCAGCAGAACCTCCCAATGCACTTCCATGTAGTTCAGGAGCCTCTGCCAGTCGATCTGGTCGTGGGCGCGCAGGATCATGTGGACGATGTCACCGCCGTCGTAACGATGCCGCAGCTGAACGAAGCATTTCGACCAGATCAGTTCGGTGGGCGCGATGATGCGCACCTTGTGACCGTTCATCTCGATCTGGCGGGCGTTCTCGAACCAGCTGTCGCTGATCGGCATCGTGCCGTTGGAGGCGGCGAAGATCACGTCGCAGAAGTGCCTGCCCTTCTTTATCTTGCCGAGCCAGCGGTCGTCCTCGACCTCGATCTCGTAGCCCTTTTCCTTGAAATGGGCGAGAATGCGGGCGTAGTCGCCGGCCTTGCAGAAGATATCGAGATCCTTGGTGGGACGGGTGATGCCGGTATAGGCGCTGATTGCGAACGTACCCGCAAGCAGGAAGGGGATGTGGCAGGCGACGAGGTCCTCCAGCGCCTCGGATACGAAGGCTTCCGCATCGGCGTCCGCAAGGGTGGGCGCAGCCTTGACCTCCATCCCGGGCATGAGCTCCATCGGATGGCTGCTGCGTTCCGCTGTCTTTTCTGTCGGCACCGTGTCTGCTTCCATGGATGTCTCCGTTGATCCTTCGGCGACAGCAACCCGCAAGACCTGCGCTCGGTTCCGTCGCTGCCGCCGTCACTTGATTGGAAACATGTCTACCGCTCGGGATTGTCGGCGTTGCTCATCGGGCTCGGCCGACCGTCCGGCTGGTCGGTGTCCTGCCGCTGGTCGGCATCCTCGAGATCCGTCTCGACAAGAGTGACGTCATCCCTCCCCAGACGGGCCGCTTCCTTCAGCGCCTCGCGGTTGGTGGTGTCGAGCTGCTCGCGGTCGATGCCGCCGGTATCACTGGATTTTGGAGATGTCGCTCCCATGGCCGTATCCTTTCGAGTATCATTCCTCACCGCCGGCATTTGCCGGCGTCGAATGACAACCCGTCGCGCGTTGAGATGTTCCACCGGCCGATGGGAACGAAAGCGACCGCCTGTAGTTGGAGCGGAACATCAACCGTTCAGATGCAGGAGGCAACCATGCCGGCCAAATCGAAAGCACAGCAGAAAGCAGCGGGCGCCGCCCTGGCCGCCAAGCGCGGCGAGATCAAGAAGGGCGAGCTCAAGGGCGCGTCCAAGGGCATGGAAAAGTCCATGAGCGAGAAGCAACTGGAGGATTTCGCCTCCACCAAACGCAAGGGCAAGCCGGAACACGTTTCCCATCATTGACCGGTAGCCATCGGATCTCCGGTCCGAACCCGGAACTTCCCGGAGGGGCGGGCGACGTCAGAAGCGCCCGCCTCTTCCTATTTCCGCCGACCTTCTCATGCAAGACGGGCACGACACAGCAACGGACGGAGGAATGCGATGTCATCTCAGGAGCTGGACGAAACCCTGCAGGCGCTGCCGCTGCGCACCGGCGTCTATGTGCCGGAAGATCTGCTGGAGGACTGGTTTGCGCCCGGCACCGGCATGAACCCGGTCAGCCGGGAGGCGCTGGATGCGGCCGAGGCCTATGGCCGTCGCTTCGAATGCGAGTTCAAATACTACCCGGAGCGGATGGAAGGCGTCTTCTGGAAGTGGGTGCCGGCGATCTGACGATGTCAGGACATCGGCGGGTGCGGTGAGGCGGCGTCCCGCGCCGCCTCACCGGACAGGCGATCAGCCGAAGCGGGCGCGCAGGGCCTCGAATTTCGCCAGTTGATCGGGCAGAAGTTCCCTGGCTTCGTCGCGGCGAACGAAGACCTTGAACATCGGCGCGCCCTTGCCGTTCATGAACCATACGGAGCAGGACCTGCGGCCATGGAAGGCGCGGTCGACAAAGGTCACCGACGCGCAGTTGTCCTTCTTGATGTGGCCGCCGATCGGGCTGTCGCCATGGATGTTGAACCAGCCGTGGCTTTCCGAACCTGCCGGCAGGACGCCGTCGATCTCGGCGACGACATCCTCGGTATGGACGAGGAAAAGGACGACGCCCCAGGTGGTGAGCTCGGCCCAGATCTCGTCGAAGCTTTCCTTCGAGGCGATGACGGCCGAGCCTTTCGGCAGGATTTCGAGGATTTCCGCCGCCGTCACGCCGGCGTTGGCGGCGATCGATTCGACGATGCCGTCCGGCTTTTCGGCAAGGGCTGCGATGGCGCGGTCACGCCTTTCGGTGCTGGTATCGGGGAGGGCGCTCATCGATCGGCCTCAGGCAGCGTCGGCGACGCGCGCGCCGGTCTTGTCTTCATGGATGATCACGTCGAAGCCCTCGAAATGGGGACCGGAGAGGTATTCCACCTTGCCGCGGTTTTCGCCGGCATTGGCATGGGCGGCGCGGAACTGTTCGGACGCCGTCCAGGCCTTGAAGTGCTCGAAGCTTTCCCAGACGGTATGGGATGCGTAGAGCGTGTGGTCCTCAGCCTTCGGTCCCTTCAGCATGTGGAACTCGATATAGCCGGGCAGTTCGGCCAGGCGTCCCTCGCGGCTGCGCCACATCGCTTCGAAAGCCTCTTCGAAGCCCGGAACCACGCGAAAACGGTTCATCGCAATATACATTGAGAAATCCCTCACTTAAGTTTCATTTCTCGCTCAAGATATCTGTCGGTCGTCCCCTTGAAAAGCCAAAAAAACTTGCGTACTCAACTCAAGTTATCGGATTTCAGCCAGCCGCCAAGCTCGTGTTCTCGAAGGCTCGCGGCACGTTTTTTCAGGTGGATTGCATGGTTCGCTCCCGGTTCGGATATCTTCTCGCTGTCGTCTTGGTCGGAGCCAATCTGGCCCCCGGAGCCGCCTCGGCCGCGGAAACGGGCAATCCGGAGGCGCAGCGCATCGTGTCGATCGGCGGCACGATCACCGAGATCCTCTACGGCCTCGGTGCACAGGATCGTGTCGTCGCGCGCGATTCCACCAGCTTCTACCCGGCGGGCGCCAATTCCAAGCCGGATGTCGGTTACATGCGGGCGCTCTCGGCCGAGGGCATTCTCGGCCAGAAGCCGGATCTGATCCTGATGGAGGAGGGATCCGGTCCGCCGCCGGTCATCGAGATCCTCAAGGCGAGCGAAGTGCCGATGGTCGTCATCGCGACGCCGCCGGATGCCGGAAAGATCGGCCGGAAGATTCGTGACGTGGGCGTCGCGGTCGGCCTCGCGGATGCGGCGGAAGCGCTGGCCGCGAAAACCGAAGAGGGCTTGAAGGCGGTCGCCGCGGACGTGGCAAAGATCACCGGCGAGAAAAAGAAGGTTCTTTTCGTGCTTTCCGTTTCGAACGGCCGGCTGATGGCCGGTGGTGCTGATACCGAGGCCGGTGCCATCATCGAGATGGCGGGAGGCGTCAACGCCGCACCCTCGATCACCGGTTACAAGCCGCTGTCTGACGAGGCGGTCATCGCCGCCCGGCCGGACGTGATCCTCTCCATGTCGCGCGGCGACCATGCCATCACGCCGGAAGAGATGTTCGCTCTTCCTTCCATGCAGACCACGCCGGCTGCGGCCAACAAGGCGCTGATCTCGATGGACGGACTGATGCTGCTCGGCTTCGGCCCCCGTACGCCGGAAGCGGCCCGCGCCCTCGCGACGCAGATCTATCCGGGCGCAATCAACTGATGAAGGCGCTTGCCATGCCGTTCCGGCGTGTCGGCGAAGGAGACAGGACATCGCAGGGCGCGCTTGTCCTCGGCCTGCTCGTCGTCCTGCTCGTCGCCGCGTGTCTCGTTTCCCTGCATGTCGGCCCGACGGGCGTCGGGCTGCGGGACTTGTGGGCCTATGCGACCGGCGATGCGGAGAGGCTGACGACCCAGGAGCGCGTGATCCTCGAAGCGGTCCGCCTGCCGCGCACGGCTCTCGGCCTGCTCGTCGGGGCGGGACTGGCGGTCTCGGGCGCGATGATGCAGGGCCTGTTCCGCAATCCGCTCGCAGATCCGGGCATCGTCGGGGTGACGTCCGGCGCGGGGCTTGCCGCGGTGACCGCAATCGTTCTCGGCAACACGCTGCTGGCGCCGGTCGCCCTGGTTCTCGGCACCCACTTCCTGCCCCTGATGGCCTTTCTCGGCGGCCTTATCAACACCTGGATCCTCTACAAGATCGCGACCCGTGACGGGCGCACCTCGACAACGGCGCTGATCCTCTGCGGTATCGCCATCGGCGCGCTGACCGCCGCCCTGATGGGGCTTCTGATCGTTACCGCAGACGACCGGCAATTGCGCGACATCACCTTCTGGAGCCTCGGTTCGCTCGGCGGCGCCACTTATGGCCGGGTCCTGTCGATCCTGCCCTTCATCCTGATCGTGCTTGCGATCATCCCGTTCGTCGCGCGCGGGCTCGACGCGTTGATCCTGGGCGATGCCGCGGCATTCCACATGGGTATTCCGGTGCAGCGGCTGAAGCGGATCGTTATCGTGGCGGTCGCGGCCGCCTGCGGCTCGACGGTGGCGGTCGCCGGTTCTATCGGTTTCGTCGGCATCGTCGTGCCGCATCTCCTCAGGCTGGCGATGGGACCTTCGCATCGTTTCCTGCTGGTCGGTTCGGCGCTCGGCGGCGGCGCGCTGCTGCTGATCGCCGACAGCGTGGCGCGAACGGTCGCCGCTCCCGCCGAGCTGCCGATCGGCGTGATAACCGCGCTGTTCGGCGCGCCCGTCTTCCTTTTCCTGCTGATCGGCCGCAATGGCGTCGGCATGCGGGATCTCCCATGAGCGACGGCCTGATCATCGCCGACAATGTCACGGTCAGCCGATCCGGCCGCAAGCTGATCGATGGGATCGCCATCGCGTTGAAGCCGGGGCAATTCACCGTCGTCATCGGTCCGAACGGCGCCGGCAAGTCGACGCTGATGAAGGTCCTGTCCGGCGAGCTGAAACCCGATAGCGGCCTCGTCTCCTATTACGGAACCGATGTCGACCTATGCCGCCCCATGGATCTGGCGCGCCGGCGGGCGGTGTTGCCGCAGGCGACCCAGCTTGCCTTCCCGTTCACGGCGCTGGAGATCGCCCGCATGGGCGCGGTCGCGCAGGGCGCGCTCAATCCCGGCGAGGAAGCGCGCAAGGCACTGGCGCGTGTCGGCCTGCGTGGTTTCGAAAGCCGGCCCTATCCATCGATGTCGGGCGGCGAGCAGCAGCGCGTGCAGTTCGCCAGAGCGCTGGCGCAGGTGCCGAAGCCGGTCGTCGACGGCCGGCCTCTTGCGCTCTTCCTCGACGAACCGACCGCGAGCCTCGATCTCGGCCATCAGATCTCGGTGCTGGAAACCGCCCGGGAATTCGCCTCGGCCGGCGGCATGGTGCTCGCCATCCTGCACGATCTCAACCTGGCGGCGGAATTCGCCGATCATCTCGTCGTGCTCGACCAGGGCCGGGTGGTAGCCGAAGGCGCCTGCCGGGACACGGTGCGCGACGAGGTCATCAGCCGCGTCTACGGAATTTCGGGCGCCGTGGGACGCCTGCCGGCTGCCCATATCCCCTATGTGCTGCCGCAATCCCGCAACCGCTAGACCGC